>NZ_JBFTPT010000014.1:0-284876 GCF_056398625.1 Paenibacillus sp. 01T431
GCTTTGGGCCAGGGGGACCCGGCGGCTTTGGGCCAGGGGGACCCGGCGGCTTTGGGCCAGGGGGACCCGGCGGCTTTGGGCCAGGGGGACCCGGCGGCTTTGGGCCAGGRGGACCCGGCGGCTTTGGGCCGGGGGGCTTCTGGATCGGTGGGCCATGGCTGTTCCCGCCTGCGGGACCACAGGCGACCGTTACGGTTCTCATAAACGGTGGAAGAGCGTTTCCTAGCATAACGGAGGCGTATCGCATTCCTTTCCGACCGGGTTTGAGCATCTATCAGGCTCTAGCGGAAACGGGGGTTGTTAGCTTCAGCTTCAATGGTCAAATTAATTCCGTTAGTGGAGTCCCTATTGGCGGCAATACCAGCTATCAACTTGTACTGAATGGACGCGTAATTCCAGCATCGCTGCTCAGCTTCCCGCTTCAGCGCAATGACTCTTTAGCGCTTGAACTCTTTTTAAGCCCTGTTTTGCGCGAGGATGAAATCGAAAATACAAGCATAGAAATTTAATTAGAACTGACGATGAATCAATAAATTCATCGATAAGGCAAGTCCCACAGCTATACAAAAAAGCTAGAAAAAGCGGTCTCCCCTGACCGACTTTTTCTAGCTTTTTAAACAGCATTCTTTTACTTAATAGCCTTACCTTTGCCGCTCAGCAGCTTTAATTGATCGTTCTCGTAGCCGACCTCATAGGTCACTTGGTATTTGCTTAACACATATTTGCCTTCGACCCGCTCATCTACTGAAATAACAGCGATAACGGTAGCTTTGTCTTCCCTGCTCTCCGTCACATGCATATTTTCGATGACCACATTCAGCGTCCCCAAGTAACCTGCCCTGAACTTCTCGTAGCTCGTCCCTTCCTTCCAATTGCCGCCTAGCAATGAATAAGCATAGACATAATCGGCATTGTTCAGACTGTCATAAAAATGAGTAACGAGATAATCAGCATATTCCTCAATCTTCGCTTCATCTTCCATCTTCAGTTCCTTATCCGAAAGCTCCAGATCGGGCAGCTTAGTCATCGGTTTAGTAGACCAGCCTTCTGCGATATCGATTACGTTCGCAATGGGGATACTAAAGCCAATTGAACCTTGCTCATAACCGGCAGAATTAATGCCAAGCACCGATCCCGTTTTCTGATCAACGAGCGGTCCACCGCTATTACCAGGAGCAATTGGCGCAGAAATTTGATAGAGATCCGAATACAAATAGGAATCAATTTTGAACGTTCTTCCTAGTCCGCTGACAATACCGGTAGTAACCGTATTTTGAAATCCGAGCGGACTGCCAACAGCAAGCACTTCGTCCCCGACTTCCGCTCTTTCTTTACGCTCTACCTGCAGCGGCTCCGTTCCAGCCAGTTCCTTCACACGAACAACCGCAATATCCGTTTCCGTGCTAATGCCAATGACTTTTCCGTCCAGCTCGCGTGCATCCGCTGTTTTAATTTTCACAGTATGGGAGCCAGCGACAACATGCGCATTCGTGATGAGATCCCCTTGCTTATTATAAAGGAAGCCTGAGCCTTGATCCCCGTTTTCATTTTCAATCATGACGACCAGCTTCTGCGTTTCAAAAATAATATCCTTAAGAGACTTCTGCTTCGTCTCATCAGCTACCGCAAGCAACGGCTTTCCCGTCAGCCTGTTTGGCAACTCTGAATGAATGGCTAACGCAGCAGCCAATCCTCCACATACAATGAGAGTAGAAGCGATGACGCTAATCCAAGCTCGTTTTCTCATCACATCTTCCCCTTAATCCAAATACCAAGTCGCGTGATCAACGACGACGGTTGTATTCTCTACATAAACCCCATATACCGTACTATTAAAGGTGATTTTCTGGCCTGGATCAACATAATCCGGCGTCGCCTCTGCCTTGCCCTTGCCTACCTCTTTGCCGTCAGCATCGTAGACGATAAATTGAACGCTAATCGAATAAATAGGCCGTGTAGCGGCATTTTTCAGCTCGCCTACAATATTTAAATCTCCGAACTCATCTAGCGTCGATTCGATTTTAACAACCTCGACGGCTGCCGTCTGATTTTTTAGATCCTCTGCTGCAGCCTGCTGCATCGCTTGCTCTAATCTTCGCTGTTCCCTTTTCTCGTAATCAGCCTGTGCATCAGTTATCTTTTTGGCCAGTGACATAATCCGCTCATTATCCTTGGCAAAAAGCAGCGCTCGGTCCGTCAGCGCCAACGCATCCGAATAGTTTTTTTTCTTAAGCAATGCTTCGGCATCCTTATAGCTTATATCGACGATTTTGGCAACAATTTGCTCTTTTACAGCTAGCGCCTCTTCACCGTCTAATTGATTCGCAATGTTAAGCCTTGACTCAAGCTCATCCACTGTATTCAGACCTGCCAGTTCTTCCGTCAGCCTCATGACACCAAGTTTAACGTTATAGTCGTCAAGCTGATGCTTAATCTTTATATAGATTGGCTCTTTATGACCCTTTAATTCACCGTTAATCCGCTCCAGTGTCTGTTCTGCCTCTTCAAGCTTACTCTCCTCCAGCTGCTTCCCCGCAGCTGTAATTGACTGTGCCAGCTCTGCGACAAGGGCAACGATCTCCGCATCCTTCTGCAGAGCGTCAAAGCCTGGACGCGCATCCGAGGCTTCCTGCAGCAGCTTCTGCGCTTTGTCATATTTCCCTGCTAGCGCCTCCGCCTTCGCCTCAACATGAAGCTTGATGACTCTATCATTTATTTCGGATTGATATATATAGTAACTAAATACGGAACCAGCGGTAACAAGTGCTAAAATTATAGGCATCAGCCATGCCAAAATAGAGCTCTTAGCTCTACGTCTCCGCGTTTTTTTAGGCTTGCCCGGCTGCTGGCTTGTTGCGTCTATCTCTACAGAAGCAGCCCGCTCCGATAACAGCATAGATCGCTCAGTACTTAGAGCCGCTGCAGCTTCTTCTCCATCAGCAAGCAATCTGCCGCACTGGCTGCAATAAATGGCATCATCCGTCTGTTTTTTTTCACAATGATGGCAATACACTTCCGTTCATCCCCCAGCCCACGTTTCTCTCTAAACATATCTATCTATTCTATATCAAAAAGTAAATGATCTCCATTTTTTTATAGTGGGAAATGGAGCCATATTTAAAAAAAGCAGCCTATCATGGTCACAATACACTGTGAACAGATAGGCTGCTTCTATTAATGCTCTTTATTTCACGCTATCATTGATGCTTTCGATCCATTTTTCACTGCCATCTTCATTGCGCTCAGCTTTGTGTGAGATCGTTGCTTCCTGTACATCGCCAAAGCCCCAGTGGCTTTGCGGCATATCAGGGAACAATGGAGCCAGCCCCTGAAGCGGTCCGCGATAAAGCATACGATTGATCATCGTAACTGCTTCAACACGAGTAATTTCTTTTTTCGGCTTAAAGCTTCCGTCCGGATAACCGGTTAAAAACTTGCCGTTAAACAAAGCTTCGATCGTGTCTGCTGCCCAGTAGCCTGAAGTATCCTTAAAGTGGGCTGTCGCAGGCGCGCTCACTTCAAGCTTGAGGAACCTTGCCATAACCGCTGCAAGCTCTCCTCTTGTAACTGCCGCATCTGGACGGAAAGAGCCGTCTTCGTATCCGCTGAAGTAGCCGTTTACCGTAACGCTTTGGATGTAGTTCGTCGCCCAGTGACCTTTGCGAATATCGTTAAATGAAAGCGGCTCTTCCACTTTCTCGTTTCCAGATAGTCTTGCAACAATGGCTGCAAGCTCCGCACGAGTCAATGAGCCTTCTGCCTTGAATTCCTTATCCGGGTATCCAAGAATATAACGAGTATGAGTAAGCTCCCCGAAGCGATCTGAGAATACATTTACTTTTACTGATGATTGGACAGTGGCATTATTCCCGACAAATTCACCCGAAATATCAAATGCCGTATCTGCTGCTTTCATAAGCGGCCATTCGATGACCAGTTTGAAGCTGCCGTTCTGTCCGCCTTGCACATTTGTTACTTTCCATACAATGGTGTTGTCCGTTACAATTCCGCCAGCTGCATCCACAACAACTGCGCCCGCTGGAATCTTGACCTTGATTTCTCCTGCTGCCATTGGACTGCTGGAGTTGTTTTTGTAATCCACCGTTAGAGTCGACGTTGTTCCTTTTTTTACTTTGTTCTTGTCGACTGAAAGAGTAAGCGCAGGATTGGCAGATGGAGCACTTGCCTCAATAGGCGTCAGCTCTAGATCATGTTTGACAATCTCCCATTCAACGGAGAGAACTGGACTTTTATAGTTATAGAACCCATTCTTCATTACGCTAAGATAATAGTCCGTTTCTGGATACACCATATAGGCATAGAAACCGTGTGCATCAGTCAGCTGTTCTGGACTCGCATTGTCATTTGGTGCAAAACCAACGAGAGCCGGCAAAACAACCTCCGTGTTAGGTGTAATCCCTTTGCCTTTATTTCTTGCTGTGTCCGCGTAATAAAGGACAACGGATGCACCTTCAATAACTGCTTTTGTAACCGAATTAGTAATCGTTCCATATGGATCGACAAGCGCCTCAGAAATATTCATTTCCCCTGAAGCCGTTACTTTGACCCCCGCATGGCTGAAAATAATTTCCTTGCCAGGTTCAACTTCATATCTAATTTCCAGCTCGTATTCTCCAATAGCAAGCCCATTCGCATTAAATACCCCTTGCGGGCTAAGTGCAAATGCTTTCGGAGCTCCACCTTCGGAAATGTAGCTGCCATCCGCTTGTTTCAAATAAATATTTGTTTTAGCAAGCAGATCACTGTTAAACAACGAGGACTTGCCATCTGGCTGCTTAAGCAGCACGATACCTGTGACCGTTTTCTCGGATTCAAAGTTTTCCTCGCCTGCTCCTGTTACTTCACCCACTTGTGCCGATTGCTTATAGGTTACAGTTGTAGGAACGCCGCCAACGTCAACCGTTTGCGTCACTTCCAGCTCATAAACGACATCGCCTTTCGGAACCACGACATAATAAGCTCCGCTAGCATCGGTAATAACCGTTTCATCAAAGTCTGTTCCTGGAGTGATAACGCCGTCGCCATCTAGATCAAGCGTTACGCGAACACTTACGCCAGCAATTGGCGAATTCGTATCTCCCTTTGTAATAAACCCTTTAACTGCCGCAGGCAAGAAGGTAATGATGATCTCATCCTGCTCCTTCAAGCCACGCTCTTTGTTGTACACATTCGCTTGAATCGGAATCTGCTGCTCGTTGATGCCTGTAATTTGCTGTGATTTGTACGTAACCTTCGCTATTCCTTGCGCGTCAGTTACCGCAGTGTTTCCACCAACAAACGTCCCTTTACCAACAGGAGCTTCAAAAATAACCGTTACATCTTTAATTGGAGTGCCATCTGCATTTGTTAGCAATGCTGATAGCTCGGTAGTTGATTTGCCATCGCCCAAAATTTTCTCTGGACTTGCGGTTAACGCCAGTACCGCCTTAACCACTTCAAAGCTGTTATCCGCTAATTTTGTCTCTGAAGGCAATAAGCCTCCTTCAACGTCTAGCGCCTTAAATGTAACTTCGTATTTGCTTGCTGCTGTTAATTCAGGAAGTAAATACGTTGTATTTTCCCACTTCTTATAGCCGTCTGCTACGAAAGTATCCTGATTGACAAGCGTAAGCGGTACGATAATACCGTTCACATTCGCCGTAACGCTCTTAGCAAGCAAGGAACTGACAGCACTCAGCTTAAGCTGTTCGCCTGGAATGATTTTTAATACATCTACCTCGCCCTGCGCTTTGTCTCCGGCCCATCCATCGAGCGCTCTATGAATATTAATCGTTACCGTTGCAGGAGCTGCAACTTGATTATCTCCATCCGTTACAGTGTACGTAAAGCTATCCTGTCCAGATATAAAATCCGAACCCGGTTTATAGATCCATGTATCACCCGATACATTATAATCGGCAGGCTCTAGCGTACCTTTGCCTGGATTGCTCTCTAAACCGTAAACAAGCTTCGTAACTGTCTCGCGATCTGAACCTTTAAAAACAATAATAATATCAGTTGTGCCTTCGGCAACATTTACAGTGATTGGTTCTGCAACCGGCTTGCCGTTGTAGCCAATAGTGATTGCAGCAGTCGCTTCTGCAAATTGTTTCCCATCGCTGCCCCTCCAACCAAATTCAACTGTGCTTCCTTCTGCTAATGAGGTTGAAGGCTGGAATTTAAGACTTTCCAAATCGATTTTTGCAATGATTTCAGTACTGCCTGGCATCAAATAGACTGACTCACCAACAGAAGGTGTATACCAAAGCGTTCCGCTCTGATTGAAATTTGCTGGAACAATAATCGCAACTTCTTTCAGCAAATCGCCATCTGCATCTGTGTAACGAGGCGAATCCGTGAAATCCGTTGTTTTAAAAGCAATAATTTCACCAGAAAGTCCCGCTTTTATAATGTCATCTAAGACTGGCGGAGTATTAATGGTAATCGTAACCTTCTTGTTTTCCTTCGCATATTGCTTGCCGTCCGAGCCGTTCCAGTCGAATGTTACTGAACCCGTTACGCCTGCAGCAGGCACAAAGGTTAAACCATCTAAGTCACTTGCTTTAATGACAAAGCCGGCAGTCGTAATGTCATAAACTGGGCCATTGCCTATTTGAAAAACAAGCTTGCCTTTTGCAGGATCTGGGAGCGATACGAGCTTTACTCTGCTTAAGCTCTCACTGTTGGAATCGCTGTACGAATCCGTAAAGTCCTTAATTGCAAAAGGCACCGTGCCACCTTTCAATATCTCCTTATTAATCTGTTCTACCGTTGGAGCAGCATTCGCTTTAATAGTTACCGCAGCTGGCTGCTTCGCATATTTCGATCCATTATAACCATTCCAATTAAATGCTGCCGTACCTGTGAACCCAGCATCAGCTGGAACAAAAGATAACGTATCCACTTCACCGATCGCAATTTCATCACCGGCTTCAACTGCCTTGCTGCCTAGGAACAAGGAGCCTTGTCCCACTGCTGGCAGAGTAACTATCTTCACAAGCTGAAGTCCATTGTAATTAGCAGCACCGTTTGCTTTCGCATATTGGCTTCTAAACTCGTCAGCTGTAAAAGCAGTCGGCTCATATTGAAGACCGTCCTTCGCAATGTTGCTCACGACAGGGTCGTTCGTATAAGTAATGCTCACATTTGCTGGCGATAAAGAATACTGTTTGCCATCAAATCCATCCCAAGTGAAGGTAACTATACTTTCTTCCGCCAAATTTGCAGCTGGAACGAAACGCAGCGTATTTAATTCCGTTAAAGAAATTTCTCTATTAGAAGATACTACGAAGTCCACCCCTTCGGATGTATAACGCAGCTTTCCGCTATTGGAAAAGTTGGCTGGAAGGTTAATACGTACTTTTGTCAATAAATCGCCATCCGCATCGCTATATGCATTCGCATTAGTGAAATCGGTAGCTTTCATTTGAACCGTATTGCCAGCTATAGCTGCAAAAGAAATGTTACTAACAATTGGCGCCGTATTAATAGCAATGGTCACTTGCTTATTATCCTTCGCATACTGAACGCCGTCTGAGCCATTCCACTCAAAAGAAGCTGTACCGCTGGCATTGCTCGCAGGAACAAAGCTCAGCTTGCCCAAATCAGCTGCACTGATTTCATCGCCCACGGCCACAGCTGCAGCAGAACCACCGTTTGTGATCATTAGCTTACCGGCAGCTGGCGCCGGCAATGAAACGATTTTCACCTTGCTTAAGTTTTCCTTCGGCAAAGTTGCATCCGTATACTGGCTTGTGAAATCTGAAGCTGTAAATGTCAGTGTTTCACCTTGATTAATAGCCTTATTCATATCTGTTACAACAGGCGCGGCATTTGCAGTAATCGTTACCGTCCCATCGATAGCCGCGTACTTGCTTCCATCATAGCCATTCCACTTAAAGGAAGTCGTACCCGTTAAACCTGCTGCATCTGGAACGAAGGTCAATTGAGCGACATCTGCCTTAGCAATTTCGTCATCTAATTTAACGTCCACTCCTGCAAGCTGGAGCTTGCCGCCGCTTGGAAGCGAAACGATTTTCACTTTTTCAAGCTTAGCTGCTTGTGCTTCACCTGTTACGCGATAATATTTGCTGCTGAAGTCAGTTAGCGTAAAATTCGTTGGCTCGTATTGAGGTCCCGCTTTTGCAATATCTCTTACGGCAGGGTCAAACGTAGACATCGAATAAATATGCTGAGCTGTTCCAGGTTCATTCTTATCTGGCTGCTTGTCGAACAAAATAATATTTACCGTGTATTCCTTGCTTGGATCTGCTCCAGGAGCATTAAGTACAATGTTGTCCCATTTCTGCTCGGTTCCTTGCTTGGAGCCGCTAAAGTAATTCTGCGACAAATCCAAGTTTTTCTCCCTAATCTCATTGCCGACTTTCGTTTTCTCAATGACGTTGACTTCCATATAGAAGTTTCCGTCTTTTTTAGGCAAGAAACCTGTGTTTATCGTTACTTTGTCTTTCGCAACGGCAACAGCGGCTCCGGTAATTTCTCCGGTCTCTCTCACACCGCCGTCAATGACAAGCTGACCCCAATCGATGGTCGTCACCCAGCCGCTGCTGAAATTAGTCGTATTCATGAAATAATGATGTACTGAAATGCCAACATATAAATCCTGATTGGCGACGATTCTATTCCATTGATCTGGTTTAATTTCCAGAACGGTCGTATTCCACACATTATTTTTTCCGGATAAAGCGCCCAAGTTAAATGCTTGAGGGAATTCCTTCTTGTATGTATCAGACCCAAAATTTGCTGGCCATGGGGTTGTAGGAGCACCTAATGCAATATCTGCAGGGTTAGATGAGAAATATACACGGTCCCACTCGCCTGTACCGCTTTTGTTTGATTCATCGTATTCGTCTACATCAAGAGCCCGTATAAGCATATAAGCGCTTTTTGTAGGTTTGGCTTTAATGTCTTTAATTTTAAATTCGATTGGATAAAGAGCCGTACCGTTCCCCGTGCTGCTGTCTACATCGCCGTCAGCTGCACTGTTCGCAGCTCCGCCGCCCCAGTTATCCGTACCGGTAAAATAAGTCGCTCCTGTATCAAGCGCTGCAGCACTTGCTGCGTATGGAACAGGGAAAAGCTGAACGAGCAGCACCGCAAATGCCATAAATGCGGTAAATAACCGTTTTCGCCACAGTCTGCTGTTCATTCGACCTCTGTTCCTAGAACCCCTTGGTTCTATAGACCTACCATCTTCCATCATTCCCGTACTCTCCTTTACTATTAAGATCACTTTCAAAAGTTGTCTACTTTCTTCTGTCTCTTTTTTATAAGTCCGACGACCTATAATAACATTCGTTTCTGTACAAATTCTGTACATTTTCGACAAGAATAGTGGGAAAAGCTAGAAATTAATAAAAAAAACGACTCCGTCGCATAATTAAATGCAGGAGTCGTTTTTTTGGTATATAGATGATTGAATAATAGCTACCTAAGCTTGCTCTTCTTTTATAACCTTAAGGCGTTTCATTACATCATTTGCGCCGCGTCCGTAGTAGTCGTGCAGCAAGTTATATTCCGCATACAGCTTCTCGTAAACCGCAACGTTTGCCGGAATCGGCTTGAACGTTTCTTCGCGTACACGAGCCATCTTCTGAGCAGCGTCAACAATGCTGTCGAAACCGCCCTTTTCGGCACCAGCTGCTACTGCTCCAAACATCGCTGCACCAAGTGCAGGCGTTTGCTTGGATGCTGCGACCTTAATCTCGCGATTCGTTACATCTGCATAAATCTGCATGAGCAGCGCGTTCTTCTGCGGCAATCCGCCGCATGCGTACAATTCATTTACTTCAACCCCGTTGCTGTGGAATGCATCGACGATTTTGCGTGTGCCAAATGCCGTTGCTTCAAGAAGGGCGCGGTAAATTTCCCAAGGTTTCGTTAGCAAGGTGAGGCCCACAATAGTACCTGTCAAATCCGTATCTACAAGTACCGAGCGATTTCCATTCCACCAGTCAAGCGCCAGTACGCCGGATTCGCCAACGTTCAGCTCGCTGGCTTTGCGAGTCAAATAAACATGTACATTTTCGCCAGCCTGCTCTGCCTCTTGAATTACGTAGGCTGGAACAGATTCCTCAACGAACCATTCAAAAATATCGCCAACCGCTGATTGTCCCGCTTCGTAGCCGAAGTAACCCGGAATGATGCCGTCCTCAACGACGCCGCACATTCCTTCCACTTCCTTCTCTTCCGTTCCAAGCAGCATGTGGCAAATCGATGTACCCATCGCCATAACCAGCTTGCCTGGCGTAACGACGCCAACACCTGGCACCGCCGCATGCGCATCCACATTGCCAACCGCGATCGCCGTGCCTGGCGCAAGTCCGATGCGGGTAGCCATATCAGGCAGCAATTCTCCAGCCTTAGAGCCAAGCGGTACAACTTCTCCACGCAGCTTCGTTTCTGTCAGATTTTCTAAACGAGGATCAAGCGCTTTGAAAAAATCCTTGCTTGGGTAGCCCTCTTGCTTATGCCACATGCCTTTGTAGCCGGCCGTACAGCTGTTGCGAACGATATTGCCGGTCAATTGGCCGATAACCCAGTCCGTCGCTTCAACAAATTTATCTGCAGTTTCATAAATGTCCGGTGCTTCATTCAAAATTTGCCAAGCTTTGGCCATCATCCACTCTGATGATATTTTGCCTCCATAACGCGGCACCCACTTCTCACCACGCTGTACTGCCATTTCGTTGATGAGGTTAGCCTCATCTTGTGCAGCGTGATGCTTCCACAGCTTCACCCAGCTATGCGGATTATCCTTGTAGGCATCCTGTACACATAGCGGATTCCCTTCTCCATCGATGGGAAGCATTGTGCATGCTGTAAAATCGATGCCTAAACCGATGACATCAGCAGCATGGATACCTGATTCCTTCATTACAGCAGGAACCGACAATTCCAACACTTCAATATAGTCAAGCGGATGCTGAAGCGCCCAATCATGCTCAAGCTTAATGCCAGATACCGGAAGCTTCTCATCAATAACGTGGTGAGTATACGGCGTGACATGCTCCGCTACCTCTGCACCGTTAGATAGATCCACAAGAACAGCTCGGCCCGATTGCGTGCCGTAGTCTACACCAATTGCGTATTTTTTGCTCATTATCCGAATCCTCCTTATTTTTGGCCGTAGTAGGCGTTCGCTCCGTGCTTGCGCAAATAGTGCCGGTCTAATAAAGCTTGATCCATCGGCTGAACATTCGGGTTAAGCTGATACGTATGAAGAGCCATCTTCGCCACTTCCTCCAGCACAACTGCATTATGAACGGCGTTATGCGGGTCTTTGCCCCAGCAAAAAGGAGCGTGGCTGTTTACGAGCACCGAAGGCACTTGGTTTGGATCGATATGGTTTTTATTGAAGGTTTCAACGATGACATTGCCCGTTTCCAGCTCATATGCGCCGTTGATTTCCGCTTCTGTCATCGCGCGTGTGCAAGGCACCTCGCCATAGAAATAGTCGCCATGCGTCGTGCCAAGCGATGGAATAGAGCGCCCCGCCTGCGCCCAGCTTGTCGCCCAAGGCGAATGGGTGTGTACAATTCCGCCTATCGAAGGAAACGCTTTGTAGAGCAGCACATGAGTAGCCGTGTCAGAGGAAGGTCGAAGATTTCCTTCAATCACATTGCCTTCCAAATCTACGACAACCATCTGCTCTGCTTTTAACTCCTCGTAAGGAACGCCGCTCGGCTTAATAACCGCATATCCAGACTCCCTATCTACACCGCTGACGTTGCCCCAAGTAAATGTAACTAATCCGTACTTCGGAAGATCCATATTCGCTTCCCAAACCGCATGCTTCAATGCTTCTAACATGACCACTTATCGCTCCCTTCAAGCTCGCATTTCTATGCTGATCCGCATTCACTTATACGGACATCGCCATAGAATATCTTTGCTTTATTATAAGTTGTACGTACAAGTGTGTCACGTCTTTTTTATTCATCCATTTAAAAAGCATTAACCGTTCAGCAACAGCTTAGCTATGCGGCGGTCTAGTTGAATCACGTATAACGAGCTGCGGATCATATATTTTATCCTGCGTTTGTCGCCGCTGGTGCTGCTTATCCAGCATACTAAGCAGCAATTCAACCGCATCCGTGCCCATTTCTGTTTTTGGATGCGCAACGGTTGTCAGCTTCACTTCGGTAGCCGTAGCCAGATTCGCATCATCAAAACCGACAATCGAAAGATCCTCAGGCACCGTTAAGCCAGCCTGCCTTACGATATCAAGCATTTTTACAGCCAGCTCATCGTTATAGCAAATAATAGCGGTCGGCCGTTGATCCGGCTCACGCTGCAGCATCGCAAACAAGGCCTGCATCGGCTTGTCCTGCTTCTCCTCCGTCGTATAGCGCAGCAAATAATCCGGCGGAACCGTGTGCCCTTGCTCCCGATGAGCCCGTAAAAAACCGCGCATCCGGTGTACGCCTTGAAAGTCATCCGTCTTAAAAAATCCAGCGATTCGCGTATGGCCGAGCTTAATTAAATGCTCTGCGGCACGAAAGCCGCCAAGCTCGTCATCCACGCGCAAGCATGGCGCATCCACGTCGCTGTATCGTTCATTGAGCATAATGTATGGAATTTTGAGCGCATCGAGCGCCAAAAAATAATTAAAGTTCGGGTTGCCCYCCGCGCTCTTCGTCGGCTCAATAATGAGCCCGGTCAGCGGCTCGCGCAGCATCGACTCCAGGCTGTCCTTTTCTTTATCCTTTTCATTATCCGTGCTCGCCAGCAGAAGTCTTGCCCCTACAGCGCGCAAGCTCGATTCAACGCCTCTGACGATGGTCGGGAATATATAATCTGATATATGGGTCGTAATCATCCCGATCGTCATGCCTTGGGATGAGTTTTTCCGCTCCGGCGCAGACTGATCCGACACGAATGTCCCTTTCCCTTGTACGCGGTAGAGCCAGCCCTCCTGCTCCAAATCACCGAGTGCTTGGCGCACCGTTTGCCGGCTCATCTCGAATTGCTTGCCGATCTCATTCTCCGATGGCAGCTTCTCGTGCGGCTTAAACTGCGCTGTGACGATCCAGGATATAATTTCCTGCTTTAATTGCATATATTTGGGCGTTTGCTGTTCCTTCACTTCACACCTCAACTCCGTTAGTTGTATTCCTGTAGTATATCATACGCGAAACTTGTACGTACATGATCTCAAGCTCTAACCATAGAACCGGCCAAGAGACAAAATAAAAAGCCGCTCATAGGCGGCCTTCATTTCTCATGAATTAGAACTGCGTTTCCTTCAGCCTCTCCAGCATGTACTTTCTGACCTCATCGCCTAGATCCGCACGCTCTAATGCAAAATCAATCGTAGCTTGTACAAAACCAAGCTTGTCGCCTACATCATGTCTAATACCATCGAACCGATAAGCCATTAAAGAAGAGATATGGTTTAATTGCTGTAAGCTGTCTGTCAGTTGAATTTCCCCAGCTTTGCCTGGCGTCGCTTTCTCAAGCAGATCAAATATGACAGGATCAAGGACGTAGCGCCCAACAACCGCATAGTTGGACGGGGCTTGTCCTTGCGCCGGTTTTTCAATAATGTTGCGTACTCGCGCTACCTGCTTATCCCGTTCAATATCAACAATACCATATTTATGCGTCTGATCCCAAGGCACCTCCATCACAGCTACAACAGATGACTGTTCCCTCTCGTACACATCCATCATTTGCCGCAAGCAAGGCGGATCAGCTTTCAAAATATCGTCGCCTAGCAATACCGCGAACGGCTCGTCCGCTATGAAGCGGCGTGCACAAAGCACTGCATGACCAAGGCCTAGCGGCTCCTTCTGACGAACATAATAAATATCTGCCAGCTGTGATATTTTCCGCACCATCTCCAGCATTTCTTCGTTATGACGCGCTTCCAGCTCCATTTCGAGCTCGGCAGATTTGTCAAAATGGTCCTCGATCGCCCGTTTGTTGCGTCCGCTGACGATTACGATACTCTCGATGCCTGAATTTACAGCCTCTTCTACGATATATTGAATAGCAGGCTTATCGATAATAGGCAGCATTTCTTTCGGCTGCGCTTTCGTAGCCGGCAAAAACCTTGTCCCTAATCCCCCAGCAGGAATGATCGCTTTCCGAATCCGCTTCTCCACCTTAACATCTCCCCCAGCTCTTTGCTTTCTATGCAATCGCTCCTTTTATCATAACGGTTTCACCCTCGTTTTTCCATGTATTCAAAAGCTTCCACTGTCGCTTCTTTCCAGCTTCGTCCCATAACTAAGCAGCTGTTCGTGCAAACGGGAGCTTAATCATAAAGCTTGCTCCAGTAAGCTGGTCCGCACTTGGATCAAGCGTAATGGTTCCGCCGTGAATATGAATGATGGTTTGTGCGATCGAAAGCCCAAGCCCGCTCCCGCCTTGGCTTCTATCTCTCGATAGATCACCCTTATAAAAACGCTCAAATATTCGCTCGCGATCCTCCTCATGAACGCCTATCCCGGTATCGGTAATTCGAACCACGATGGAACCATTCTGTTCGGACAAAGACAAAAAGATTTTGCCGTCCTCTGGTGTAAATTTCATGCTATTGGCAAGCAAATTCATCCATACCTGATTAAGCTGATCACGATCAGCAGTAATCACCGTTTCCTCCATTAGCAGCTCGACCGTTTGCCTCTTGGCCATCCACTGCGGCTCGCAGGCAAGCACCACATCTCGAAGCTGGCGATCCAGTCGATAGGGCTGCGGGTGAAAAGGATGCTGCTGCGAGTCGAGCGATGCCAAATTAAGCAAATTTTCACTTAGCCGAGAAAGCCGCATGCTCTCTTGCTTAATGATGCTAATATAACGCTCCCGCTCAGCTCCAGTAACCTCCTCGCTGCGCAGTGCTTCTGCGAAGCCGCCAATCGACGTAAGGGGAGACTGCATTTCGTGCGAGACATTGGATACAAAATCCTGACGCATCATTTCAAGCTGTGATAAGCTGAGTGCCATTTTGTTCATGCCCTGCGCAAGCTCACCGAGCTCATCGCCGCGTCTTGCGGGCAGCCGTACACTGAAATCCCCCTGTGACATTCGCGTCGCAGCGTTCGTCATCATTTTTAGAGGCCTCACTAAATAACGGGCCACGATCAGAATAAGTACGCTTCCGACGAGCAGCAGCGTAACAAGCAGCGTGACAGCCGTCCATAAGAAGTTGCTATTTTGCGGAAAACGATTCGGCTGAACGAACAATGCCCATCTTTCATTGCCGAATGACACAAGTTTCCCTACAGCAGGCGGCGAAGGCGGGCTAACCTCCTCGCTAGTGTATACATCCAGTCTGACAGAGCTGCCACCGAATACCTTTCTTAGCTGCTCGAATGTAAGTCGCTCCATAATCAGCTCGCTTCGCTCGCCAGCCCTTACTAAATAGTTGGAGCTGCTAATAGCGACAATTGACTGCCCTTGCAAGCTTGAGATCTCTTCCAAAAATGCTTGCAAATCTGCCGGCTTCGAGACGGCATAAAGCTGTTCTATGCGAGCAATCGACTTCTCCAGCTGATTGGGCAGCTGCCCCCTTGCATCCCTCTTGAACATTTGGTTCGTGAATAAAAAAGCGACCCCGATGCTAATCAAAACGATAACGAGGAATGTAGCCGTAATGCGAAAGTAAAGGCCGCGAATCATGACCATACCTCCATTCGATACCCTAGACCGCGAATCGTTACGATACGGAAACGATATTGCTCCTCGGGAAAACGATCCCGCAGTCTTTTGATATGGACATCAACGGTTCGCTCGTCCCCCTCATAGTCCATCCCCCATATTTGTTCAATCAGATGATCACGGGCAAAGGTTTTGCCTGGATAGCTTGCCAGCTTGAACAGCAGCTCAAACTCTTTAGGCGGTAATGTTACCTTCTCGCCACCAGCTGACATATGGAAGTCCGTTCGATTCATGAGGACATCGCCGAACTCCACCGTCTGAGAAGCGGTGATCCGGTATCTTTTGAGCAGCGCCTTAACCCGGGCTATGAGCTCCGGCGGATCAAATGGTTTGACCATATAATCATCCGCACCAAGCTCAAACCCCTTCACCTTCTGCGAGGTTTCTCCCTTTGCAGTCAGCATGAGCAGCGGAATATCATAGCTCGCTCGCAGTTCTGCGCAAAGCGCCCACCCGTCCATGCGGGGCATCATGACATCAATAATCGCAAGATCTGGTCGTACCAAGTCCAGCTTCTCTAATGCGTCTATACCATCTATAGCTTCAATGACCTGACAACCTTCTCTTTTTAGGAAAAGAGCTACCAGCTCGCGAATGTTTGGATCGTCGTCTGCAACTACGATTTTGGGCATTTTGTTCTTCCTCCAATTAGACTTATGTAGTTATGATTTCAGCATACATGACCAACATGAACGTTACATGAACGATATTGACTTTAAAGCTACATTATAATAATTTTAAAGTAGGATTTATTATTCAACGGAATTTTGAATGGAGGATATAGATGATGCATAAAACAATTATTATTGGTACAGGACCTGCCGGATTGACGGCTGCCATTTATTTGGCTCGCGCGAACATGGAGCCGCTCGTTATTGAAGGGTGGCAGCCAGGCGGCCAGCTTACAACAACAACAGAAGTAGAAAACTTCCCAGGTTTCCCTGATGGTATTTTGGGCAGCGAGCTAATGTCCAACATGCGTAAGCAAGCACAGCGCTTTGGTGCAAAATTCAAAACAGGCTCTGTAAAAAGCGTCGACTTCAGCAAACGTCCCTACACGCTTGATGTGGAAGGCATTGGCGAGCTGCAAGCCGAATCCATCATTATCTCTACAGGCGCTTCAGCCAAATACCTCGGCATTCCGGGTGAGCAAGAAAATATCGGTCGCGGCGTAAGCACATGTGCAACTTGTGATGGCTTCTTCTTCCGCGGCAAAAAGATTATTGTAGTAGGCGGCGGCGACTCCGCAATGGAAGAAGCCGTGTTCCTTACTCGCTTCGCTTCCGAAGTAAGAGTAGTTAACCGCCGCAATGAGCTGCGCGCATCAAAAATTATGCAGGATCGCGCTCGTGCGAATGACAAAATCGTATGGAGCCTAAACCGTACACCGCTTGAAGTTGCTGCAACAGGCATGGGCTTGCAAGGGTTGAAGGTGCGCAATAATGAAACGGGCGAGGAAGAATTGCTTGAAACAGACGGCGTATTTATTACGATCGGCCACACGCCTAACACTGGCTTCCTTGGCGGTCAAATCGACACCGATGAGCAAGGCTACATTATTGTGAAGCCGGGCACTTCCGAGACGAACATCCCAGGCGTATACGCTTGCGGCGATGTTCAAGACCGTAATTACCGCCAAGCGATTACCGCTGCTGGAAGCGGCTGTATGGCTGCTCTGGATTGCGAGCGCTACTTGGAATCACTAGCGCATGAAGCGGTTAATGCATAATTTTTTTTCAAAACTAGACTAGTACAATACGTGCAAATTATGTATAATAAAAGTGTTGAGATTTACAATAGAAAGGCAATGCTACCGCAACCATTTGTTCGCAATATGCTTCGCGTGAGCGGCGCCTGAACGTGTTATGGGAGAAGGTACAACCTCGGCTTATTATGAGCAGAGAGGTTGTGCCTTTTTTCGTGTTTCCATATCTTTTCTCACATCATCCATGAAGGAGCGATAATCATGTTATTAGAAGCTGTTTATCACAGACCGAAGCAAAACTGGGCTTACGCCTACGACGGAAAAACGCTGCACCTCCGCTTGCGTACCAAAAAAGACGATGTTGCTGTAGTTGAAGCAATCGTTGGCGACAAGTACGCGTGGGATCAAACGATCACAACGGTCCCTATGCATATTTTCACTTCGGATGCACGATTCGATTATTGGGAAACCTCCGTTATCCCTCCTTTTCGGAGGCTGCGTTATGCGTTCCGCTTAATAAGCGGAGATGAGGCGATTATTTTCTCGGATAAAGGTATCGAGCTTACACTTCCTGACAACTCAAATTCATTTTTTGATTTCCCATATATTAATCCAATCGATGTATTTGAGCCGCCAGCTTGGGTGAAGGACGCTGTCTTTTATCAAATATTCCCTGAACGCTTCGCGAATGGCGATCCTTCGATCAATCCTGAAAATGTGCTGCCTTGGGGCGGCGAGCCTACGCCAAAAAACTTTTTTGGCGGTGACCTCCAGGGTGTAATTGATCACTTGGATCATATTTCAGCACTTGGCATTAATGCGGTATATTTCACACCGCTGTTCGAAGCAACGACCAATCACAAATATGATACACAAGACTACATGAAGGTTGATCCGCATTTTGGCACAAATGAGAAGTTGAAGGAATTGGTTGATGCCTGCCATGCCCGCGGCATTCGTGTCTTGCTTGATGCGGTATTCAATCACTCAGGCAAAACCTTCCCTCCATTTGTCGATGCTCAGAAAAACGGACAGCAGTCAAAATATGCGGATTGGTTCTATGTTCGGGAATGGCCGCTGCAAGTGGTGGACGGCGTTCCGACGTACGAGACCTTCGCATTTGAGCCGCTTATGCCGAAGCTGAACACCGAGCATCCTGAGGTGAAGCAATATTTGTTCGAGGTAGCTCGCTACTGGATCGAGGAGATCGGAATCGACGGCTGGAGATTGGATGTTGCCAATGAGGTTGATCATCAGTTTTGGCGTGAGTTCCGTCAGACGGTAAAAGCAGTGAATAAAGACGCTTATATTTTGGGCGAGATTTGGCATGATTCAATGATGTGGCTGCAGGGTGATCAATTCGATGCGGTTATGAACTACCCTTTCACGAATGCAGTTCTTGATTTCTTTGCTTATCAAACGATTGATGCCTCTGACTTCGCTAATGCGATTGGAGCGCAGCTTGCAGCATATCCGCAGCAAGTAACAGAATCGGCTTTCAACCTGCTCGATAGCCATGATACGCCTCGTCTGCTTACGATCTGCGAGGATAATACGGATGCGATGAAACTTTCTTCGCTCTTCCAGCTGACCTTCCCTGGAACCCCATGTATTTATTATGGCGATGAGGTAGGCATCAATGGCGCTGGCGATCCAGGCTGCCGCAAATGCATGGTGTGGGACCCAGAGGAGCAAAACCGTGAGTTGCTCACGTTCTATACCGACGCAATCGGACTGCGCCACAAGTACAGCGCGCTTCGCAGCGCTGATATTCGCTTCGTGCACGTTGGCGCAGCAGATGGCACCTTGGTCTATGAGCGTCGTGAAGGCAGCCAACGGCTTCTTATCGCGATGAATGCTCGCGGCGAAGCGGCTGATCTGAGCTTCGTAATTGAAGCTCAGCCGACTGATTGCAACGCTGCTCCTCATGCTGTTGCTTTTAGAGGCTTTGCGAAACCAGCAGCTGCAGCTGCAACTGCTGTAAGCGAGACTTCTGCATCCCCAGTGGCTGCCTCGATCGAAAATGCTAAGGCCGATGCTAGATCGGTTGCAACAGCTGTCATCACCGATAACGGCTCATCGACTTGGTCTGTATTGTTATCAAACACTAGCAAATATGCAGTAAGCTCTTCCGTTGCAAGCAGCAACGACGGTAAACTTCAATTCACATTGCCTGCTTACGGCTATGTGATTTTGGAGCAAACAGCAAGCAACCACTAACCTTGTTTCCTTAGGGCAGTCCAATCGCGGACTGCCCTTTTTTTGGGGGTTGATTCACACGTCCATGTAACACAATAAACACCTATTTGTGCTTACAGACCAGTAACCATAGCTAGTTTCTCACTGTAAGAACACATACGTGCTTACAGCCTCTTTTCTACCTTCCGCATACGCCGAATTCGCTCAATAAGCACTTATACGTGCTTATTGAGCAGCAACCATAGCTAGTTTCTCGCTGTAAGAACACATACGTGCTTACAGCTTGTTTTCTACCCGCCGCATGCGCCGATTTCGCTCAATAAGCACATATACGTGCTTACAGACCAGTAACCTTAGCTAGTTTCTCGCTGTAAGAACACATACGTGCTTACAGTCTCCTGCCTACCCGCCGCATACGTCGAATTCGTTCAATAAGCACCTATGTGTGCTTACAGACCAGTAACCATAGCTACTTCTCGGCTGTAAGAACACATACGTGCTTACAGCCTCTTTTTTACCTTCCGCATACGCCGAATTCGCTCAATAAGCACCTATGTGTGCTTACAGACCAGTAACCATAGCTAGTTTCTCGCTGTAAGAACACATACGTGCTTACAGCCTCTTTTCTACCTTCCGCATACGCCGAATTCGCTCAATAAGCACCTATCTGTGCTTACAGTCCAGTAACCATAGCTAGTTTCTCACTGTAAGAACACATACGTGCTTACGGCTTCTTTTCTATCCGCCGCATACGCCGAATTCGCTCAATAAGCACCTATGTGTGCTTACAGACCAGTAACCATAGCTAGTTTCTCGCTGTAAGAACACATACGTGCTTACAGCCTCTTTTCCACCTTCCGCATACGCCGAATTCGCTCAATAAGCATCTATGTGTGCTTACAGAACAGTAACCATAGCTACTTCTCGGCTGTAAGAACACATACGTGCTTACAGCCTCTTTTTCTACCTTCCGCATACGCCGAATTCGCTCAATAAGCACCTATGTGTGCTTACAGAACAGTAACCATAGCTACTTCTCGGCTGTAAGAACACATACGTGCTTACAGCCTCTTTTTCTACCTTCCGCATACGCCGAATTCGCTCAATAAGCACCTATGTGTGCTTACAGACCAGTAATCATAGCTAGTTTCTCGCTGTAAGAACACATACGTGCTTACAGCCTCTTTTCTACCCGCCGCATGCGCCGATTTCGCTCAATAAGCACATATACGTGCTTACAGACCAGTAACCATAGCTACTTCTCGGCTGTAAGAACACATACGTGTTTACAGCTTGTTTTCTACCCGCCGCATGCGCCGATTTCGCTCAATAAGCACATATACGTGCTTACAGACCAGTAACCATAGCTAGTTTCTCGCTATAAGAACACATACGTGCTTACGGCCTCTTTTCAACCCGCAGCATACGCCGAATTCGCTCAATAAGCACCTATGTGTCCTTACAGACCAGTAACCATAGCTAGTTTCTCACTGTAAGAACACATACGTGCTTACAGCCTCTTTTCTACCCGCCGCATGCGCCGAATTCGTTCAATAAGCACCTATGTGTGCTTACAGACCAGTAACCATAGCTACTTCTCGGCTTTAAGAACACATACGTGCTTACAGCCTCTTTTCAACCCGCAGCATAAGCCGAATTCGCTCAATAAGCACGTATTCGTGCTTACAGCTATTACTACTACTCGTTACCTTGAGAAGTGTTTGAGGAAATCTTTAATAAATTGAGTCTAGACATTTAATTGACATTCATGCAATAATTACTTAAACGATTAAGTAACTGCTTTTAAACATGCCATTTCCGATATAATAATCCAACAGTCATTATCAAGCTTTAGCAAGCTCTCACGATTCCAATCGTATTAAGGTTGAAGGAGTTGTATCCCCATTAAAAAAGCTACGCTTAAGGACATTGCAAAGGCTGCTCAAGTATCTGTAGCTACTGTCAGTTATGTACTCAACAATGTCTCCAATCAGACGATACCTGAAGAAACAAAATGCCGTGTCCTCGATGCCGCCAAGCAATTGAATTATGTACCCAACCTTGCTGCCAGATCGCTGGTCAAGCAAAAGTCTGGATTGATTGGCATTCTGATTAACAGAGCGGAAAATGAAGGCTTCTGGAAGCAGTTCCGTTATTCTCAGTTTATTAATCGGCTGGAGCGGCTGCTGACAGATCGCGGCTACCACGTTGTATTATTCAGCTTGGATGCCTTAAACCCAAATCTTGATATTATCTCGGAACGCAAGCTGGATGGCGTATTTGTTGTTGATGTTAAAGAGGAAAACTTCCACCTGATTTCAAGCCACTTCTTTGCTGACGTCCCTTTAATCGTTGTGGACAGCATGATTGAAGATCCCTTATTTTATAAGGTTAATTATGATTATGCCGACGCCTTCACTCATGCATTCGCATCGCTCTTACAGCCTAAGGAGAGCTTTTTGATAATCGACAGCTTCAACAATGCTGACCTCGTTAACCATATTTGTACTCATTCAGGAATAGGACACGATCAAATTCACGTTGTGGACGAAGAGCATGACTTAAAGGCATTCCTAGAACACAATTCGGATCGGACCGGCGTCATTCTGAACGAATTTGTCGCCATCTCAGCAGCTAAATATGTTGATCCAACAAGCTTAGCCATCATTTGTACGGCAGGCTGTCCGGAAATCGCCCCTGCTTCCGCTTCCAAGATATCGTTTGGCGATCGCAAGCCAGAAGAAGCGTTCCAGCTTATGATGCAGCTGCTGAAAGATCCGAAGTCTGGCCCTACGAATAAATATGTTCTAGTAAAAGCTGAAAAATAAGCAAACGCAGAGTAATCTCTGCTTTTTCTAGGATAACTTAAACGATTAAGTCATCCTCTATATCCTTAATAACTGCTGTTAATTATTAACCAAGTCAATCATTCTTATAGGAGGTTATATTATGCTCGGATTAGCAAAAGAATCAAGTGGCGGCGCTCCTAATCTTCAACCGCAAGAAGGTACTGCTTCATCTCTGTGGAAAAACCGAAATTTCATTGCCGTATTCTCCAGCTACAGCCTATCGCTGCTAGGCAATACCTTTCATAGCATTGCGCTAAATCTGTGGGTGCTGCAAACGACAGGAAGCGCCAAGCTCATGTCCGTTGTACTCATTACCCATCTCGTAATCAGCATGCTGTTCGGTTCCTTCGCAGGTACGATTGCGGATCGTACCGATCGTCGAACGTTAATGTGGGTGACAGATATTATCCGTTTTGTGCTCGTCGGCGCTATCGCTGTACTTGTTTACCTGCCTAATATACCGTTTATTTTTATCGTTATTTTGACCGCCATCGTCGCTTTTGCAGGGGTCATTCGAACGCCTGCCTTCCAGGCTTCGCTCGTCGAGATTATTGATAAAGAACAAATAACCAAGGCCGTTGGGGTAATCAATATATCGGATAACATCATCCGAATATCTGGCTTTGCTCTTGGAGGTATCGCTGTTGCTGCATTTGGCGGGGCATTTGCAATTGCAATCGATGCAGTAACCTTTCTGCTCTCAGCAGCGCTGCTACTCTTCACGGGCAAGTTCCCCTATGCAGCAGTTCGAGATACGGAGAAGGCGCAAACCACCTTTAAAGAGGATCTCAAAGCAGGCTTCCGTTACGTATGGACGGATCCATTTGCCAGAGCAGCAGTTATTTTATTACCGGTAGTTATGTTCTTCTTTCTGTCCACCTTCATGCTCATTCAAGTCATGGCCGTCAATGTGTGGCATGCAAAACCGTTTGTATTCGGACTTATGGAGGCGTGCATCCCGCTCGGTTATGTCGTGGGCTCCATTCTGATTATTAAGCTGGATACACGGTTAAAAGGCAGAGGAAAATGGATCATTGGAAGCATGATCCTCATGGGGCCTATGTTCATCGCCATATCACTAATGTCATCTGCATTTGCAGCATTGCCGCTTATCCTTCTGGTTGGCTTCCTCTTCTCCTTCAGTACGACGATCATCTTTATCGCACTTCGGGTAGCCATTGATCCTTCGATGCAAGGCAGAGTATTTGGACTCATCGGTGCTCTAACAAGCGTTGCGCCGCCTGTCGGCTTAGCCGTATTCTCAACCCTATCTGATATACACGGACCTGCCGTCATCATAGCGATAAGCGGCGCAGCAATGCTCATTATTGGCTGCTTCTCCTACATGTATATGAAGGAGATGCGTCACTTCAACTAAACGAATAGACGGACAACGTTTTAAGATTGAATAACTGGGAACTCGGCGATCCGAAGTCGCGCGCAGCCGTACGGGATAAGCGTAATTTCTTCCTCGGGTTCCTTGCTAGCAACAGGCCCTATTGGCAGAGTGCCAGCCGAATTAAGCTCCATGGTCCATTGCGGGATCCGGCGACCGTTCATTCGCAAACGTATCGGTGCGTTCTCAGCTGCGAAGGGCTGCCTTACCATTGCTGCGGCTTCCACAATAGGTTTTCCCTGTTCATTTCCCTTCAGACTCACTCCATAATTCCATGGCGACTCCGGGTAAATCTCCCAGTCATGATAAGGCTCGTATGTGCGATGCTTCTGCCAGCGCTCCTTGATTGGGATAACGAACATAAGCGCTCCGCGCTGCAAGCCGGCTGCACCGTTAGCTCTGCTGATCGTGCGTACCTCCATTGGAAGCCGAAGAGTCAGCTCATCGCCATCGTTCCAAACCTGCCGCAGCGTAGCAAAACCTTTTTCGATGATCATAGAAGGCTGCTGTTGTCCGTTGATCAACAGAACCGGCGCGCTGCACCATTCCGGTATTCGTAATTTAATCGGGAATTCAGCTGGCTGATTTACATGCACTGTCATCGTTATCGTTTCTCTAAATGGATATTCCGTAGCTACACGTATGGAAACATCGGTACTTGTGTCGATGGCAGCTGTGATCGTACAAGGAGCATACGCGATAGCAGCCAAACCGCCATCCTCCGTTGCCATCCACAATCTTGCCGTATATTTCGGCCATCCTTGATGCATGTTAGCGGTGCAGCAGCCAAAATGCGGCTCAATGCCAAATAGATTGGCTTCATTGTTGTTTTCCGTCCAATTGCGTTTGGCATGCGTACACATAATCTGGTTAGCCTGCTGGTCATATTGATGAACGGTCCAATCCGGGCTGATTGCGGCAGGCAGTGCATTATAAGCAACCTTCTCCAAAATATCACCGAAGGAGCCATCGCCTGTAATCCGAATCAAATGCTCTAAGGAATGCATATATTCCACCACAGAGCACAGCTCCGTACCTTGGCTAGGATGAGTTCCTGCAAGCCACTCGTCACCAGAAAACATGCCGTTAACTTGGCCATGGTAAGTCATCACGCTTGAGATCCCTTTGTATGCAGCTTCGATATGCTGCTTATCCTTTGATTGCATGTAGCGGAGAGCTGGCTGCTTGAATGACATCGCTACGTTAACAACATGAACCCTGTGATCAAATGCCTTCTGCAAGTACCAATAAGGATAGTCTTCATACAGGCCTATCCAGTCCAGCGTTTGCTCCTGAATCAATTGCGAGAGCTCAAGCAAGAAAGGCTCACCGGTGCGATTGTACAACCAATAAATGCTGATGAGATTTTCGCCGCCTCTAGCCTTTGCCCATTCCTGCAAAGGACGATTCGGCAGCTCCGCAAGCTGATATTTGAAATAGTTCATCAAGAATGGTTCTACCCGTTCATCACCAGTATGCTCAGCGTGCTGAATCAGCACCTTGAGCATAATCATTCGGCTCCACCAATCTTCATTTGCGGCTGGCCCGAATTGTCCATCCTCGCGTGCGCTTGCAAGCGTCCATTCGATCCACGGCTTTACTTTGGCCTTAAGCTTGTCCTCATCAATGAGATAAGCAAGCGGAAGTAGACCGTCCAAGTAGTAGGGTCCTCTTTCCCAGCTGTCTCCGTCTCCTCCAAGCCAACCGCTATTTGGCCCGACATAACTCCAAAATTCATCTAGATGCCCTGTCATCCCCTCGCTTTGAATCTCCAGCTGGTCTCTAAGCCAGCCATCCGGCTTAATCGCACCAAGCGGCAGCTCTTGAAAAGGGGTCGAAGCAAGCGGTGCACGGTTCAAAAATATAGCGCTCAATTTGTCATCTCCTCTATGCTGCTTATGTAGTTGAATTTCATCTAGCCATGCTAGTGATCCTTAACCCGTTTCCTTAAAGAATAAATGATTTGCCCCAAAGGAATACTAATTTGGAAATAAGCTAGTAATGGAGGGAATCGTTAGTAATGAACAATGCAGCTAACCAGAAGGATTCCAGCTCTTCTCAGCTTCGTGTAAAGGATAAGGTTGCGGTCATCACTGGAGCTGGTTCCGGCATAGGACGTGCAGCCGCGCTGCGTCTCGCACAGCAAGGAGCAAAAATCGTTCTTCTCGATCTCATTCACAACCGTACTGAAGAGGTAGAGCAAGAAATTAAGGAATTAGGAGGCGAGTCCTTCTTTATCGATACCGATGTTGCCAATGCTGAACGGATGCAAGAAGCGATCCAAGCTGCCGCAAAGCATTTCGGACGAATCGATATTGTGTTCGCTAATGCGGGCATTAACGGCACTCTCGCTCCTATCGAAGATCTGTCGCCCGAGTCATGGGATGAAACGCTAACAACGAATCTAAAGGGAACCTTCCTTACCGTCAAATATGCAATCCCCCATATGAAAAAATCCGGCGGGAGCATCATTATAACGAGCTCTATTAATGGCAATCGTGATTTTTCAGGTGCCGGCATGGCTGCTTACAGCTCCTCCAAGTCAGGTCAGGTAGCTTTTGCCAAGATGGCTGCTCTAGAGCTTGCCCGATATAAAATACGTGTGAATGCCATTTGTCCTGGAGCCATTCAAACGAACATTGGGCAAAACACCCATCGGACTCCTCAAGTAGATAAAATCACCATACCCGTGAACTACCCTGAAGGCAGCCAGCCTCTTGAGCATGGTCCCGGGCAGCCTGAGCAGGTCGCCGATTTAGTGCTATTTCTAGCATCACAGGAATCCAGCCATATCTCTGGAACCGAAATTTACATCGATGGGGCAGAAACCTTGCTATAGAAAAAGAAGCATACAGGGTTGGAATGCCTTAGGGAGGATCCCTAAGGCATTTTCTACTACGCTAAATTGAGGGCTAAATCACATCACTCTGATCACTTTTTCGTATCAGCTGCCAGCTGAGCGTGGATCGTAACCAGCGCCGCTTGCTCCAATAGTTCAGTTGAACGATTCGGATCGATTTCAATGACTCCCGTCTGAGGGTTCCGAAGCGTCGTCCACACCTCATCCGCATAGTTCTGTATATAATCTTTATACTTCGATTTTTTGTTCATGTCATCCAGCAGCAGCAGATTTTCAAAAAAGATTGAATTGAAAATAATCGGCTGTGTGTAGAGGCGCGAGCTGCCATAAAATTTCAAAGCCGCATCAGCGATGCTTACTGCTTTGTTCAAGTACGATTTTTCACCTGTTGCTTTGTATAAAAGTACGCTGGCTCCAATCATCGTTCCTTGATTATAGGACCATTGTGTTTTATTAATATTTCCGTTTAGGTCAATATGGTCCCAGTAAAGCCCGTTAGGCGCCAGCATGCAGTCATTTACCCAGTTATACATTTTCTTCGCCCAGTCTAAATAGTATGTATCCTTGCTGATTTCATATAAATACAGTCCTATTTGAGCTGCAGGTGCATTCGATACGGTATTCCGATCCTTGCTCCACGATGCCTGTGTCCAAAAAACGCCGCCAGGGCAAGCATGAGAGGCATCCGTGTCCCAGCCAGATACTTGCAGCTCAAATATTTGCTTTGCTCTATCTAAAGCTGCAATATCACCAGTAATTCGGTAAATTTTTATAAGTTCTATTGCGATCCAATCATTATCATCATAAAAGATGTCCCCGCCTCCGCCAAGCGGTGCACGTACGTAAGAATCGTAGCCTGCAGGTGTCTTCGTGTCATTCCAATATGCAGCTAGACCATCTAATCGATTCTGAATGTCGGTTTTGTATTTCTCGCCAACCGCAGGTATTTTCGCCAAAGCTACAGTTGACTGCATCGTCCCTGCATAAGGCCAAACATAGGAGTATTGGTTGTTCCCAGAATGTGGGCTGTTCTCGCTGTAGAGCTTGGTGTCTGGCTGATAGAAGTAGGTTTGTAGAGCCTGATAAGCCGCTTCAGCCCGTTCTGCATTTTGATTTTTATTCGGTTTGGCCCAGACGCTTTGACCGGACGTCATTAATAAAACAACAATCGACAATGCAACAAAACGGAACGTCTTTACTGGTTTCGGTGTACTCATGATATACCTCCCAAGGATCTACTTAGACTACTCTATATTAATCCAGACTTCTCCAAAGCTGCTGCCGTTTCGAGCAGGATCACGCCGCTAAGCTGTGTGCTGAGCTCGATTTCTTCTTCAAGCGATTCATCCCACCGTTTGCTGAAAAGAATATCCCCCCGGCTCGAAACGCTGCTCCATAGGGACGATGCGTTTGCATACAATACATCTGCTACTTCACTTCCGCTGCCGCTGCCCATCGCAAGGGCCAGCTCGCCTGCGTAACGAACAAAAATGCCTTTAAACAAGCCAGCATCCCCGCCGCCTTCTGCAGGCAGGACATTAGCTTCCTGCGAAGCAAACTCCTCCACAGACGCCTGCCATGTCCGAATAGCATCTTCAAGATAACCTTTTTCGCCCGTAATTTTGTACAGCTCAACTGCTGCTCCAATGAATACGCCCTGGCAATAAGTGAACTTCCAATCCTTATCAATAGTTCCATCGCCTAGACGGTTAGCGCCATCCCACACGAAACCGCTTTCAGGATCAACAAGCACAGCTTTCTGCCAATCGTAAATCTTGATTGCCCATTCTAAATCTTCCTGCTTGCCGAATACCTGATATAGACGTGCAGCCAAAATAGCCGCAGGAGCATTAGCAGGCGTGTTTTTATAATCCAGCTGCGTTTTCTGCCAAGCAATTCCGCCGCCGACATGGTCATTCCATCCCGTCTTAATATCCTCCCATAGCAACTTCGCAGTGTGCCCGTAGGTTTCATCTTGATCAATCAAATACGCGCGAAGCCAGCCAATTGCCATCCATTCCATATCATCGTATAGATTGTTAGGCCATTCTCCGCCGTTTCTCTCCAGAAGGCCTTGATGAAGCATAGCCAACCTTTGCTTATAGATGGAATCACCCGTACGGTTCCATCCATCCACCTGCGTTTCAACCGCATGGGCCATCCACCAATAATGAAAAATCGTGTTGCACGCTCCGCCGGGACATGGAGTCTTAATGTCATACAAGCTGATACTTGGGTTCCAGAACCGAGAATCCAAAGTTCGTTGAGCCTGCTCCGCTCTCATATCCCAGAACGCAGCTTTTACGTTGTTTGCCATCTTCCTCTACCTCCGTTTCACTTTGATCCATTAGGTTTCCCGCGACCTGCAAATTGCTTTAACACGGGATTACGTCCTCTTTGAAAATGTACAATATAAAGCACTTTCAAATAATATACTATATTTCACATGTTAATATGTCAATATGTCATCTTTACATTTCAGACTGTAATTTTCTACAAAAAAAGGCCGTTCCAAGAGCCATATTGGCAGCTCTAAGAAACGACCCTTTATTCTGATCTGACATTAGATAGATACGGTAGAATTTCCTTGAACAATCTCATGCTCCACAATATTGTTCAATTCCGTAGTCTCATTATTCCAAACACGCTGTAATATTTCGACAGCTCTCCTGCCTGTATCACGCTCGTTCTGGCGAACATGAGTAAACAAATAATCGCCAAACGGCTGACTCGGAGAGTCAAAGCAAACAATTTGATAGTCTTCCGGAATCCGTTTCTTTAGGGACAATAGCGCTTCCCGTAAAATAAGAGCAAGATTATATTCCGTAACGACATACGCATTAAGATCCTTATTAATTTCCACGAAATGGCGTACCGTCTCAATATCATACTGTACTTTAATCGTTTGAAACGATTGCGGCAAAGAGCTGTATAGATTCGTCATAATATGCTCAGGTTTAGGTGTAAACCCACGCTGCATGCACGCATCATTAAAACCTTGTATTCGGTCTTCAATCGTCGTCGTATTGTCTGCAGGCGTCGATAAGAAACCGACATGCCGACCCTCTTGATTCAGCAAAATATTCGTAAGGTCGAAGGCTGCCTTTCTGTTGTCTGTATACACAGCGGTAGCCGCAATCCCCTTCAAATATCTGTCCACTAACACAATAGGGAAACCGTTTAATACGAGTCTAAGCACTTCAGCATTATAGTGCTCGCCGTGGCCTGGGAATACGACAATGCCATCGACACCCAGCTTCACAAAAGCACGAATGGCAGCTTCTTCTTCATCACGATTATCGTAAGTCAGCTTCATCATCATGACGCAGCCGCTAATCGCGCATTGCTCTTCTATTCCGCGAATAAGATCAGCACCAAACGAATCGCCAAAGTCGGGCAGAATCACACCTACAATGCGCACAACCTCATCTTCCGGCCTCGCTTCTACGCTTTCTGACTGCTTCTGCAGCTTCGTTTCTTGCAGATCAGGCAAAACCTCCGCCACAAAGGAGCCCTTCCCTTGTATTCTCTCAATGAGTTTATACTGCGAGAGCATCTCCAGCGCTTTCTTAGACGTAATTCGGCTAACGTTAAATTGGGCAGCAAGTTCTTTTTCCGAAGGAACACGCTCCCCTTTTTTCAATTCGCCGTCATTGATTTTTTGAAAAATATAATTATAAATCTGCTCGTATAAAGGATTATCCATTAGCCGACCTGCCTTGTCATAGTATCTTGATATATCAACTATACAACTTTATTATCACGACATCAATATATGAAAAGGCGAAATGGAGCAACGACGCTGCCGTCGCTCCGCTACGTCAATACTAACTTATTCCGAATCTAGTCTTTCTATTTTGGCTGCAACTTCTATTAAGAAAACTCCGCTCAATTGCACGGATATATCCAGAGGCTCCTGATGAGGCATATCCCAAGCGGGGCCAAACAAGCCAATTTCCTTCGTGCTGCCTTTCGAGAGCAGTGTATCCGCATTATGAAAGATCATTTCTTTAATTCGGACGCTTTCGTTGACTTCATACAAATGGATCAGATAACGAATGAATATGCCTTTGAACAGTCCACCGTCTCCGGTTCCTTCTTCCTTCATCATTCCGGTCTCAGCAACCGTATGATATTTCATAGCCGAGGCAGCGGTTTTCTCCGCATCTGCCAAATACGTCTTGTCATTTGTATGCTTATAAAGCTCAACTGCTGCGCCTATATAAGTGCCTTGGTTATAGGTAAATATCCAATTCTTATTGACATTAAGATCACCATTCTCTTCCAGCTTAAGGCCATCATACACAAGACCGCTTTCAGGATCAACCAAATTTTCCTTCTGCCAATCATATATCTTTTTGGCCCACTCCAGATCTTCCTTATCGCCAAAATACTCATACATCCTTGCGGCTAAAATAGCTGCCGGCCCGTTCGAGCATGCATTCCGGCTGTCTCGTTGATCCTTCTTCCAAGCCATGCCGCCCAGCTCATCCTCCCACCAAGCGGTCTTAATATCATTCCACAGCTTTAGCACATAACCTTTAACCGTCTCGCTTTTGGTTGCATCATAAAGCCTTAGCGCTGCAAGAGCGAGCCATTCCATATCATCATAAAATTCATTAAACAATGACCCATTTTTTTTAATAATGCTTTTGACGATCCCCTCTGCCCTATCGGTATAAGCAGCATCACCCGTTCTCTCATATCCATCCATCATGGCATCCACGGCATGAGCCTTCCACCAATAGTTAAGGCTCTCCTCGCGTTCTTTGCTATAAGGATAAGCGTTGTTCATCAGCTTCCCATTCTCATTCCAATAATGCTCGATGAGCTTCTCTTCCGCCCATTCCGCATGATTATTGTAATTTTCCAAGCGCTCCTCATTTCCATTGCAGCCTGTCAAGAAAAAACTGCCGACAAGCAGCATGCATATGCTTTTCATAAATTTCACCTCATCCGTCCCTTCTTCTTGCAGGCTTCCGCCTTTTAACCGACAATACCGCTATGTTCAATACCCTCTACGAGGTATTTTTGCGCAAACAAATACACAATGATTAATGGCACAACAACTAATAATGACATCGTGTTCGTTAAGGTGGCGGTCAGAGGCTGACCCTGCTTCAGTCCAATGGTGGCGCCCTCCAGCATCAAGCCTTCAAATCCAACCAGCAGTGAATTCGATAACAGCTTGAACTGGCTGAAGAACATCGAGGAATAGAAGCTATCCGTCCACTGCCACGAGAAGGAAAATACAAAGATCGTAATCATCATGGAAAATGAGAGCGGAAGAATGATCATGCTGAACGTCCGAAACAAGCCCGAGCCGTCCACATAAGCCGCTTCCTCTAATTCTTTCGGTATTCCTTTGAAATATTGCCGCATGATCAATATATAAAGCCCATTTTTGAATCCAAAACCAATCATCGATAAAATCGCCATCGGCCACATCGAATCCATCAGCCTAACTGTCCCTCCTGTAAAGGTAGACATCAGGCCGTATAAATCAAAGAAGCTGAACTTCATATAAAGAGAGATCATATACGTTTGCGGCGGAATTAAAATCGTAAGCACTACTAAAGAAAATATGACGCTTTTTCCTTTAAAATTAAACCGCGCAAGCCCATAGCCGACCATCGTACAAACCAGCATTTGAATAATACCGCTTAGAAAGGAAATGCCGAACGTGTTCGACAGCCCTTTAAAAAAGGACGTATATTCGATGACCGTTTTGTAATTAAACCATGTAAACTGCCTTGGGATGAAGCGCACCGTGCCATCTATCAAATCCTGCGGGCTCATAAAGCTGTTAGAGAGCTTTACGAGCAGCGGATATAAGATGAGAAACGCCAGCCCAATGAGAAGCAAATAGCGAATAACCGACCAGAACAAGCCATTTATTGCATGCAGATTTAAATATTTAGCCCGCATATTTTTCACTCCCTATTCTGATAAAAGACGAATCTGCTGACAAAAAAGCCAATGACGACAAGGAATACGGCTGCTACCAGAAAATAAATCCATGCCATAGCCGAGGCTGTTCCATATTGGCCAAGCTTCATCGCGTTCGTAATACTGTGCATAATTTGGTTTTTGCTTCCCGTAAAGGAATCAATAATCGAATAAATGATATTGACTAGAATCAACGGACTGATCAGCGGGAATGTAATTTTCCAAAAGCATTCCCAAGCGGAACAGCCTTCGATTTTGGCCGATTCGTAGATGGAGGAGGAGATTGCCTGCAGTCCTGCCAAGAAAATAAGAATTTGCACACCTGAACTATTAATGACGGCAAATATATTTTCCGCAGCGCCAACCGTTATATTAACGAGTGCCGGACTGAAATCCAGCATTTGGAACATATATTTTTTTAGCTCCAGATTGCTGAACATCCCGCCTGCCGATTCATTCACGATAGACGCGCCCGTATCAAGCCCTGGGATACTCTGATAAGCATTCATAATCGAGTTGCTTAAATCAGCTTTATCAATGATTCCAGTTGCCAAAATAACGGGCACGAAAAAAATCGCTCTAAAAATTCCTCGGCCCTTCATTTTCATATTTAACAAAACGGCAATAAACAAGCTGTACATGACGATAATCGGAATATCGAATAACATGTTCTGAACAGCACCGTAAAGCTGCTTGTTAAAGTTAGGGTCCACTCTTAAAATTTGATGGTAATTGTCCAGCCCAATGAATTTTTCCGAAAATCCGCCTTGGGTTAGAAGATTTACATCCATGAAGCTAAATCGCAACGAATCAATGAATATACCCAGAAACAGCAGGAGAAATCCGAGTACAAAAGGACTGACAAAAACCCAGCCCATCAGATCCCTCTTCTGCGTCACGGTTAGCCTAAACCTTTCTTTTTTGTTTATGGCTGCAGACAATTTGTTCATTGCCGGTGATCCTCCTCGCTTGGTTTAAGGATTAATGACCGCGTAACCCAATCCATCTACTGCGGTACCCTCAACCTCAATTCCTTTATCGCTGTAATTAACAATAATCGCTGTACCATTTTCATAAGTTGTTTTGTAAACCTCTTCACCAAGCCGCTCATGATTCACGATCGCCTGATCCTGAACATGCTTCAATACATTGTTCATTTCTGCATAGATCGCTGCAGCGCTCTCCTCCCAATCATCAAACTGGGAAGCGTACAAATCATCGAACAACGAAGCATCCTTCAGCAGGCTGTTCTCCCCGTAATTCAACTTGAAATAGACACCGCTGCCGTATTCCAGAGCTTTCAAAACAGCTGGACGCAGCTCGCTCGCTAGGTTCAAGGCTTCGCTCGCGTACCCAATATAGCCATGCAGCGCGATTTGAATAAATGGTACCTGCGCATCTGCTATCGAGAAGGAGCTGTCCTCATCAGGCAGGTTCAAAATATGATTAACATAAGGAAAGGTGTACGCGTTTCCGTCGTCTGTAATAATATCCTCATAATCCTCTTTTGCTTTAGCTAAAACGTCTGTCGTTATTTTTTTTGTGTCCTGTCGATTGATTTGAGCGCGGTTCTTAAAGTTGGAGTTCAAGCTTTCTCCCATCGTCGATAAGGAAAGTGCCTTTAAACCAAGCGAATGATAATCTTTGGAAAATTTATTGTAATAACCTGAAATTTTGTCCGGATTAATTCCCCACACGCTGCTCTCATACTCAAGCGTAGCTACATTGAACAACCCTTTATAGCTAGTTTTCTGAAACAAGGAACGAATGCTGTCCTTTTGCGGCTTAAAGCCATCGAATGCTTTATTAGAAGAAACAAACAGCATATCCACATCCGGGAACACCTTTGCCCCCAGCTTCTCCGCTTTCTCTGACAGCTTGCGCAGTCCCTTTGCACCGCCGAGCACGGACTCTACCTTCATTTTTGCAGGTGCGGTATGGCTCATGCCTCCGTTATACCATCCGGTATAGCGAAACTTAATGTTTTGGATACCGCTTTGCGACAGCTCATCCAGCATTAGTCCCGCTTGATCGAAGGAAGTAACTGCCACTTGGCTGCGAAACGGAATACCCAGCTTCCGCACCATCTTATCGACAGAACCCATCGTATCCAAGTAGAACGGAATGTTCTCTTCGGCGCTCACTTTGCTCAAGCTTCCTTTATCAACGAGATACTGACGATATGCCTTTGCCATTCCAACGTAATTTGCATCGTCGCCTGTAAGGAAGAAGTACTTCATGACGATGTTGCCGGTATAAGCATTTTTCTCATAAATAATCCAAGGAGCCTGTTCAAAAGCATTTTTGGCAATAAAAGAGTCTTTATTTCGAATGGTGAAGTTAGCATACGCCGTGTTATAGGAGTGATTAATGCCGCCCATAACGCCATTAATATCCGCTACCGCATCGCCCTCTTCAATAACCGAGAATAGCGCTGCTCCATCCTTCTTGATGCCAAACACCGGCGCTCGAAACTCTTGTTTGAAGCTGCCTCTTGGCGACTGCGTTAATGCATAATCCGGCCCGTACATTTTCCCTGTCGTTAATAGCGTATTTTTGCTTGCATCATTATTGAAATTGAGGAGCGTTCCCGAGCCGTCTGGAAGGAATACATACCCCTCCTCGCCGGTTTGCCCTGCACCGAAATAATTCAGCAAGGAAAGCTTCACAAGATTAAAACTGGATTGATCATATTCAATGCCGCCGTTATAAAGAGTGACCGATAGACCGCCGTCCGCAAGCACGTAATCAAGACTCATTTTAAAATAAGGGAATACGGAATCATCTCCGTCAAATCCAACCTCGGCGTAGTCCTCCTCCTGCTTCTCGTACGTATAACCTGCTTCCTTGACGTAGTTTTCCAATACCTTCTTGTCCCGCTCCTTGACGGAGGTTTTCAGCGCATAAATATCTTCTTTCTCCAAAACAGGGTATTTCGCGATCAGCTCCTTGCCTTTGCTCCCTTCTACATCAGCACGACTGTAGAGGATATAGTAGGCTAATAACTTCTTCTTATCCCGATCAGCTTCCATATGATCAAGAACATTTTGCTCAAATTTGGACTTCGTAATTTGACGCGGCAGCAGCATGCGCTGTTCCTCGCGCCCGATAACCATGTCCACCCTTATGCCGTTATCAATCTTGCCCCAGCTCACCTGATCCAGCTTCATCGCATGCGTGTAGCTGTTCATTTCCAAGTCGCCTTCTTTGCCTTGCACATTATAGACAAGCTTGACCTGCGACATAAGCTCCTGTTTCATCGCATCACTGGCTTTCGGGTCTTCCAGAGCACTTGGCGGGTTGGAATAAAATTTGCTTCCCGTCGCTTTATCTTCAACCGCCACGCCGCCCGATTCATTATCGAAGTACAGCAGGAGGCGATCGTTCTCAGCAGCAAGTGCCAATCCGCCATCCTTTACAGCTTTTTTCATGTTTGGCGGGCTTGCTTTTGCTGCAACTGCTGTTTCTGCTGTTGTTGCTTCAACTGCCTCCGCCGTTTTCCCATTTGTCGGTATCCCGAGCGTAATGGCAACCACTATGACCAATAGCCTAGAGATAATCCCCTTGGCATTCATATCGCTGACCTCCTATCCACCATCTTGTTCTACAACCGAAACGTAATTTCATTGATGATCGTCGTAATAAAGGAATTCATATTTTGCAGGATATTAATGAACAGCACCGTAAGGAAAGCAATGAAACCCATTCCTACTATTGAAATAGCAGAGGTATAGAAATTCTTGAATGGACTGTAATCATTGGTCACCAATACACCTATAAATATGAGCCCGAGAGACCAGCCTAACGCTAGGGTTGTAAAAAAGGTAATAAACTGCTGCTCTTCCAAAACAACGATGTTGCTGAATAGGGTGACAGGAATCGTAATGATCACCATTGGGACTAACGAATAGGAAGACGCGATAAAAATATCTTTAAGGCTTCCTTCACCATCCATCAATGTTGTAAGACCCCAGTTTGCACAGCACCATAATCCAAATGGAATAAGGACGCTAAGCAGCGTATCCCAAAGCTCAATAACACGCCAGTCGGAAGGGTACAATATGTATCCGCCTGCCAGCTGTTTAAAGATGTCTACAGCCATAACGGCTGCAACAATAATGACAGCGGCACGAACGCTGCCTCGTTTCTCATGCTTCAAATCCCAAAACCCGTCAAACGGATGGAACATCACATGGAAGGAATAAAGCAGCTCTTCCCACAGCGTTCGCTTGCCGGGCTTTCTCCAGCCTGCTGTGTTGACCTTCTTGGCATATTTGAAAAATCTGTACACTAACCATAGAATGGCTGCTGCGACTATTGGAATGAGGATAATAAATTTGCTTACTATTTCTTTCCGATACTCCGCAAAAGCTTTGAAATAATGATCCCAGTCATTAGCCAGCTTGTAATTATGCATCGCTTCCTTGTATTCTTCTTTGCGCATATTGGACTGCGCCACACCGGAATACGCCATCTCAAGCGTCGGATTCATCTTCAAAACCCGCTGCCATGCAGCGATGGATTCATCGTAATTGCGATTCTTGCGATGATGAATCGCTGCTGCAATGTTAGCGCCGTATTCGGTCCGCCTAAATACAGTCAGCTTGCTTGAATCCTTATCCAGCACAAGCAGATTATTACTCTGGTAAGCGAGTGCTGAAGCGCTTTGGAACACGCCGTCCTGTGTTCCATATCCTCCAAATACATAAAGAAGATTGCCATTATCGTCGTAAGTAAAAATCTTATTTTGCGAAGAATCGAGCGTGCTGTAAGCCCCGTCCTCTGCCAAAGCTACATCAATAAAACGTGAAACCTTGTCGGTTGTTTGAATATCTCCAGCAGGCGGAAAAGCGCCATTTCGTTTCAATACATCGATGCCTGTATTGTTCAGCCGCTTAATTGGCGCATGCTTGCTCGATTTATCCCGGTTAATGAGCGCGCTGTATTGGTTTCTTGCGTGGATCGCACTGCTCGTAACATAAGCGAAGCCAAGCTCATCGATCGTAATGTTGTTATACTCGGTCGGCACGCTTTTGGCCGTGCGGCTCTTCTGCTCCTTGGTCGTCACCAGCTTCCAGAACAAATCGGACACTTTGGGCACTACCTTCTCCGCTCCGACAAAACCTTCGAATCCTCCGTCAGCATTCAGAGCAATAACACCCATGTTTGTGCTCTTCGAAATCACATAGATAAGACCGGATGGATCAACACCGATTGCTGATGGCTCGTAAATAAAGCCGGCAGGAAACACATCCGAATCCGGTGCCTCCAATATTTTCTCTACGCTTCCATCCTGATGAAGCACGACGATTCTAGCGTTTTTGGAGTCGGCAACGTAGATCAGCCCCTCCTCTGACACAAATATGCCGCTTGGCGTGTTGAACTGATCCTTCGTCACGCCGTCTTCATGGACAAACTCCGTAATTTCTCGTTTTATTCGGTACTGTTCATCGAGAATAATAATTCTGTTCGATCCCGTATCTGCGATATAAACCGAGTTATTGTTGTCTACAAACAAATCCAGAGGCTGGTTCAGCCCAGCGCCCTCGATTCCCATCGCCTTGGCGTTTAACACTTTGCCTGGCACATAAGCGTCAGGAGAAACGAGATACTCCCCGTCATAATCATAAAAATAGGTTTTATATGGAACCATGGCGGAAGCTGATTCAATACCGAAGCTGCACAACAATAATAGTGCGGCAAAAAACAAAATCCACTTTTTTCTAACCACCGCATTCTTCCCCTTCCATGCCTATTCTTTCATGCCTGATGCAGACATGGTCTCTATAATCTTCGACTGCGAGATGATAAACACGATGATAGGCACAATCATCATCAGCACCGCTGCAGCCGATCCTGTTCCTGTACGCGCAATTCCGCCGGCTAAGATTTGGGACAACGCATAGTTTAAGGTTTTCAGCTCCTCGCTTTGGATGAAGTGATTCGCGCCGATTCCCCACAAACCTTGCATGGAGAAGATGATGAGCGTCAGCCAAGCAGGCTTAACCATCGGCATAACGATTGACCAGAAAATCTTCCATTCGCTGGAGCCGTCAATGCGAGCCGATTCCAAGATGGCGTCGGGAATCATCTGATCCATAAACTGCTTCATGAGATACAAACCGAGCGAGGATGCAAATGCCGGAACAATAATAGCCTGATACGAATCAATCCAGCCTAACGAAGAAATGATGATAAAGTTCGGTATTTGGGTAACGACACCGCTAAACATAAGCGAGAGCACGACCGTGCTGAACATGATTCCTTTGCCAGGAAACTTATGCTTGGATAAGACATAAGCGCATAAGGAAGCGATGACCACATGGCCAGCCGTACCAACAGCTGTTATAAATACAGTGTTAAAGATATACCGGCTGAAGGGCACCCACGAGTCGCTCATGACTGCGAGCAAATCTCTGAAGTTATCTAAGGTTGGGTTGTTTACTAGAAACCGCGGAGGGAAAAACCAAATCTCCTCCAATGGCTTAATCGAATTTGAAATCGCATATACCAGTGGCAGCATCATAAAAATGCCAAACAGCAGCAAAAACAAATAGATGCCAAAATCCGCAAAAAAGGAACGTTTAATGCCGCTCTTGCTTCGATGAAGCTTGATTTGAATCACTTCATTCACCTACCTTTGCCAGAAGCATTTGCACAATCTTATTCGCTCCAATCATGATGATAAATAGAATGGTAGCTATAGCAGAGGCATAGCCCATCTCATAACGTATGGCGCCGTAATCCTCCAAGTGGTTAACGATGGTATGCGCTGCATAGCTGTTGCTTGGCATGCCGCACAATGCGGTAACAATGGCGCCGGTGCCGAATGCGCCGGTAATGCTCATTACCGCCCCGAACATAAGCTGCGGCTTCATCGAAGGCAGCGTGACGTACCAAAGCTCCTGCCACCGATTTTTAACACCATCCATAGCCGCTGCTTCATAAAGCGTTCGATCTATCCCCTGCAATCCCGCAATAAAGGAAAGGAAGCTCGTTCCAACGCTGGTCCATAAAGCAACGATGACGACAAGAGTCATCATATATTTCGGATTCTCAAACCATAGAATAGGCGAAGATATGACATTATAACGAAGCAGAATAGCATTGGCATAACCATAAGCGTCCTTGTTGAAGAAAATGCCCCAAACCAAATAAATGTTTCCTGAAATGGATGGCGCGTAAAAAATTAAAGTCAAAATCGTTCTTAGAGACTTCGGCAGCTCATTAATAAGCCAAGCGAACACTAGGCACATGATATAACCGATCGGACCTACCATCACAGCTAGCAGGAACGTATTTCCGATCGCTTTAATGAAAATATCATCGCCTAGAAACAGCCTTATATAATTGTCCATGCCAACGAAGATAGGCGCTTCAAGCAAGTTAAACGAGAAAAAACCTAAAATCAATGAAATAATGACGGGCAGAGCGGTAAAAGCAAAAAACAAGATCATGTAGGGAGCAGCAAAGAGGTAGGACACTTTATTTTTTTTAATCGACTTCCAGCCCTGCTCCAATTTTCGCAAGACCGGATTGCCCTGCCTCTTAGGGTCAACAGCTCCTGATATCACCAAATCTCTACTCATGAATGGGTCCTCCTGAATCAGTAAAATCGCAAGGCAGCATCATTCCAACTTGAACTCCCGCCTTTTTCGCGTTATTTCAGTATTAACTTCTTTCACATAGTCCAGAAGAGATTCAGGATCTCCGTTGTTATACGCCGTTGCGGCAGCAAATCCAATACTTCGGGTCACATAGTAACCGCCCGGCACCTCCGGTGTACCTGTTGCGAACGACCACTGCGTCATCAAATGGTCATACTCTGTTTTTGTCCAAGGCATATTAACAAGGGCTTCCATATTGGCGGTCGCTTGTTTGGCTGCCTTGCCGAGAATCGCTTCCATTTCCATTCCGAATCTGGACTGCGTCTCTGCACTCGTCCACCACTCCATAAAGCGCCATGCGTCATCCTTGTTCTGGACGCCCTTAAGCATCATGATCGCTGTCCCCGTCGACGGCGTCGCCCGGTTCAATTGTCCATCCTCCATCACCGTTCCAGGAAGCGGAGCAAATTCCCACAGTCCTTTAATTTCAGGAGCAAACGCGATTAATTGGTTGTATGTCGTATAATCCGCGATGCCTATCGGCATTTCCCCAGTTCGGAAGCGGTTGCTGAAATCATAATCCCTCGGAAACTTATAGGTCGTGAACAGCTCCGTCTGCTTCTGGAACGCATCGATCGTCAGATCGTCTTCCAGCGTTGAGCGGCTGCGCTCCTTGTTGTAAAGCTCCCCATTTTTCTGATACAAAAAGATTTGCAAGCCGGTAATATCCGCCGGAAAACCAATTTGCATATTTTGTTTCTGAATTTCCGGTATTAGCTTGTAAAACTCATCCCATGTCTCTGGAGCCTTCAGCCCCATATCATGCAAAATATCTTTCCGATAAAACATCATGGGAAACGATTGCGTTTCCGGCAAAGCGTATACTTTTCCGTCTAATTCGAAGGGCACTAATGCACTAGGATGGAATCTAGAGGCAATAGCATCATAGTTCGGCATGTCTTTGATGTTCTCCACCGCATGTCTTAACGCGTATTGAATAGGGTCGGCAGCTAGATTTCCCATCGCCACATCCGGCCCCGTACCTGCGAGCACCGATGGCAAAAGCGTTCCTTCCGTTACCAGCTTGAGCTTTACGTTTATGCCCGATTCCGGCGTAAACGTGTCATTGATCATTTCCCTAATAATTTGCGATTGATCGCGTCCAGACGTCAGCCATACTTCGAGCGGCTCTCCTTTGGTTTCACCTTCTGTATTCAAGGCATTGTAATCCACAAAGAAAGACATCGAAAAAGACTTCGCTTCAAACATCATTTTTTTGAAAAAGGATGCATCCGCTTTTGGCAGCTTCTTGGACAACGGCATCACGCTAAAATAATCGACCGTTAAAGGCTGCTCGCCTACCGTCAAGATCCACGTACCAAGCGCGCCTACATTTTCTTTAAAAGGGGTAAACGTCTTCGCAATATTGGCTTCCGGATTTTTAACCATTTGCTCGAGCTGGAAGGCGACTTTATCGAGCAGCACCATGTTTTCGCCTTTTTGACCAACCAGCGCCTCCATGTCAGCCGATACTTCTCTAAGTATCGCGGCATGCTCCCTCATGGCAGCTATGGCATCCGGTATTAATTTCTCAAAGCCGTAATCACGATACAAATCCGGCTCAGCGCCGGTTATCATCAGAATTTGCCGATATACGGCATTCAGTTGAAATAAACTATCATCAACCCTGTTCAGCACATCAGCCAAATCTCCGAGCGTGACCTCCATCGTCAGCTCATGCTCGCCCGGTTCTAGGTAAAAAGAAAACGCCTGATCGTCGTTCCCCAACGTTTTCACTTGCCAGTTGTTCCCGTATTTAAATTTCACAGCTTTCGCTTCTTTAAACGGTACGGCTCCATCCAGCAAAATTTTACGGTTGACGTACATCCCAGCTAATTTGTTTTGCTTGAATCTCGTTGCAATCTTGTATAGGCCCGCTTCCTCTACCGTGAATCGGTAGCTGATCCATTGACCAGGCATTTTCCATTTATCGCCGCCTATGCTGTTCAAGCGAAGCTTCGATGGGTCCTGCGGCTCGGTTATAGCTGATGAGCGATCGGACACCGGATATAGCGTATTATCAGATTTCTCAAAGCTGTTTTCCGCTTGAACCTTAATTGTCTCGGCGTCCGCTTCCTTATAGCCTTTTGCTTCATAACCCGCTTTTACTTCATCATAGGTCGGAAGCTCCTCCGCTTTATAAATACGAACGGTATTTAAAACCACTGATTCCCTCACCGATTCGAATCCAATGGTATGCTTACCTTTTTCCAAATAAAATAGTAATGGATCGTTATAATAGCCAAGCAAATCATGCAACAGCACCGTTCTCCATCTAGGCGCTTCTGTCTGTTTCGGCCTAATGTCATTTCCTTTTTTGTCTTGCGCAATCTCGCTTTTGTCCTTCCAAACCCGTGATAAATTTATGTATTTCGCTTCGTTATAAGGTACTTCACCGTCAATTGATATCATTCTTTCAATGGAATTGCCTTTCCCATCTATCGGGTAATAAAGCAGTTCTACATTGTACATGCCACTCTCAGGAACGTTAATTTCCCATTCAATCTTTCCGATTTCGCCCGTAAGAACAGATTTGCCTTCCTTTCCTTCAAAATGATCGAGGGTTTTCAAATCTCCCTCCGCATTCGTATACGCATCCGCCTTGATCACAATATCCGCTTTCCCAGCTTTTTTATCGGCGTGCTGTTCAAGATAGGTACGGTAGCTTTGCAGCTTGATTAAGTTGTCATCCTTGCTTGCAAATGCCGCATGCGGCCAAACAATCACCAACAAACATAAGGCTATTGCTGCAACTGATAATTTCGCTATTTTATTATTCATAAACGTTCAACTCGCACCGTCATATTTGTTTCCTCCATATGGACAGAGATTCATTGCCTTTTCGTGAACGATAGGGAAAGCAGCCTCTTTTTTTTGCAAAAAAAAGAAAAGGGGCTGTTGCGCTAGCAGCAATCGTCATCTGTCTGACAGCCCCTTTATCTATTTGGTGAAAGCTGCTATTCCGCCTTTTTCTCTTCCTCAGGCTTCGGTTCAGGCTCTACGAATTCACCTTTCAGCCTTAAAGCAAGCTCCTCAAGACCAATATTTACAGCATCCTCGATTTCCGCAACCTTGGAGGCAGGCTCTAGGTTCTGATCGTAGAACCCAACATCGGGAATGAGTGCCAAACCACTGTGTACATTGCCTTGCATTTGCTGACCGATGAACGCCATGTCCGACACGCCATAATTTTTCAGCTGCAAGAGCGTTTGAAGCGATTCCTCATCACGCAACTGAGTGAGAGCAATTTCATCCATCCAAATTTTCTCTTCGCTTTGCGCTTTCCACGCTAGTGCATCCAAGATAAGTCCGGTTTTATCAAGCTCTTTGTTCGTTACCGGCACTGCGATCGAAGGAGCATCATGGCTTACCCAATCAAGGTAATCGTCTGTGTTATTGCCCATAGGCAATGGGATAAAGCCAAAGTCACTTTCCATTTCATAAATCGGATCAATAACGCCTCTGCCTCTGGAGTAGGCTAAAAACAGCGATTTCCCTTCTGCAAAAGCTTTCACGTAAGCGTCCATATCCTCGCCTTCGTTTTTCGGGAAGAACGTATCACCTTTTTTCGCCATCTTCTTAATCATTTCAATCGTCTCGTATGCTTTTGGTGTATTTACTGCATATTTCATTTTTCCATCACTGGCGATATCAATGATTTTATTGCCGGATGCCAGATAAAGCGCTACAGAAATATCCCAGTCATGTCCAGTCGCCAGTCCATAACGGTCATTGCTGTCCATCACGCCATCACCATTTAGATCACGTTTTGCCGCTTGCTCCATCTCGAGCATTTTCTGGAATGTCCATTGTTTGTTTTTTACCAGCTCATAAGGATTTTCAAGACCTAGCTCTTGAATAATGCTTTTGTTGAATGCCAGAACCCATACTTCATCCCCCTGGTTAGCGAATGGAGCTGCTGTTCCATATGTTCTGTTGTCATAAGTGAGCAAGAATGAAGTGTTGTATTCCTTCCAATAATCTTGATCCATCCGAAGGTTAGGAATCGTATTCATGTCCACAATACGCTTGCCGTTGATATGTCTTCCCAGCTCCCAAGTAGGAGCAACGATGATGTCAGCGTATTTGTCGCCCGCCAGTACCGCCGCGCCAAACTCTTCCTCGGAATGTTTTCTCACTTCAATTTTTACGTTGTATGTTTCTTCTACCCACTTGATTCGATCAATAATGGCATTGGCGTGATCAGAGCTTCCTTCTTGCGGGAACCATCTGTTCGCATTGTTATCCGCAACGATAAATTTATAACCGCCTAAATCTTTTACTGGAGGAGCTCCGTCATCTGGTGTTGCTTCCGGACTTGGCGAGGCTGTGTTTTCTGCCTTGTTCGTTGCTTCAGCCGTCTCCTTGTCTTTGCCTCCGCCGTTATTACTTGTGCAAGCACTCGCAAAGATGGAAATAATGAGGACGCATACGACTAACAAAAACATTCTCTTTTGTTTCATTTTTCTGCCCCTTTCAAATCTTTTATTTGTTATGCAAGTCCTGTCCTCAGCGGAGTCAGGCCCGCTCTAACACAAGTGGAGGTCAAACCAATTAAAAGAGATGCTGTTTCTTGTCTTCTACGAGTTTATAAATAAGTTCACCGAGTAAGCTGTTAGCCCATGCAAACCACGGTCTCGTGAATTCATTCGGATTGTCTACGTGAAAACCCTCATGCATAAAACCAGTACCGCCATCTGAGCTAATTATCGTTCTTAGAAGTTCTTGTATTTCTGCGTCGTTGTCTGAAGTGAGCGCTTGCATGACTAGGCTGATATGCCATATGTAATTCGTGGGAGTATGTGGGCTTCCGATCCCTCTAGCTGCTTTTCCTGCGTAATAATAGGGATTCTCTTCACTTAAAATAAACCTTCTCGTATTCTGATAGATGATATCCTCTTTGCTTGTATATCCGAGATAAGGAATCGACAGCAGGCTTGGCACATTAGCATCGTCCATCAAGTTGTAATTTCCTAAGCCATCTGTTTCGTAAGCGTATATTTCGCCAAACGTTTCATGCTTGTATATCCCAAATGCTTTGATGCCGGCATCGATTTCGCCACCTAATTTCTTGGCTGCGAGCGCCAGCGTTTCGTCTTTGTATATGTCTTGGGCGATTTCTTCCACATATCTCAGCACAACAACAGCGAACATATTCGCAGGAATCAAATAATGATATTTGCACGAATCGTCGCTTGGCCTAAAACCCGACCATGTCATCCCTGTATAGGCAACGGGACTCCCTTTTCCATCGTGGCTTAACGTATCCGATTCTGGACAATTAAATCTTTGGAAGCTGTAGCTCGATTGTTCTGCATGCTTCTGCTCGACTGTCCAAAGCCCAATAATTTTGTTAACCGCTTCTTTAAAAGCATCATCAAACATTGCGGTGCTGTTTGTGGCCTTCCAGTACAAATAAGCGAGCTGTATCGGGTAACATAGGGAATCAATTTCATATTTTCTTTCCCATACCCATGGATTGCCCTCGGTTGCATCTTCCGTATGTCCCCTGTTGTCCGGGCCTTTATTGAATGCGTTTGCATAAGGATCAATCTGGATATATTGCATTTGCCTTTTGATAAGTCCCTCTATCATTTTCTGATAGTGGCTGTCTGAAACAGCCAGTGGAATATAATGCCGAACCTGAGCTGATGAATCACGCAGCCACATGGCTGGTATATCACCCGTAAATACAAAAGTGGTTCCATCCTCTAGCCATTCCGTCGTCGTCTCCAGCGTGTTATAGAAGCAGTTTTTATAAAACTTAACGATTTCAGGCCACTTTTCCAGAGATGAAATCAATGCGTCACTCTTTTTCATATCGGTAATAGACAGATTCATTCGCAAACATTCCTCCTAATGGTGATCCTTCTACAAGTTGGATAAAGCTTCGTGATAAGCGCTTACAAATAGTATATTATAAACAATATGTCAACATGTCAATATACCAACTAGTAATTTCCTTAATTTTTTTACAAAATTTGAATACAAATGGGCTGGAATCGCATTGGAACGCACAAAAAAAAGAGGGAGCAGCACCGGCGGTGCAGCTCCCTCTTACCGTATTATTTTAATATGACTGTGGTGTAAGCCGGAATGGTCAGTTTCCCATTATCCAACTTTGCCCCATCATTGCTTGAGCGAATGATCCCCTCGTATGATCCAAAAGTTTTGGATGGCTGAAGATCAGCCATCTGATCCTCGCCCGATAGATTGTGCACAACGAGCACTCTCTCGCTAGCAATGACGCGAACATATACACTTAGCTTCTGATTGGCAGGCTCCAGCTTAAACTCGGCTATTCCGCCATTGCGCAAAGCGGGCTCCTCGTTCCGCCACTTTATGAGCTCGCGATAATGGTTTAACAGCGAATGCTTATCTGCTGTCTGTGCCTCAACAGATACCGTCTCGGCATTCCCATTGAATCGCGATTTCTCCCAAGTGGTTTGGCCTTCTCCTCCACTTGCTGCGCTATACCAAGGCATTGGCTCACGAATGTATTCATCCGGCTTAGCCCCTTTCATGCCCAGCTCCTCACCATAATAAAGGTACGGGGTGCCTGGCAAAGTAAGCAGCATTGCAGCAGCCATCTTGGCATGATTAATATTGCCGTTTAAAACCGTCATGACACGATTCTGGTCATGATTGCTTAGGAACGGCGCATCAACAAATGTACCACCAGATGATTTCTCGTAAACGCCGTATGCACGTCCTAGAGAATAAACTAAGTCTGCATCCTTCTCCGTATCGGCCGCACTCAGCAGCCGAACAGCTAGATCAAAGTGGAATGCGGAGTTCAGCGCTTGGTCAAAGTAAGGCGCAATAACCGTTAGTGAATCCCAAACCTCTCCGATCAGATAAGCATCTGGCTTCACTTTGTTCATGCCAGCTCGGAACTCTTGCCACCAAGCTTTATTTTTCGCTTGAATCTCAGGCGTGCTGGCCGTAGACGCGAAGTCGCCGTAAATATGTTTTGCCGCATCAAGGCGGAAGCCGTCCAGCCCCTGCTCCAGCCAGTATTGTCCGATCTTAATCAATTCCTCGCGAACCTTCGGCTCGTCAAAGTTCAGATCGGGCATGCCTTCCCAGAAGACACCTAAATACTTGAGACTGCCATAGCTATGCCATGGATCACCACCAACTGCCCCATCTGCTCTAACCTTCTCACCTTGTTTAGCAAATGTGTACCAGCTGCGGTAAGGACTGTTCTCATCCTTTAATGCTTCTTTGAACCAAGGATGTTCCTTGCTCGAATGATTAACGACAAGATCCATAATAACTTTAATATCGCGCTTATGCGCTTCATCCAACAGCTTCTGCAAATCATCCAGCGTGCCGTATTCCGGATTTACCGCATAATAATCGGTTGTATCATAGCCATGGTAGCTTGGCGAAGCGTTAATCGGCATTAGCCAAATACCGCTAACCCCAAGCTCCTTTAAGTAATCAAGCTTAGCGGTTACACCATTCAAATCGCCGATTCCATCTCCGTTCGTATCATAGAAGGAACGGACAAATATTTCATAGTATACGCCGCCAGGCTGCTCATCTACTGTGTAAGCAGCAGTGGAAGCTTCCCCGCTTGCACCTTCTTCATCCGCTTCTGCAGAAGCTGTGCTACTTGGTTTATTATTGTTCGCCGCCTCCTCTGAAGAGCAAGCAGCGAGCATAATAAAGATTAGCGAGCATAACAGGACTATCGCATAACGCAAACGGCTGCGGTTCATTCTCTTATCCTTTCGAAGCGCCAGACATCAGCCCTTGTACAAGGAAGCGCTGCAAGAAGATGAATAGGAGAGTAATCGGGATCGCAATCAACACCGCACCCGCGGCAAACAACGTGAAGTTGCTGTTCTGATAATTGCTTACAAGATCCCACATTCCTACAGCAAGTGTCCAGTTGTCTTTGCTTCGAAGTACCAATCTTGCAAAGATAAAGTCTACCCATGAACCAGCAAATGTAGTCAGCGCTACATAGGTTAACATCGGACGCGACAGCGGAAGCATGATTTTTACGAACACCTGCAGATGAGTTGCTCCGTCGATCCGAGCCGCTTCATCCAAGCTCCGAGGAATCGTATCGTAAAAGCCTTTAACGACAAAGCCACCGAGCACTGCACCAGCAGAATATACGATAATGAGCGCCGCATGTGTATCGAGCAGGTTAAGCTGCAATAAGAAGATAAAGATAGCGATCATACTCATGAAGCCAGGGAACATGCCCAGTACAAGCATAATCGTCAGTGTCATCTTACGGCCGCGGAAGCGGAAGCGCGACAACGCGTACATGCTGAGCGTGACCAGAATCGTAGAGAAGATCATCGTCAACGTCGCAATTTTGAGCGTATTCACGTACCAAACACCGTATTGGAAGCTTGGATTCGTAAATAACTCCTTATAATGAACAATTGTGAATGTATCAGGAATAAGACTGTCGCTAAACAGAGCCGTGCCCGGGCGAAGCGAGGATAGCAGCACCCAAAGAGCAGGATAGATAGCGCACACAGCTATAAATATTAGAACGACATAGCTAAGTGTCAGGCGCACAATATTGGCGGTTTTCCGGCCCATTTTCATTGAATCATATCCTCCTCTTTAAATGACCGTGAGCGACGATAGTTATAAATAGAGAACGACGCTACGATCAAGAAAATGATGATACCGATCGCGGATGCCATATTGAACTGACTGTTGTTCAGCGTTAGCTTATACAACCAGGTTACAAGCAAGTCCGTGCTGCCGGCGTACTGGTAATCACCTTTAACCGGGTCACCGTTCGTGAGCAAGAAAATAACGTTAAAGTTATTCATGTTGCCAGCGAACTGTGTAATCAGAATCGGTGCCGTCGAGAACAAAATAAATGGCATCGTAATAATACGGAATTTCTGTATGCCTGTTGCGCCGTCAACATCGGCAGCTTCGTACAGGTCTTTCGGAATTGCAGTCAATACGCCTAGAATAAGTACCATTGAAACCGGGATACCAATCCACATATTAACGATAATAACCGTTACCTTTGCCCAAAATGGATCTGTCAGCCAAGGCAGCTTGCCCATACCAAAAAACTTTAAGTATTGATTGATCGGACCAAATTGTCCATTAAACAAATTTCTCATGACGAGCAAGGAGATCAATTGCGGAATGGCATAAGGAATAATGAACAATGTCCGCCATAGCTTTTTAAAACGAATGCCTTTTTGCTCAATTAGCAGCGCAACTAACAAACCGCCGAAATACGTCGTTACCGTTGCAATAACAGCCCATACAATCGTCCAAGTAAATACGCCAACGAATGTATGGCTCCACGTTTTCAAAGTCAATAGATTAGCAAACGTTTGGAAGCCTACCCAGTCAACCAGCTTAGCTGGCGGAATATGATCAGGCGATGCGTAGTTGGTGAAAGCAAGCATAATCATGAAGATAATCGGCATGATCGTTAGAAACAATACACCGAGCGCCGGAAGCGTAAGCAGTAAGTGCGGAAAATTACGATCCGTTACATAAGCCCACGTCTTCCGAAAGCTTGCTGGCGCCACTCCTGCGTCTCTTTGCTTGCCGTTCAGATAAGCATCGCGGATATTCATAACATAGATAAAGACAAATAGCAGGAATAAAATTAACGTTATTAATCCACTGATTAGAAGAAAGATCGAATGGTCTCCCTCTACACGAACACTGATTTTACCTATTTTCTCAAGCCCTTGCGTTTTCTCTCCGAGCGTGACAACTCCCCAAATCGCTCTTCCTAGGTTTGGAATAAAATACATGAGCGCCGCTGCTTCAACAGCAAGCATAATTAAGCCTTTTATAAATTGGCGGTTATACAATTGGCCAAGACCCATTACGAGTAACGACAATATAGCCGCGGTGCTGCGATGACGATTCATCCCGCCTGGCTCCCTTCCTTTCATATAAAAAAACTTGTTGCAACTTGCTAGTATGGAAAGTATCGCTTATAAAACATCGGTTCACCCGCCGAAGGAATTCGGCGGGTGAAACCGTTGATATGATGTTATTTCGATGCCGCTGCGCCGTTGTTAGCGTCTTTAATTTGTTGCACGGCATTGTCTAAAGCTGCTTTTGCATCTTTGCCGGAGTTCCATACGTCAGAGAACGCTGCTCCGATAGGAGTCCATACATTGCCCATCTCAGGGATGGAAGGCATTGGCGTCGATTGGTTGAATTGCTCCAAGAAACCTTTTACCACTTCATTGCCTTGTACAGTAGGATCTGCTGCTGCTTCTGTGTTCGCAGGAATAGCGCCTGTCAGTTCAAAGTTTTTCAACTGAGCTTCTTTTGTAGATGCATAGTAAGAGAATAGACGTGCTGCATTCGGGTATTTCGAGAATGAGTTAACATACCAAGCTTTAATGCCTGAGAAGGAAGAAGCCGGTTGGCCGTTGATGCTAGGCAATGGAGCTACGCCGAAATCGATGCCAGCGTTTCTGTAATCGCCAATTGTCCAAGGTCCGTTAATATCCATTGCAAGTGTACCGCCGATGAACAAACCTTTTTTAATATCGTAGTTGATATCGCCAGAGTTAAGCGGCAAAATGCTGTCTTTCAATGAACCGTAGTATTTCAAACCAGCGATTGCGCCTTCTGTGTTAAGGCCGATATCGTCTTTGTTTTGACCGTTATCGCCGTATACATAACCGCCAGTTGAGATGAACGGATAGCTGAAGTAGAAGTTTCCTACATCCCACATAAGACCGTATTTGTTGTTTTTCGTATCGTTGAACGTTTTCGAGAATGCTACTACCTCATCAAACGTTTTTGGAGCTTCTTTGATTAGTGCTTTGTTATAAAACAATGCGTATGTTTCTACCGAGCGCGGGTATCCATAAAGCACGCCGTCATAAGATACTGCATTTACTGCAATTTCCGAGTTTGCGCTTCTTGATTGCTCTTCATAGTAGTCATTTGGCAAAACCAATCCAGCTGTTACTGCTTTACCAAGGTTATCATGAGGGAAAAGAACAACGTCAGCGCCAAGACCTGCAGGGCCGTCTGTAACCAGCTTGTTTACTTGATCGCCTGCGCCGATTTCCTCGAATTTAATTTCAATGCCGTATTTTGCAGTGAATTCCTTCGCGATGGCTTCAACGAAAGGACGTTCCTCTTTACTTTCCCATATAAGCAGTGATGCGCCTTCTTCAGGAACGATTTCTTCTGATGCAGTACCTTCGTTAGCAGGTGTATTATTCGTTGGAGCATTTGTTGCATTTCCAGTTTTCTCTGTGTTTTCTGCCTTATTTGTTCCACCACAAGCGGAAACGATAAACAAGGCTGTGATTAATGACATTACAAACCACTTTTTCATGCTAGGTGATCCCCCTCCATAATGTGTTTCATGCCTTTTTTTTGAATTCGCGGCGTTCCAACAATTCCTCAAGCTCTTTTCTAATAGGCTGCATTCGCACAAACGTTTTATTCATCGTTCTGAAAAGCTTACTTCCATCATAAATTGGTAAGCTCAACAATGCGCAAACGTTTGTACAAATCATACTAGAAAATAATTTGTGAGCGGTTTTTATGCCGTTTCACAGCTGAAAACATGGTGGAATTGTTTTGAAAGCGTTCTATTCGTGGATTCATCATACAACAAGGTGCACGGTTTGTTAAAACGTTTGCACAGTTCAATATTCCGCTTAAATACGGAGTTATCTTCAATTTTCTTCGATATTCTCCTTCTCATTCAGTTTTTCAATATTTGTGAAACGCTTACTTTAGATATATATTTACTTTTAGGCAACAGTTGCATTAGGATGAAGCATATAAAGCAAGCACGTTTGCGCGGGTGGGGGTTCAACTTAATATGGTAACCATTAAAGATATTGCAAAAGCTGCAGGGGTATCTCCTTCCACTGTATCAAGAGTCGTCTCTAATCATCCTAGAATTAGCAAGGCAACCTCTCAGAAGGTCAAACGGTATATGGAAGAAATGGGCTACCATCCTAACGTGATGGCGAAGAGTCTGGTATCAAAAACAACACAAACCTTAGCCATTATGCTGCCTCGACCAGCTGAAGAGCTGTTTCAGGACTTTTTCTTCGGTGAATTGCTTCGCGGAATACTGACGCAATCAACAAGAGCGGGATACGATATGCTGCTTACCGCAGCGACGTCGCCAAGCGACGAGACGGAAACCGTATCGCGTCTTGTATTCGGTAGACGAGTTGACGGCGTTATCTTGTTATCCTCTCGGGTAAATGACCCTTTAATCGACCTATTGGACAAACATAAGTTTCCTACTGTATTAATAGGCCGCACAGAAAATCGGCCTAATATATTATCAGTCGATAATAACAATGAGCAAGCAGCTTATGATGCGACGCAGCATCTCATTGTCCAAGGCCATGAAAGAATCGGTTTTGTTAGCGGTCCGCCATCATTAACCGTTGCACATGACCGGATGGAAGGCTACCGCAGAGCCATGTCCGAAGCCGGTTTGCCTGTTCGATCCGAATGGATCGTTGAAGGCGAGTTTCTTCAGCAAAGCGGCTATCGTGCCATGTCATTTATGATGAGCCTGCCTGAAAGGCCTAGCGGCCTTGTTGTCATCGATGATGTGGTCGGATTCGGCGTATTGCGCGGCCTGACAGAGCTTGGGTACAAGGTGCCTGATGATCTTAGCATCGTAAGTTTCAATAACATTGCATTGTCCGAACTTGCAACACCGCCGATCAGCTCGATAGATATCGGAACCTATCAGCTCGGCTATACCGCATCACAAATGTTGATTCGTCTTATCCAAGAAGAAAGCATACACCAGAACAGAATGATTATTCCGCATCGGCTGATCGTTCGCGAATCATCGATTCAAACCGTATCCAAGAGGAGTTGACAGCATGTCAAATAAAAAACCATTTTTAGTGGATGCCATTATCGGCAATTCAAAGTTTCTCGCATCGCTTGGCCGCACAGGCAAAATGTATCGCCTGTGGTGGCCGAACATTGATTTGCCGCAGCATGTAGACGCTATCCGCACAGGAATTCAGTGGGCGCAATCCCCTGTTTCCTGGTTCGATGAAGAAACGAACGGCTTCACTCATGAGACGGCATATGTTGCAAAAACAAACATTTTGCAAGTGAATGCTCGTACTGAACAACAGCCCGTTCAAGTGGACAGCTTGCATTTTGCTGTTCCGGGCGAAGATATTATCGTTCGTGAATACACGTTCACAAACGTCAGCGATCAACCTGCTTCCTTCTCGTTTATCGTTCACTCTTCTTTTCTCGTAAGCGAGAATAATCTATATAACACAACAATGTTTAATGCCGCTGAAGATTCCTTGGTTCATTTCCGCCATAAGTATTATTTTGCGCTTTCAAGTGCAAACGTATGCACAGGTTATCAATCAGGAATCAACTGGGATAACGTTCAGCATGGGGAGTTGAACGGCAACAACATTGATATGAAGCCAGATGGTGCATTGAACTGGCGTATCAATGAGCTTGCAGCAGGCGCATCTGTAACGATTCCCGTCTATATAACAGCCGGCCATGATGAAGAAAGCGTACTGCAACAAATGCGTACTGCAAAAAGCAAAACAAGCGCAGAATGGGTCCAAGAAACGACTACCTACTGGCATGAATTTTTGGCTGCCGCTGCCCCTTGTCCGATTGACGACAACGAAATCTCAGATCTATATGACCGATCCCTGCTTATGTTCAAGCTCATGTCCGATGAGCAAACGGGCAGCATTATCGCTGCTCCAGAATTCGATGAAAATTTCACGCGCTGCGGGGGTTATTCCTACTGCTGGGGCCGAGATGCCGCATTCATTACAACTGCGCTTGATAAAGCAGGTCTTGGCGCTCTGTCCGACAGCTTCTATGCATGGACGCTTTCTGCGCAATCACCAGATGGTTCATGGCAGCAGCGGCATTATCATGATGGCAGCTTAGCGCCGTCATGGGGTTTGCAAATTGATGAAGGCTCGTCGATTCTTTGGGGAATGTGGCAGCATTATTTGGAGAAAAAGGACTCTGATTTCGCTAAGCAGGTATGGCCTGCTGTAGAGAAAGGCGCATCCTTCTTGATGAGCTTCCTCGATGCAGAGAGCGGCTTGCCGAAGCCTAGCATCGACCTGTGGGAAGAGCGTGAAGCATCGCATACGTACTCCTCTGCCGCTGTATACGGCGGGTTGACGGCAGCAGCGAGCTTTGCCGAGCTAGCAGGCAGACCTGAGCTTGCAGCTGAATGGACGGCTGCTGCGGAGCGGATTTCAGCAGCGATCAAAGAGCTATGCTGGAACGAGGAAGGCGGCCGATTCTACCGCGGAGTTGACCTAACAGTAAACGCAGGCAAATACGAGCAAGCCTTGGCAGCTGGCTCAACTGGTTATGTGACTGAGGGCAATAAAGGCTACAAGAAGCATGTTCTCGATCATGATGCTGTAATCGATATCAGCCTGCTTGGCATCGCTGTACCGTTTGGAGCGGTAGCGGCAGATGATGAATCCATGCGCCGCACTGCAGATGCAGTTGAAGCTGCATTGACTGTACCAGGCGTCGGCGGCATTAAGCGTTATGAGGACGATATCTATATTGGCGGTAACCCATGGATTCTCACTACTTTATGGCTTGCTCACTATCGCATTCAAACCGGCAGCATAGATGAAGCGAAGCAATTGCTGAAGTGGGCGATGGACCATCGCACAGAGACCGGCCTCCTGCCAGAGCAAGTAGACAAAAACACCGGCGAAACCGCTTGGGTTGTCCCGCTTACTTGGTCGCATGCCATGTTTATATTGACGATTTTCATGCTTGCGGATGCAGAAGCAAAGTAAAACCTGCTCTATCCGATTTTAAAGAATCTCAAATACATCAAACCCCGACGGCTGCTTGAACCGTCGGGGTTTTTTATGCTTGAATTCCGCGCTGCTGATTTACATCAAGACCAATTGTAGACGGCAGTGTCAGACGTGCCTGTCGAACTCGCAGGAGAAGTAAACGAGCGGTTCGTTCCACTCTCCCAGATAACATTGCCGAGACTGTCCTTCTTAATGAACTTGAATTCGAAGGTCGTCCCTTTCGGCACACTTACTGGCAGGAACCATACTGGATAGTTCGGATTCATCATCGCTTCCGTCGATTTAGCTGCATCCCAGCTGCCAAGCTCAGGAATGCTRCCGACGATATGAATATTTTGTCCAACTGCCGTTGTAGCGTTGACCTTAAAGATGACCTGCACCTGATCACCCGACAGTACCTCGTAAGTAAAGCTATTGCTGACATTTGTCCCTTTCGTAACCGTAATGCTGCTTGAACCGGCAGCTACAGCTGGAACGACAGCTTCGATAAACGTATCATTGTTGGAAACGATCGTTGCAGCAGCCGTACCGAATTTCACGGTAGCCGTACCGCCTAAGCCCGTTCCGTAAATATAAACGGTATTGCCTGGGCGTCCTGAGGTAGAAACTACATCTCCGATTCTTGGAACGGTAGTGCCAAGCGATGGATTGTATGCCAAAATGTTAACCTCGCCGCCTGAGAGCGTAAAGCTGGAAATTTTATTTTGACCTGATACGCTCGTAACCGTATTCGACGCGCCCATTAGCAGGCCGGACAATCCATCTGTGTATGTTCCTACCGGCAACGTTGTATTAATTGCAGGAACCGTATACGAAATATCTGGCTGTCTATTTACAGCGACAATCACTTGCTTGTCGTAGAACTGACGCTGATAAACGAGAACATTGTCTGTGCTGTACAGGATAGAAGTTGTACCATAAGCGATCGCTTCGTTGGACTGGCGCAATGCCGATAGATTCTTGATCACTTTGAAAGCAGTTGTCGTCTCATCGAAAGCAGCCGCCTTCTGCATAAATGAACGGCCAGCAATATCGCTGCTGTCCGCGGAGGACATATACTGCTCCGTACCGTAATAAATATTTGGTGTTCCACGTGATGTCATAAGCGTTGCGAGCGCAGCGTGATAAGGCTTATTGTTCGATTGAATATAGCGGAACCGCGTAACGTCGTGGTTGTCGAGGAATGTTACCGCTTGATTCTCATAGGAATAATCGGCGCTCGTTTGTGTCAGCATATTACCGAAAGTAGACATCGTCTCGGAGAAGTTGCCGAAAGCATTTGTTGCAGAACGATAAAATTCAAAATCAAGATTATTCACGCCCGTACGGTCAGGGAAGGTACGGAATTCATCATATTTCGGGTCAGGTCTGCTGATAAAAAATTCACCAAAATGAGTGAGCGGTCCGCCTGCAGCGGAGTCAATGGCATCTTTCAAGCCTTTTGTAAATGCAGGATTCATATGCAGCGTTGCATCATGGCGGAAGCCATCAACGCCCTTCGATTTCCAGAACGTCGCTGCCTTCTCCAAATGCGCAACTACATTGGCATTCTCTTGCGAGAAATCCGCAAGCGAGCCGAGCTCCTTATGACGGAAGCCATAACGAGAATTGTCGCCTGCGCGATCGCCTAATCCGTGAAACCAGCCGTTTACATCATTATTCGGGTCGGCGATTAAATTTTCTATTTTGCCATCATTGTTGTAATCGTAAGGGTTGCCAGCAGCATTGAAGGCATAATTGCCGCTTGCGTCTTTATCCGGCTCATAGAGCTTGCCGTCTTCTGGAGAATTGCCGTTAGTCGGGTTTTGCCAGCGGCTCGTATGATTCGTTACAAAATCAATGACCAGCTTCATTCCTTGATTATGGAGAGCATCACGAAGATTCTCAAAGTCCTTCATCAGCCCAAAATGCTGATTCGTTGCAAAATAATTGCGGACATGATACCCATGGAAGCTCGTCCATTTATTCATGCTGCCGCCAGGCTGGTAATCCTCAATTACAGTATCTCTATTCTCGTAAGGTGCGGATATCCAAACAGCTGTTACACCCATATTTTTCAAATAAGGAATTTTGTCGATAATCCCTTGCCAATCTCCGCCTTGATAAAGCTTTAAATCATTGCCATCCCCTTTGCCATCGCCATTCGCATCATCAAATAAAGCAGCGGAGGAGCCAGCAGGGATATTATTGCTTGTGTTGCCATCATAAAATCGATCCGTAATAATTTGGTACACCGTATCCTTTGGCGTAACTGGACTAAGCGCGGACGATGCGGTTAATGCCTCTGCTTCTCTTGGATTAACACTAATTGCCGGCAATACAAGTGCTGCTGCTAATACGAACAAAGCTAACCTTTTCCCTATAACCTTCATCCATTCAACACTCCCCACTATTTTGAAATGCAGATTTATTGCCTAGTTCAAAAAATACCCTCCGTTTAGACGCATGATTTCACCTAGGCTCCTAGAAGTTTGGCATCCCCCCCTTCATAGACTGCAAGTCATCGCGCTGCTTCTGTTCATTTCTTTACTGCTGTGCTTTGCCTAATGGTCAGCTCGACTCCAATTACGACCTTGCGATCGACAGCAGCATCCTTATCCATTTGTGCAGTCAGCAATTTCACAGCCGTCTGTCCTTTGAGCACAATATCCTGATGAACGGTCGTTAAGCCGGGCACCATATAATGGCTGTTTTGATTATCGTCAAAACCCATTACGGACACATCACGCGGCACAACGATACCAAGATCATGCAAGCCTTTAATTAGTCCAATAGCGAGAACATCCGATAAAGCGAATACAGCCGTTAGCTCCTGTCCTCTTGAAGCGATTTGAGATGCAGTGCGATAACCGCCAATGGATGAGGTAGGAACCTCGAAAACATAGTCGCTTTGGTAGGTCAATCCCGCTTCTTTCAGCGCTCTCTTATAGCCGAGCCACCGTCTGTGATTAACGCCTTCTTCCAGCAGTGTCCCGGTCAATAATGCGATGTTCTGGTGTCCAAGCGATAACAGATGTTTTGTTCCGATATAACCGCCAAGCTCATCATCCAACCCAACTTGGTACAGCTCATCGTTTTTTAAATAACTATCCATAAATACACAAGGCACATTCAAATCTAAAATTCGCTCGTATATCGGTGAACCCTCAAATACGCCAATAATGATCAAACCATCCAAATGGCGTTCACGAACGAATGAAAAGGTTTCATCCGGCTCCACCCCGACAAGAAGCACATGCAGCTTCTCGTTCCGTGCTCCTTCTTCAATGCCCGTAACAAGCTGCCAATAAAACGGATTGTCATGCAGCCTGCCTTTCTCCAAAAAAGGGACAATGACCGCTATTAGCGATGATTTCTTATCCTTTAAATTGCGAGCGGACATGCTTGGCGTGAAGTTCATCTCAGCGATAGCTGCTTGAACCGACTGAACCGTATTAGGCGCTACTCTGCCTGTTCCATTCAGCACGTTGGATACTGTAGCAATCGATACTTTTGCGCGTTTAGCAACGTCTTTAATCGTTATTCGTTCCTGACTCATGACGAACCACCTTTACAATAATTAAACGTTTCATCTATGTAAAAGACTTATGAACAAAGAGTTTATATTAGGATATATATGAAATTAATAAATAATTGATTAAACGTTTCATTTAATAATTCATACTATATTTTATCCTGTATATTTCTGTCAATCATTATTTTGTAAGCGCTCTACTTTATCCGGTCAGATGGCTTCTTCTACTCTGTAATAAAAAGAAAAATGAGCTTCAATGCCAATAAGATGTTTCAACTCTAACAAAATGGTGTATACATATTGACAGACATCTTCTAGTTTGTAATAATTATAAACAAGGAGTTAGTCTAATTTAATTCAGAATTTGCAATCAACCTTTCCATTTTTGTATTCACTGACTGCAAATAGCGCAAACTACCATCAGAAAGGATGATCATTATGACAGCACCTACAACTGTACAACAACATTTGAATCGCCAAATCGCCAACTGGAGCGTACTTTACATCAAGCTGCACAATTATCACTGGTACGTAAAGGGCTCTCAGTTTTTCACTTTGCATGCAAAATTCCAAGAGCTTTATGAAGAAGCTGCGCTTCATGTCGATGAAATCGCTGAACGCTTGCTTGCCGTGAAGGGTACGCCTATCGCAACCATGAAAGATTATTTGAAAACTTCAAGCATTGAAGAAGCATCCAATAAGGAAGATGCTACGCAAATGGTTGAGCAATTGATTAAAGATTTTACAACCGTAATCGGTGAACTGAAAGACGGCATGGAGGCCGCACAAAAGGCTGACGACGAAACAACAGCCGACATGCTCCTTGCTATTCATACGACACTTGAGAAGCATGTATGGATGCTTACCGCTTTTAATGGCAAATAATTGTTGCACGTCCTATGCAAAAAGGAGCTTCGGCAGTATACTCACTGTCGAAGCTCCTTTATTTGCTTAGTGTTCTAGCCTGATACATCCATTATTAATCGCTGTTCATTTTGAGAACATCAACCGCTTTGAGCTTGAGTGCTGCTCTAGCTGGCGTAATATTAATGAGAAGAGAGGCCAGCAGCAAGCCAGCTATAATGGGAAAAACAATATCGAATGGATACTCATATAGGAGTGCCGACTTATCGCCTTTCAAATCCGCTTTCACACTCTCGACAAACATATGAACCCCGCTAAGGCCTATCGCTAAGCCTGACAACAAACCCATCAAGCTTATAACAAAACCTTCAATAAACAGCATCCAAAATATGGACTTTCCGGGAACGCCGATGCAGCGCATCATTCCGATCTGTTTGCTCCGCTCGCGCACGGCTCTAAACAAAATAATCGCAAGACCTAGCAAACCAATAAGAGCGGATATAACCGTAAAACCTATGAATCCATAGCCAATTTGTTTATTAATCAATTGCTCCGCTGTATTTTGTACATAAGGAACATGAAAGGCCAACACGCCTTCAAGTGCAAATCTTTCCTCCAGCTCCTTAGCCAGCTTAATGTCTTTATAATCAAATTGGAATAAAACGAAACCAAGATCGGTTTGGTTGGGCCATTTGTGACCCAGCGGACGCAGCTCATCTACAACTTTTTTGTTCATCAAGGTTGTGCCATAGAAATCTATTAATCCGGAAGCTGCGTCGTTATTTAAAAAACCAGCGATAATGAAATCTCGTTTCTGTTCGGGAACCCAAGCTTCTTCTCTCGATCGGAGCTTGCTTTTATATACAGGAAGCGTAATCTTATCGCCTGCCTTGAGATTCAATAATTGCTCAGGAAACTTCTCTTTATAATAGTCAGGCAGGATCACATATGCAGGATCATTCAGTACAGCGTGCCATGCTTCAGCATCGCTTGAGAACGCTGGTGATCGTGCATTTAATGCAAAGTTGTTATTAAGCAGGAGCTCCTTCGTAACGGGTATAATAGCTTGAGCTATGCCGTTCTCCTGCATACTAAGCATATAAGGCTCCACGACAACTTTCCCCTTCATATGCTCCTGTATCAACGGGTCAGCAGCGGCAACCGCTTCAATTTTATCCTTCTCCAGCTCAGATTGGTATACAGCATAACCACCAAAACCTAAGACGGTTTGATTTATGCGATCAACATTCCCGCTAGCTTGTAAAAGCTGCGTAATGCCAACCAAAAATGTAATCAACATCATAACAAGTGCAAATAAAAGCGATGCTGTGTACGTTCGTCCTTTATGTTGATTCGGGTATTTAACAGCGAGGAGCATGGATATCGGCGGAACACCAATAAACCGCAGCAGCTTTTGCAGCGGGACAGTCATTTTCCCCACTCCATTAAGCGCGATAAATAACACTGTAAACACGGATGCTATCCAAGTAAGCACAATGGTAAGCATGTTGTCATTCGTTAATTCTGGCGGATCGATAAATGCAAATATAAAATGAACGCAAGTAGCGGATAAACCCGCAGCGATTACCCAGCGGTTACGCGTTCGTTTCCACCCTCTCGCTCGCAAGGTCCCGCTGTCCGCTGAAGGCCCTCGCAGCGCTTCAACAATATTGAACCTGCTTGCTTTGCGAGCTGTTAATCCAGAAATGAAAAGAAGAAACAGCAAGGTTGCTGCGAATACAGCTGCTGCTGTTAGGATTGAAACATGAGCTGTAATCGGCACAACGAGACCGGCCATTTGAGACAAATCCGCAGCATAGAAGCTATAAAAAAATTGTATCAAACCATAACCGCCAGACAACCCAATTAGCGTACCAAGCAGCGCACTAGCTACTGACAGCAAGAGCGCTTCAACCATGAACATAGCAGATATATTGTCTCGCGAGAATCCGATTGCTCGTAGAATACCGTACATCTCCCGCCTGGAATCGCCAATCATGACCAGCACCTGCCTCATAAACAGCATGCTCGATATAACGGCTACAATACTGATCATGCCAATAATGATCGAATAGTTCATATCATCGACTTCATTTTTATATTTGCTCTTTAAATTTTCTACATTGTATGTCTGGCCTGAAACAAAAAACATGCCGCCCAAGTTTACAGATGGATCAGTGCTTCCCGCAAGTATAGCCTCATAGCCATCTCCAGCTTGGCCAGACATTTGACGCACTGCTTGCTCCGTACCGATTATTGTACCGGCAAATGCACCATATTCTTGGTAGCCAGTGAGTCCCCGCTGCTCTACTACCGCTCGAATGCGAAATAACTTATCTTTGCCCGAGACAGAAACCTTAAGCGCGTCACCGACATCAACATGCAGAAGCTTGGCTATGTCACGGTTAATAATAAGCTCATCGTCAGTCAAGCCATTTGTCCATAAGTCTTCAAATGCAGGATCAAACCTAGCAGCTTCCTCCATAGAGAAGCCCATAAACAGTATATTTTTCAGGATGGATTGTTCACCCGTATTTGCAGCCTCAGCAAAAACAGCCGCTTCCGCTTTTACATAGGGAAGAATTGTATAATCGCTTTTTCGAGAGAAGTCTATTAAAAATGCAGCCTCTTGCGCTGAGAAGCCTTCAGAATTAAGCTTCTCCGGCGTTAGCTTCCAGTTGATCGGGCCTAGATGCTTCTCAATCCAAGCTGCCCCGCTTCGCTCGACCGATTCATAGTTTACAGCACTAATGGCGATCAGCATGGCCCCGATGGCGCCAGCCATTATCGTGATCAACGTCTGCTTCCATTGTTTTCTCAAATGACTCAGCGCCATTCGCCATACAAGACGAGACGTTAGCATGACGAAACGCCCCCATCATGGATAACACGTCCGTTTTGCAAGCGAATGGTGCGTGATGTTCGGTTAGCTACTTGTTGATCATGCGTCACAATAACGATCGTTGTGTTGTAATGGCGATTGAGCATCTCCAGCATGCCAATGATTTGATCCGCCGTTTCCGTATCAAGCGCGCCTGTAGGCTCATCTGCCCAAATGATATCGGGTCTCCCCACAATAGCTCTAGCGATAGCAACTCGTTGATTCTGACCGCCCGATAGTTGATTAGGATATTGATTAGCTTTATCAGACAGCCCAACCTCTTTGAGCGCTTCAAACGCTCTCTCTTTGGCCTTATTGGCATCACTGCCAGCGGCAATAAGCGGCAGCGCCGTATTCTCCCAAGCATTCAGCACCGGTATGAGATGATAGGATTGAAACACGAACCCCATCTTCGCAAGCCGCAGCTTAGCGATCTTTTCGTCTTCCCATGAATGGATGGGCGCATCTCCAATCCATACTTCACCTTTATCGCTGGACTCGATGCCAGCCATAATATGTAGCAGCGTTGATTTGCCGCAACCGGAGGCACCCGTAATGGATACCATTTCTCCTTTAGTAATTGTAAAAGATACGTCCCTCAGCGCTCTGACCGCTGCTTCTCCCTTGCCATACGTCTTGCATAATTCTTTTATCTTTATCATTTCTTCAAATCTCACCCCTTGTTCCATTGAATGCTATCACTTTATCAAATCGATATGCATTCTTAATGGAGCAAATATGCAGAACTTGTGCAGATGGCTAGTCTTTTATAATGGGGAGGCTTAATGTAAAAGCAGCTCCTTTGCCATAGCTGCTCGACACATCAAGCGTTCCGCTGTGGGCATGCGCGAATTGCTTCGCTATGGCGAGCCCAAGGCCCAGCCCTGAGCCGCGTTTGCTTGCTCTAGCTTGCCCAGCTCCTCTGTAAAAGCGGTCAAAAACAAAAGCAAGCTCCTCCTCTTCAATACCCAAACCATCATCGATAATCGCCAATTCCGCATATCCAGCTTCTAAGCGGAGCTCGATTCGCAGCTCATGGCGTGCATGCTGCAGCGCATTCCCAATCAAATTAATAATAATTTGTCTGATTCTTGCTTCATCCGCATAGATACGAATATCATGCTCAATATGTATCGTTGTCTGTACCGTATGTTCATCCGATTGAACGACAAGCGTCTCAGCAACCGCCGCAGCTAGCTCGGTAAGTGAAAACCAGCTTTTGCTTAAGGACAAATGGCCAGATTCCGCTAGCGACAGCTCCTGTAAATCACGAACTAACTTAGTCAGACGCAGCGTCTCATCATGAAGCGATACAGTACGCGCTAATGGCAGCGGCAGTCCCTCCTGAATAGCATGGTCCAGCTGCGTCCGCATGACTGCAATCGGCGTTCGAAGCTCATGAGCAATGTCAGCTACCATCGTTCGCCTAACCGTTTCTAGGCGTTCTACGCGCCGCGCAAGTTCATCTATTTGATCGAGCGCATCCGTGAGATGCATGTCCCCGTCTATACGATTATTTGCTGGTAAAGAGGCCCGCTCCCAAATTAACGCTGCTATTCGCCGCTCCGTTTGTTTTGAAACATTGTACGAGCGTTGAATAACCCATAATCCAATGCTGTATATCAACATAGCGAGCAACAGCGGCGGCAGTACCATTCTCATACTCATAAGTTTCTGAGCTGTAGTCGATACCTGCGTATACCCGACAATCGAGCCATTTGAGAGTACGGCTATTTTCCGCGCGTCTTTATCCGAATTTTGCTTAATGACCAGCGTGGCCGTCTCGGTTATTGCATCTTTGTCATAAACGATAATAGACAGCGACTTGTGTCCGGAAATCATGTAACGATCATGCTGAAGCCGATCCTCAAGACCGATCCAGCTTCCCGTCGACTCATAAAAAAGCTTGGCGTATCCATTCCAAAACAGCTGCGTCTTCTTAAGCTCAGTCCGATCAATGCTGTTCATCATCCATAAGGTACAAATAAATGCAACAACGACAGCAATCATACATATGTAAACTAATCTAAGCTTCTCACGCTGCATGCTTGTACTGCTATAGCTCTTCACAGTACTTCCTCCGTAAAACGATAGCCAACTCCATACACGGTTTGAATGAGCTCACGCTTCTCATCGCCGCCTTCCAGTTTACGCCTCAAATTACGAATATGTGAATCGAGCGTTCGCTCATAACCGAGAAAACCGTCGCCAAGCGCCTCATCCATCAAATGTGTTCGTGTAAATACTCTGCCTGGATTTGCCGCTAGCTTCCACAGCAGCAAAAATTCAGTACGGGTCAAGTCAAGCCTGTGCTCGTTGAGCACAGCTGTGAAGCGCTGCTGATCAAGCATGAGCGATCCTCTATAAATAATCGATTCATCAGGCGCAGGAAGGGATGACTCGCCATGCTTGCTTGCTCTGCGCATAACCGCTTTTATTCTCGCACTTAGTTCACGAAGCCCAAACGGCTTCGTCAAATAATCGTCCGCGCCAAGCTCCAGTGCCAGCACCTTATCGAATTCATCACCCTTGGCTGTAACCATAATGAAGGGCAGGTTCCACTCTTTTTCATTACGCTTGCAAATGTCTATTCCGCTTGCTCCACCGGGCAGCATCCAATCGACTAGCAGCAAATCCGGATTTACCTGCTTAATGAGCGGCTCCGCTTCGGTCAATGAGGAAGCGCCATAAACCTCCACCGATTCTTTCCGCAAATAATCAGCGCATTCCTGAAGCAGCTGCTGTTCATCCTCAATCCATACGACTTTCATCCTTCGCTCACACTCCCCTAAATAAATTGTTGCATAAAAAAACAGTTCTTCCAAGTAGGGAAGAACTGTCTTTTCATACAAATCTATGGATGTTCGCTAAACAAACTCGCTGCCGCGAAATGATAATCAAATGATCTTATACAAGCTTTACGCCGCAGCTGCCTACAGCTGTACCTGCCCATAATGCTTGCAGCTGGTCACCTTCATGCAAAGCAGCCACTCCAGCTGGAGTTCCTGTGAATAGAAGATCGCCGGGGCCAAGCCCGTAATGCTCCCCTACGAATTGAATCAGCTCCGATACGCTGAATAACATATCGCTGGCTTTGCCGCGCTGCGCCTCTTCGCCATTTCGCAAGAGCACAAACTCGTTTTCGGCAAGAGCGGCTGCACCAGGGTAAGGAAGCCATTCACCAAGCGGAGCTGAGTTTTTAAACCCTTTGGCCGCAAGCCATGGTTGTCCCTTTGCCTTCAGCTTGGACTGAACGTCACGAAGCGTTAAGTCCAAGCCAAGCGCCATGCCGTCAATGCATTGTTCTGGATCGATGCCCGGCTCATAAGCACGGCCAATCCGCAGTACGATTTCAAGCTCAAAGTGCACCTCGCCTACATTACCGGGAAGATCTACGGTGTTGCCTGCCATTGGAACAATGGCATGCGACGGCTTTGTAAACACGAGCGGCTTATCAGGCACCTCATTGCCAAGCTCCAAAGCGTGAAGTTTATAATTTCGACCGATACAATAAATATTACGAATCTCATTGCTGCTCATGAACAATGCCGCCTTTCTATTTCAACTAAGTTAAATCGGTTTCGTTTACTTCTGGGCAGCAATTTGCTCAGCCAATTCATTCAGTTCTGCCCAGCGGTCCATTAGCTTCTCCAGCTTTTCTTCCAGCTGCTGCTGCTCTGCTGCCAGCTCTAGGAGACGAGCAGAATCGCTGCTTGCAGCTTCCATGCGTGAGGCGATTTCACTGATCTCGGTTTCCGCAGCCTCAATCCAGCCATCAATTTGCTCAAAGTCCTTTTGATCCTTGTAGGACATTTTGAGTGTACGTCCCTTAACCGCGGGTTTCGCAGCCGCTTCTGTACTTTTCACCTCTGCGCTCGAAGCCGCTTTTGCAACGGCTGTGTCGGCTGCAACCGCTGATGGCGTAGTTCCAGAGCCGTATTTCTCAACAAACGCTTGGTAATCCGAATAGTTGCCGGTGTGATGTGCAATCACGCCATTGCCCTCGAACGCGATAATCTTGTCTACTGTCCGATCAAGGAAATAACGATCATGAGAGACAACGAACACCACGCCCGGGAAATCGTCAAGATAATCCTCCAGCACTGTAAGTGTGGAAATATCCAAGTCATTCGTCGGCTCATCGAGCAGCAGCACATTCGGCGCATTCATTAACACGCGCAATAGCTGCAAGCGGCGCTTCTCGCCGCCGGACAGCTTCGAAATCGGTGTCCACTGCATCGTAGGGGAGAATAGGAAACGCTCCAGCATTTGTCCCGCCGATATGGTCGAGCCATCAGCCGTCTTTACTTGCTCAGCGCCCTCGCGGATATATTCGATCACCCGCAAAGATTGATCCATCTCTTCATGCTCTTGCGAGAACCAGCCCAGCTTGACTGTTGTACCAAGGTCCACGGTTCCTTCGTCTGGCGTTAATTGCCCTGTAATCAGCTTCATTAGCGTTGATTTCCCGCTTCCGTTGCGGCCGACGATGCCTACTCGGTCCTCTGGAACAGCAATATAGCTAAAATCGCGAATAAGCGTCCGATCACCAAAGCTTTTTTTCACATTTTCCATTTCAAGGATTTTCCGGCCAAGTCTAGTCGAAGCTACCGATACGTCCATCTTCCCGCCCGCTTGCTTCGGTGCATCTGCCTTAAGCGCCTCAAAGCGATCGATACGCGCCTTTTGCTTCGTCGATCTTGCTTTAGCTCCTCGTCTGATCCAAGCGAGTTCATTGCGCAGCAAATTTTGACGCTTCGATTCTGTCGAAGCTTCCCGCTCCTCGCGGTCCAGCTTCAGCTCAAGGAAACGACTGTAGTTTGCTTGATAGAAATGGGCTTGGCCTTTATCGAGCTCGATGACGCGGTTACTGACACGATCAAGGAAATACCGATCATGCGTAATCATGAGCAATGCGCCTCTGCGTTTTTGCAGCATGCCTTCGAGCCAAGCCACGGAATCATTATCGATATGGTTCGTAGGCTCATCCAGAATGAGCACATCGGAAGGAAGCAATAAAGCAGCAGCCATAGCGACACGCTTGCGCTGGCCGCCGGACAGCGTCTCTACCTTCGCTTCAAAATCATTAATGCCAAGCTTTGACAGCGCCATCTTCGCATCGCTCTCCAGCTGCCATGCATCAAATTCATCCATAAGCTGATTTGCCTTAATCAGCTTATCTTGCAGCGCTACATCGCTTGGATTAAGCTCAATCGCTTCCATTGCCGCAGCATAAGCCTGCACAGCTCTTAGCTGAGGAGAATCTCCGCCAAGCACATGCTCCAGCGTCGTTTCGTTCGGAGCAAATACCGGATCCTGCGCCAGCATTCTAACCGTTACCCGGTTGCCGATCGACACTGTGCCTGAGTCAGCTTGTTCTAGGCCCGCAATCACCTTAAGAAAGGTGGACTTTCCCGTGCCGTTCACACCAATGATGCCGACTTTGTCGCCATCCTCTACGCCAAATGTTACATTTTCGAACAATAGCTTCTCGCCATAGCTCTTCGTTATATGTTCTACAGACAATAAATGCATGAGACAAACCTACTTTTTTGGAATAGTATTGCTGCGATTGCAGCCCCTCGTATCATACCATAAAAAGCCCATATCATAACATGAACCTCTGTACAGCAAAAAGAATCAGCACCTTGTCCCATGAGACAAGAGCTGATCCTTTCTTATTTCGCTGTTTATTAACGCTTTCCGATCATGTTCTCGGGACGAACAAATTCATCGAATTGCTCTGAAGTAAGCAAGCCGCTCGCGATAGCCGACTCCTTCAATGTTAGTCCTTTTTTGTGAGCGTTTTTGGCAATGGCAGCCGCATTCTCGTAGCCGATATGCGGATTAAGCGCTGTGACCAGCATAAGCGACTGATCTAGATTACGTTTGATTACCGCTTCGTTTGGCTCGATGCCAACCGCGCAGTTGTCGTTGAATGAAACCATGCCATCAGCAAGAAGGGCTACTGATTGCAGGAAGTTATAGATGATAACTGGTTTGAATACGTTTAGCTCGAAGTTTCCTTGGCTTGCTGCCATCGAAATAGCCGTATCATTGCCAATCACTTGGCATACTGCCATCGTCAAAGCTTCGCTTTGCGTTGGATTAACTTTACCTGGCATAATCGAGCTGCCCGGCTCGTTCTCTGGAATCGAAATTTCACCGATGCCGCAGCGTGGACCGCTTGCCAGCCATCTTACATCGTTTGCAATTTTCATCAAATCAGCCGCCAGCGCTTTTACGGCACCATGCGTGTATACGATTTGGTCGTGGCTTGTAAGGGAGTGGAATTTGTTCTCTGCCGTTACAAATGTTTTGCCCGTAAGTGCCGTTACTTCTTGCGCCACTGCGACTGCAAAGTCAGGGTGAGCGTTAAGGCCCGTACCAACTGCCGTACCGCCAAGCGCTAGATCGCGCATCGTTTCTACGCTTTGAACTAACATAGCGCGCGTTCTGTCCAGCATAGAGTACCAGCCGCTGATTTCTTGACCAAGCGTAATTGGTGTAGCATCTTGAAGATGAGTACGCCCGATTTTTACAATATCGTTAAACTTCTCCGCTTTCGCGCGAAGCGTGCCATTCAGTAGATCAAGAGATGGAAGCAAGCGATCCTCGAGCGCAATTACGCCAGCAATATGCATCGCTGCAGGGAATGTATCATTCGAGCTTTGTGAGCGGTTTACGTCATCATTCGGGTGGATGCGCACTTCGCTTCCGCGTTCTGCAAGCAAGTTGTTCGCACGGTTAGCAATAACCTCATTCACGTTCATGTTCGTTTGCGTGCCGCTGCCTGTTTGCCATACGACTAATGGAAAATGCTCATCCCATTTGCCTGAAACGATTTCGTCTACCGCTTCACCAATAATCGCTGACTTTGCTGCATCCAAAACGCCAAGCTTCTCGTTGGCTTGCGCGGCTGCTTTTTTAATATAAGCCATCGCATACACCACTTCTATCGGCATGCGCTCACCGCTAATTTTGAAGTTTTGCAAGCTGCGTTGCGTTTGTGCGCCCCATAGCTTATCCGCAGGAACCTGAATCTCGCCCATTGTGTCCTTCTCAATACGATAATCCATTAATTGAACGACTCCTTTAATCAATTGTGTTTTCTCTTTTTTGACCCTGTTTCTGTTATAACGCTATTCCCGATCAGAATCAAGCAAAGCTCCCAAATTGGTTATAAGGACTGCGCTTTTGCTGAGCATACTGCTCACGCTAAACATACGCTTCTTCAGTCATAAGAGGGAGTTCTAAGGCAAAGCATGAGCCGTGCTCATTGGATTCCATCAGCCATATCCGGCCTGCCATTTGCTCAGCAAGTTTCTTACAGATAGATAGCCCGAGCCCTGTACCGCTGTATTCGAAGCTGCGCTCAGGTGTATGCAATTGAGAGAATGGTTTAAAAAGCATGTCCAGCTTCTCCGCACAAATACCGATTCCTGTATCTCTAACCTTTACAAGCATTAAAGGATAACTTGATTCTGAAGACAGCTGCTCCACAGAAAGCGTTACACCGCCAGTATTTGTGAATTTGATTGCATTGCTGATTAGATTAATCATGATTTGCTGAATTTTCGTAGCATCGGTCCTAACCATATCCGGTATAGTAGGACAGACCTCCACATGAAGCTTAATCCCTTTTTTGGCAGCATCCGGACCAAGCAGCTCTTGAACTTGTTTGACGCATGATCGCAGGTCAAGCGGGAGATGAACGAGCTCTGATTGATCGGATTCGATTTTGGCATACGATAAAATATCATTTAGCACAGCGAGCAATGAATCACCGCTGGACTGTGTAATTTTAATATATTTACGCTGCTCCTCGGTCAGCTCAGTGGACTGAAGCAGATCGATCATCCCGATGATACCGTTTAGAGGGGTGCGGATTTCATGACTCATCACGGCCAGCAGGTTGGATTTCTCCTCAGCCAAATCACAAATCTTATGATGGGCTTCCTGCAGTGCCATGGCTGCGTCTTCCAATTCTAGAACATTGGCAAAAAAAGCAGCTAACGATGACATGAAAGCTACTTCCTTCTCGTCGTAAGCATAAAAGTTATGGTCAAAGGCACAAAGGGAGCCGTATACTTCTCCACTTTTTTTGACGATCTGAACTCCCATGAAAGAACAGCCGCCGACCAGCTTCGTTGCATCCATATCCCGCGTGAGCGGATGTGTCAGATTATTATTAATAATTAATGGCCCTTCTGACTTTTCAATGACCAAATGACAATAGGACTCTTCGTTGTCAACGACTAAGCCTTCATCCAAAATCATGTAGTCGCGATTATACGACCTCAAGACGGTTGTTGTCATTCTGTCATTTATAGCGATGCAAAACGTGTTTGCAGGTATCATCGTATAGGCCGTGCTCATTACTTGTGTAGCCGAATTATAAATATTTGCTGAGACTATCGTTAGCATGTCCTCAATAATCGTAGATCTCATACTACCCATCCCATCATGATTATGAATATGACCGTTACACTAAAATTCCATATGTATTGATCATATACTTCTATAGGAAAGAAGTCTAAGCCTTTCGACCTAGCAATGCCTGTGATTAAAGCAAACGTTGCCTCTGAATAGTCACGAGCTGCCTATTTTTCTTCGTTATTCTTTTCGCTGCAGCGTACCGTTTTTCTCTTCGATTTCAATAAATACTGCTCTTTCATCCGGCTCATTGTTGGGTGAGTGCATGGCAAGCATAAGCTGTCCTTCCAATGAGCGGAACAACATGCCATGTCCACCATCCTGCGGGAAAAGCGTCTCCGCATCCTGCGTCCATGGCCCTTCAATCGTTCCGCTGGCTGAACGGGCGATCCCAATAGCGTAGCCATTTTTCGAACCGCTTGACCAAAGCATAAGCAGCTCGCCTACTTGATTACGATATAGATAAGGGCCGTCTGTTATATAGTTGTTATGATCATCGCCAAATGGAATGGCCCAAGCTGCTTCCGATGCGGAGAAAAGCGTGATCGGCTCTCCAGCCGCTTCCTTTAAATCTGCGGTCAATGGAATGGCGCACATTTTACCATCATTCACCTGCACCCATTCTTGGCAAAATACCATCCATGGCGTTCCATCTGCTTCGATATGCAGCGTACCGTCAAGACATTCCCACTCCGATGGAGTGACGGGCTTATCTGTAAGCGGGACAAAAGGCCCAAGAGGGCTTTCCGCTATTAAAACCTGTGTTGCGCGCCGCTGATCCTCTGACTTAAATGAAGCAAACATATAGTAGCTGTTATCGTAAACATACACTTCAGGCGCCCAAAAATGATGATCCGACCAAAAAGCCGGCGCTGGCCTGAAGGCTGGATAAGGCCCATCCCAATTCTCAAGATCAGTGCTTTTGTACGTATCGAACCCCGTCCCTGGAGCTGACCATACATTCTCATCCGTTGTCCCGTATAAGTAATAACATTTCTCTTGCTCATTTACGAGTATGTAAGGATCACGAATTCGAATTTGATCACGTTTCAGCATTGGCTGGATTTCCCCCTCTAAACTAGTCACGTAACTATGAGAAAATGATATCCTTTCTTATATTTCAAAAAAAAGAACCTGACAGAGGCAGCCTCCGTCAGGTATTTGATTAAAGTCCTTTTGCTTCGCGGTAAGCTGAGATATAAGCAGCGGCTTTCTTCTCAATGAGCGAGAAGTCGCCCGTTTTTACAGCGTCCTTCGTTAGATCGGATCCGATACCGACCGCTACCGCGCCCGCTTTGATCCAGTCCTTTAGGTTGTCGAGCGATACGCCGCCGGTTGGCATAACGTTAGCCTGCGGCAACGGTCCTTTAATAGAAGGAATCACACTTGGTGAATATAGGTTGCCTGGGAACAGCTTCACGATATCAACGCCCAGCTCCAATGCCGTTTGAATTTCATGAATGGTCATTGTACCCGGCAAAATAGGAACCGCATAGCGATTGCAAAGCTTGATCGTATCCGGATTAAGCGCTGGAGAAACGACATATTCCGCCCCTGCCAATATAGCAGCGCGTGCCGTTTCTGGATCTAGTACTGTGCCGACGCCGATAATAGCAAAGTTGTCAGCATCAGGTGATACGGAGCTTGAATACTCTTTGGATAATTGCTCGATGGCACGCAGTGCAAATGGTACTGTCATCGTAATTTCAATTGCTTTGATACCGCCTTTAATTGCACGGCGTGACATTTCCACAACTTCCTCAGGCGAGTCCGCACGCAATACCGCCACGACGCCGGCATCCGTCAACTGCTGAAGCACTCTAAGCTTTTTCATCCCTTAGTCCCTCTTCCCATTATGTTCGTATTTGTTCGAAAATGTGTAGTCTATACCGCTCATTATATGTCGTATTAGCTAAATCTTCAATGGAATGTCCTACTTCGCGTAATCGATTTCAAGAAACTTTTCTACTTCTGTCACCCAACGTTCATTTACAAACTGCACATGCAGCGGATGCTCGTTATAAGCATCATAATCAGCCTGATTCGCAAATTCCATTGCGAAGCCATGGCGGTAGTCATTTTTCCCGCTTACTTGCTTATACACTTGAAAGTTCTTTACAGACGGAATCGAAGTAAGAATCCGCTCGCCATCCTCCAAAAACTGCTGTTCCTCCGCAGAGCCTTGTTCATGCTTCAAGTTAAAAATGACGGAGTGCAATATCCAGTCTTTTGTTTGCGTTGTCATACGTTTCACTCCTTCTTCTCTATGAAATGGTTTTGTTCCTATAAAAATAACATAAACAAGCTGCTAAGTGAAACGCTTTTCGATACAAAGCCTTCCATTTTTTGTTCTTGTTCTTTTTTCAAAATATACATTATTATAAGCTTGGTTCTATTAAATTCCGAAACGATAGTATTGGAATTTAGTAGCTTCTGCTCTATTATGTTTATGTTAACATTTATGACATGAGAGGAAGATTGGTAGAATGCAAGAAGGTCAGCTTAAGGGGAAAAAGGGTTTACGAAAGCTCGCTGTCTCATCATTGACTTTATTCGTGCTGTCGATGCCGTTTAACGGCATGTTCGCAGCAGCAGCGGATGCAGGGTCCAGCGTGAAACTCAGAATTATGGAAACAACAGACATTCACACCAATCTTGTGCCGTACGATTATTACAAAGATGCCGTTTCCAATACGGTCGGATTTGCTAGAACTTCAAATCTGATTAAAGCGGCTAGAGCAGAATCAAAGAACACATTCCTTGTTGACAACGGTGACCTTATCCAAGGCACGCCGCTTGGCACTTACAAGGCAGTCGTAGCTCCAATTAAAGACAAAGAGATTCATCCCGTTTATAAGGCCATGAATCAACTTGACTACGACGTTGCTACCCTTGGCAACCATGAGTTCAACTATGGATTAGATTATTTGGACAACGCTCTTAAAGGCGCCAATTTTCCTTATGTGAGCGCAAACGTATATATCGATGATAAGGACTCGAATCCGGATAACGATGTGAACCGCTTTGAGCCTTACAAAATTATTACGAAAAAAGTCGTTGATGAATCCGGTCAGGAGCAGACGCTGAAAATCGGTGTTATCGGCTTTGTACCTCCGCAAATTACACAGTGGGACAAAACTTGGCTTGAAGGCAAAGTCATTACGAAGGATATTGCCGCAACTGCTGAGAAATTTGTACCTAAAATGAGAGCGGAAGGCGCGGACATTATTATCGCTATGGCGCACACGGGCTTTAATGGCAACTCTCAAGCAAATACTAACGCTGAGGATGCTGTACTGCTTCTTAGCAAGGTGTCTGGTATTGATGCAATTACATTCTCTCATACTCATAAAGTATTCCCTGCAGTTGACGAGAAATCGCTCGACGCTTTATTTAAGGATGCTTCTGGCAAAGTATATGCAAGCGTTGACAATGCGAAGGGCACGATTAATGGAGTGCCAGCCGTGCAAGCTGGATACGGCGGAAGCAATCTAGGAATTATTGATTTGTCGCTAGAGAAACAGGATGGCAAATGGAAAGTTGCTGGCTCCCAGTCTTCCACGAAAGCGATTTACGATAGCGCAGCGAAGAAACCGCTTGTTGAAATCGATCAAGCGATCATCGACGCCGTGAATGGTGACCACGAAGCAACGATTAAATACGCAAACAACCCTATCGGAACAACAACAGCGCCGATTCACAGCTATTTTGCGCTCGTACAAGACGACCCTTCTGTTCAGATCGTAACGAACGCACAGAAATGGTATGTTGAAAACTATATTAAGAAAAACCTGCCAGAATACAAGGACACGCCAATCTTGTCCGTAGGCGCTCCATTCAAGGCGGGACGCAATGGCGTTGAGGAATTCACAGAAATTAAAGCCGGCCCGCTCGCGATTAAGAGTGCAGGCGATCTCTATCTCTACGACAACACGCTTAAAGCGATCATGGTTAAGGGTTCTGTTGTGAAAGAATGGCTGGAAATGTCTGCTGGCAAATTCAATCAAATCGATCCAARCAAATCGGAAGAGCAAGAACTGCTTAATCCTTCATTCCAAGTGTATAACTTTGATGTGATCGATGGCGTAACTTACCAAGTTGACGTTACCAAACCAGCTAAATATAAAGTTGATGGTACGATTAATGATGCAGCTTCCAGCCGGATCATTAAGTTAAACTACAAAGGCAAGCCGGTAGATCCAAATCAAGATTTCATCGTTATTACTAACAATTACCGTGCTGGCGGCGGCGRCAACTTCCCAGGCGTTAAAGGAAGTAAATATATTATTGACGCACCGGACGAAAACCGCCAAATCTTAATGGATTACATTAGCACCAATAAGCAAATCAACCCATCGATCGATAACAACTGGTCGATTGCTCCAGTTATGGGCGATGTAAAGGTTACATTCACTTCATCTCCAAAAGCGGCGGAGTATGCTAAAACGACGAACAACATCCGTTACTTGGATAAAGTCGATGAAAAGGGCTTCGGCATCTTCTCCCTCGACCTAAACAAGCTATTTACTGATGTACCAGCTTCTCACTGGGCTTCCCCTGCTATTAATGAGCTGGTTGCAAAACAAATCGTTACAGGCAAAACCGATACCACTTTTGAGCCAAACACGAACGTTACCCGCGCGGAATTCGCGACACTGCTCGTGAAAGCTTTGAAATTGACTGCGAAAAGCAAAAGCTCGTTCACCGATGTTCCAGCGACTGCATGGTATGCGGAATCCGTTGCAGCGGCAAGCGAGAACGGCTTGGTTAACGGAGTTTCCAAAGGCAAATTTGCTCCGAACGACAAAATTACGCGTGAGCAAATGGCAGTAATGGCAAGCAACGCATTGAAACTCAAAGCAGGCAAAGAGACGATCGTAGCGGAAAGCAAAAAAATGGCCGACGATGCTCAAATTAGTGCTTGGGCAAAAGCTGGCGTGAATATCGTAGTTGACCGCGGGGTTATGAACGGACGCGGCGAAGGCAAGTTTGTCCCTAAAGCGTCATCGACTCGTGCGGAAGCGGCGAAAGTCGTTCATACGCTGATCAGCGATATTTCGGTACAATTGCTGGGCATTAACGATTTCCACGGACAATTGGATTACAAAAAAGATGTAAAAGATGCAGCGGGCAAAGTCGTGTCGACACTCGGAGGCGCGGATTATTTGGCCACATATTTGAAACAACGCGAAGCTTCGAATCCGAACACGCTGCTTGTGCATGCTGGCGATGCGGTTGGTGCTAGCGCACCGGTATCCGCGATGCTGCAGGATGAGCCGACGATCGATTTCTTGAACCGTCTCGGCTTCGATATCGGCACACTCGGCAACCATGAGTTTGACGCTGGCGCAGCTGAAGCACTCCGCTTAATCAACGGAGGCAAAAACCCGAAAACGGGCAAGGATTTCGCCGGTGCAAACTTCCCTTATGTCGCTGCAAACGTAGTGGATGCAAACGGCAAACCGCTGCTTGACGCCTACAAAGTACTTGAAGTTGGCGGAGTTAAAGTCGGTTTTATCGGGGTCGTAACGAATATTACGCCTTCTATCGTAAAAGCTGAAAGCATTAAAGGCCTTAACTTTATCGAGCAAGCTCCAGCGGTTAACAAAGCAGTGAAAGAACTGCAAGCGAAGGGCGTGCATACCATAGTTATTTTGGCGCATGATCCATTCGATGGCAAAGCCGACGCTCCAACTGGCGAAGTTGTCGATCTGGCTAACAACGTTGATGATGATGTAGACGTCATCTTCGCAGGCCACAACCATGGCGGCCTGAACAAAATGATCGACGGCAAACTTGTCATTGAAGCCTTTTCTTATGGTACGGCATTCTCTGATGTGGATCTAGTTATCGATCGTGCAACGCATAATGTTATTTCCGCTAAAGGCGAAGTCGTTGAAGTGAAACGCGAAGGCGTTACGCCGGATGCAGAAATTGCACAAATGATCAAATCGTACCAAGAGCTGAACGCTCCAGTTATGAACGCACCGGTTACTAAAACGGATGCTGCCATTACACGTACAACTAGCGCTTCCGGCGAATCAGCGCTAGGAAACCTAATTGCCGATGGCATGCGCGAAGTAATGAAAGCGGACTTTGCATTCATGAATTCAGGCGGAATTCGTAATGATCTTCCACAAGGAAATGTCACTTACGGAAACATGTTCTCCGTACAGCCTTTCGGCAATGTGCTCATTAAGATGACGCTGACTGGCGCGCAAATGAAAGAGCTGATGAATCAGCAATGGGCAGGAACAAGCCCGAAGATTGGCCAAATTTCCGGTTTCACATATAAGTATGACGATAGCAAGCCAGACGGCCAAAAGATTGTTGAAATCAAGAAAGCCGATGGCACTGTTCTAGATGACGCAGCAGCCTATACGATTGTCGTGAACGATTTTATGGCAACAGGCGGTGACGGCTACACGGTGCTCTTGAAAGGAACAAACCGTGAGGCTGGTCCTGTAGATCTTGACGCTACGATCACATATATTAATGCGAAATCCACAGCCGGTACTATCTCGGCAAAAATTGAAGGCCGCTTTACTAAAGTGAACTAATCACCTGTTAAAAGAAAATCCCCCTCGCCGAGGCTTCATTCGCACCGGTCGAGGGGGATTTTTTGTATAATAAAGTGAACAATGAAAAATAACCGAATCGTAAATAGAGAGGGGATTCATTGCATGGCTTCATCTAAGCGAGCAAAGAATGCAGCAGCACCTATTTTAGGAACGCGCCAATTAAATAGAGCTTTGCTTGAGCGGCAAATGCTGCTGCGAAGATCCAATATATCCGTGCTGGAGACGATCCAGCATTTGGTTGCCATTCAGTCACAAGCGCCTAACCCGCCCTATTTTGCGTTATGGACACGGCTTGAAAACTTCCGACAAGAGCAGCTCTCTAGGCTCATCACGGAGCGTCAAGTCGTGCGCATTGCTCTCATGCGCTCTACGATTCATCTGGTCAGTGCGCGTGACAGTTTGGAATTGCGGCCCTTGCTTCAACCTGCTTTAGAAAAAGGCATGTTTAGTACATACGGAAAGATGCTGCAAAACGTAGACCTCGAAGCTATCCGTGAAGCTGGTCGCGCTTTAGTGGAGGAGCAGCCTCGCACATTCAACGAACTCGGCAATCTACTCGCGTTAGAGTGGCCTAATGTTGACCCCTCTGCCCTTAGCGCTGCTATTCGTACTCTCGTCCCGCTCGTCCAAATCCCGCCTCGCGGTGTATGGGGACTTAGTGGTCAAGCAACACATACATCTGCGGAAGCTTGGCTTGGTCAATCGCTTGCGAACTCTCCTTCCCTCGAGACGATGCTGCTGCGTTACCTTGGCGCCTTTGGCCCCGCAACCATTAAGGATATGCAAGTTTGGTCTGGGCTAAGCAAGCTCCGCGAGACTATTGAACAGCTGCGTCCAAGCCTGCGTACCTTCTCCGACGAGAAGGGCAATGAGCTGTTTGATTTGCCGGATGCTCCCTTGCCGCCCGGCGACACGATAGCACCGCCGCGCTTTCTATCCGAGTTCGATAATATGCTGCTCTCCTACTCTGACCGCAGCCGCATTTTGGATGAAAAGTATAAACCGCTCGTGTTCACGATTAACGGCATTATTCGCTCTACATTTTTAATAGACGGATTCGTACGCGGCACGTGGAAGATAGAACAAAACAACGAAACTGCAGCACTCATCATTCAATCATTTGAGAAGTTAAGCGCAGCTGATCATGATGCTTTAGTGGAAGAAGGCCAAAAGCTGCTCACATTCGCTGCAGGCAGCTCCCTCTCGCATGATATTCAGTTCATAGCGCTAAAATAAGTATGATCCGCAGCCTGTGCATCTGCTGCTTTTTTCGAAACCCGAGCTTTTCCGCTAAACGACCAATATGTTGCAATGCGAAGCAGTCGCTCAAATGGGCCATTTTTGAACCAGAACAGGATGAAGCTGGACACAACGGCTTGAACGGCATAAATGGCTATGCCAAGCAGTACGCCGTTAAGCACACCGATTTCTCCAAACCAGCCCAACGCATATCCATAAAATATAGTGGTACAAATCACCGTCTGCATTAAATAGTTGGTCATGGACATTCGTCCAACCGATTCAAATGCCATGATGATATAGGATCGTTTAGATAAAAAGGACATGACGAACGCAAGGCCAAAAATATACCCAAAGGCCAGCAATTGTCCGCCTAACGACAATAATACGCTGCTCCATGCCCAATCCGGCTTTAATACAGCTATCGCTTTCAATAGAAGACCTAGTGGCAGCAGTATGCCGCTGAGCCAAGCAAATTTACGTCTCTCCCGCTTGGGATTATGAAACCACTGCTTATTGGCAGCCGCTATGCCGAACAAAAACATCGGCATCATCAGCATAGGCATCAAAGCCATAAGCACTGCCATGACGGCCACAGGCAGGTCTAGCGGGTCCTCTTCTTGACGAAAATTCATAATTTCCTGATAGGTTCCTTCACCATATACGGTAATAGACTCTTCTACGTAATCATGCATGCGAGCTTTCTCTTTTGGCGTATCCTCCTTCAAGTCGTAGCCGAGTCCAGACATTAATATGCTTAATATGACTCCCCATATAATAAGCGTTTTTGGCTTTCTTTTTACAAACAGTAATAAGAAAAATCCAGTTATTCCATAGGCCAATAGGATATCGCCCTCCCAAAGGAGCATGCTATGCAAAAGCCCAAGCCCTATTAGCATAAAAAAGCGCCGTACCATATACCTCGCCGGCTTGAGCCCCTTGGCGACTAGTCCTTCGCGCAGCTTAAAGAGGCTGTAGCCGAATAAAAACATAAAGATAGGCATAAAGCTGCCTTCCACCGCTACCTTGAGAACTTGATGCGTTACTTCATCTGTAGGAGTAGGATTAAATAGCTGCATTTCCTCTTTCCCATAAATGCCATATTGAAAAATAAGCATGTTCGCCAGCAGGATGCCAAGCAAGCAGAACCCTCTAATCGCATCAATAACGCGAATTCGCTGTCCCGTTTCATTTTGATTTATCATTCCCATCACCTCTTACCCAATCATAAGGATTCCAATTGAACAGCGAACAAACGGAATCATAACAGCAGCTTAATTTTTTCAATTTTGTTCAACAGATGTTAAGGTTGGTGTGCTAGCATAAAACGGGGTGATGAACATGAACAAAATTGTCATAGTGGAAGATGAACCTTCTATTGTAAAAATGCTGCAGCTGGTGCTCCAAAAGGAAGGCTTCCAGCATATCCATACGGCAGGAACCTGCCAAGAAGCTCTCGATACGATCGCTCGCTACGGAGCCGATATCGTGCTGCTGGATGTGATGCTGCCCGACGGCAGCGGATTTGAGCTTTGCTCAAAAATTAGACAGCTGGGCAATCCGCATATCTTATTTTTAACCGCCAAAGCATCCGATCTCGATATACTGACCGGATTTGCGATGGGCGGCGATGACTATATCACAAAACCATTTAATCCATTGGAGATTGCCGCTCGCATTAAAGCAAGGCTGCGCCGCATGGAAGAGGCGGAATCACTTCCACCGCATTCAACATTTGCTTCGTCAATATCTGCTGCCTCTGCCCCTCATCAAACCTACCGTTATGGCCGTTTTCAGTTAAATGAAGCTGCTGGAGAATTATTAGTAGATAATCAGCCGGTATCATGCCCTGCACAGGTTTTTCAGCTGCTGCTGTATTTCTGCAAAAACCCCGGCATCGTCTTCTCGAAAGGTCAGCTTTATGAAGCGGTATGGGGCATTGACGGATTAGGGGACGACAACACGGTTATGGTTCACATCAGGCGAATTCGCGAGAGAATTGAATATGATCCCAGTATGCCGACGCATCTGCTTACCGTTCGTGGTCTCGGCTACAAATTAGTTAAGGAGCCTGTAAGCCTATGAAGGTTCAACGCCGAATGGCCTTTCATTTTACATATCAGCTCGTCGTGTATTCGATTCTCATATTCGTTGCGATGATCGTGCTGTTTCTTGTCCTTATTAATAAAATTACGAACGAGGATCTCAAACGAAACTTTCCCGCCGGCGCGCTTAGCTCCATTGTCGCGGAAACCGACTATTCGAAAAAAGAGATTAAGATGTCGAAGCACTGGAAGGAGCTCATTGAAGAGCGTGATATGTGGCTGCAAGTCGTGGACTCCAAAGGGCAGGTTATTTATTCCGTCCATTCGCCGAAAGAGCAGCCGACTTCTTATTCGATTACGCAGCTTTTAGCCATCCAGCAATCCGAAAAATCCGGCATCTATACCGTCGATAACGAGCTCGATCTTACATACTCTACTCCGCTGCTCTTTCTTCTTGGCTACAAAAATCCGCAGCAAGAGAAGCTGACTGCATGGTATATGGCATACCAGCAGAATGGTCTAGTAGATGAGGCATATAAGAATGACCTGCTCACCGAGCTAAGGAAAACGAAGAGCTATTTGCTAATCGTAGACCAAGCTGGCAAAAGTGTTCAAACGATTGGAGATCAGACTTCTGCTATCGATGTATATGAGCCGCTGGAAGTGCTGACTATGCAGCAAAAGCCTGGTGATTATGATACGAACATCTTTGTGTACCAGCCTGAAAATAGTGATTTGACTTGGATTTTGCACACGCCAAACGAACAAATAACGTATACGAAGCAGCCCATCCTATCGGAAGCTATACGCATCTTCATTTGGATAGGCGGCTCGCTGCTCTTACTCTCCCTTGCTATCTCCATTTGGCATGGCTATCGCTATGGTCAGCCGCTCATCCTATTCGCCGGTTGGTTCGAGCGGATGGGCAATGGACGGTATGATGAGGTCCTTACGCCAAAGGATCGCAAAAAGGTATTCCGCCGCAGCGGCAAGCTGCGTATTCGCTACCGCCTTTACCGGGAAGTGATTGCGGCTTTCTACCAAATGGCCGAGCGGCTGGCGCAAACGGAGAAGGATCGGCGCCAGCTTGAGAAAACGAGAGAGGAATGGATGACTGGGATTTCGCATGATTTGCGCACGCCGCTCTCTACCATTCAAGGCTACGGCTATATATTGGAAAGCTCCCCTGCGCAGTGGAGTGATGAAGAGCTTCAGGACATGGGCAAAATGATTCGTGAAAAAAGCAGCTATATGCTGGAGCTTATGAATGACTTCTCGCATATTTATCAAATAAAGCATGGAACCGTCCATATGGATCGACATGAATTCGAGCTCGGCGAGCTGGTTAGACGCTCAGTACTCAAATATGTGAACGATGCTACGCTTTCCGAGGTAGCCTTCCTTTATGAGGGAGACGAGCTGCCTGTCAGCCTTTATGGCAATCCGAAGTGGATGCAGCGGCTAATGGATAATCTGCTTTCGAACGCCGTGAAACATAATCCTGCAGGCATAACCGTTACGGTAACCTGCGGCATGCTGAATGATGATGCCTACATCCGCGTCTCCGACAACGGGAGAGGCATGGATGAGGCCACTGTCAACAAGCTGTTCGAAAGATATTACCGCGGGACGAATACAGAAGAATCAAGCAGTGGTACTGGCCTTGGCATGAGTATCGCCAAAATGATCGTAGAAGCACATCAAGGCCGAATCGAGGTGCGTTCTGCGATTGGTGAAGGCACCTCGATCAGTATTTATTTTCCAAGCGATTGATCCACTCGTTTGGGCCGTGAGGGAGCCTCTGCTGGCTCCCTTCTTTATTTCCCAGACATACCGGGTGTCCTCAAGCAGCGATCCATACGCTCAAGCGCTTCGTTAAGCCTTGATACAGAGGATGCATAGGAGCAGCGAATGAAGCCCTCTCCTCCTTGACCGAACACATGCCCAGGCACTGTAGCAACACTGGCATCAAACAATAGCTTTTGCGCAAATGCATCGGAAGTAAGTCCCGTATGCGCAATAGAAGGGAAAGCATAAAACGCGCCCAGCGGCTCATGGCAGGGCAGACCAATTTCCCTTAGGCCCTTAACAAACATCCGTCTGCGCTGCGCATAAGCCTCAATCATCCTATCCTTTTCATCTAATCCATTGCGAAGTGATTCTATCGCCGCAACCTGCCCAATAATCGGTGCGCACATGACGGTATACTGATGAATTTTGAGCATCGCTGCGATCAGCTCCGGATGACCGCAAGCATAACCGATTCTCCACCCTGTCATTGCAAAAGCTTTGGAGAAGCCGCTTATAAGCAGCGTTCTGTCCCGCATGCCTGGCAGTGAAGCGAAGCTTACATGTTTCGCATCGTAGGTCAGCTCCGCATAAATTTCATCGGATATAACGATTAGATTATTTTCTTCCACGACCTTAGCAACAGGAAGCCACTCTTCATAGGTCATGATAGCCCCTGTCGGGTTGTTGGGATAGTTTAAAATAAGCACCTTCGAGTGCGGAGTAATGACGGATTTCAAGGCTTCTGCCGTTAGTTTGAAATGATCCTCAGCGAACGTTTCAACCTCAATGACCTTGCCGCCATTTAATTGCGCAATCGGCGCGTAGGCAATATAACTAGGAACAGGAACAATAATTTCATCCTCTGGCGCTATTAACGCCCGCAGTGCAAGATCAATGGCTTCACTGCCTCCAACGGTAACAAGCACTTCATTCGATGGTTCGTATTTCACTTGGAACCCATTGTATAAATAGTTGGCGATTTCTTCTCTAAGCTCAATAAGCCCTGCATTTGAAGTGTAGGAGGTTTTGCCCTGCTCTAGCGCACGGACGCAAGCCGCTCTTACATGCTCAGGCGTAACGAAGTCAGGCTCTCCAACGCCAAGCGAAATAATATCCTTATTGCCTTCAGCCAAGCTAAAAAATTTACGAATGCCCGAAGGCGGAATTTGCTGCACCATTGGTGAAATCATTTTGCTCATCGACCAAGTCTCCATTACTTTTCCTCCTAAAATATGGATAAAAAACAAAAAAAGAGACCCATCCCTATAAAGGGACGAGTCTCTACCCGTGTTACCACCCTAGTTTCACGCCAAAAGCGCGACACTCTGCTCATGTATCTAGCAATACATGTTCCCGTTAACGCTGGAAATGCGGCAGAGCTTACTCTCGTTCAGCCTGCTTCTCGGAGATGGCTTTCCGCTACTACCCGAACGTTGGTTTTCAGCTGCCCCAACTCTCTGTTCGATCAGGCCCATAACGTACTCTTTCTCGTCATCGAATGTAAAAGCTATTTGACTTGCCATATGTGTTCATCAGTGATCTTAAAATTTTACCAATCGTACCATCAAAAACTCGAATACGCAATACCCATTTTTTAACGGATTGAAATCGATTCTTTCATAGTTTAAAACTATAAAGTATATTTATATTATATATTTCCATTATGAAACAATCATCTATAATATACTGTTTAACTCAAGTGAAAATGAAAAATCAGCACTCAGCCCACTATTCGAGGAGGCATTATTGTGAATGAAAATGTGAAAAAACAGTTTGATGCTGTCGCGCCTGAATATGACCGTCAGCGCCGCCAACTGATCCCCTGCTTTGATGATTTTTACAGCTTAGCAACCGACTTGGTTCACTGTGATAGCGATGCCCCGCGTATACTCGATTTAGGTGCCGGAACAGGACTTTTCTCATCTATGATTCGCAACAAATACCCAAATGCCAATCTTACTCTTATCGATTTGAGCGAAGAAATGCTAAAGGAGGCGCAATCTCGCTTCGGAGCTGACCCATCAGTCAGCTATATAGCTGCTGATTATTCAAGCTACCCTTACACAGAAAAATACGATGCCATCATCTCCTCCTTGTCCATCCATCACTTATCGCATCCAGCAAAACGCGACTTATTTCATTCCGTTCATCAGCTTTTAAAAGAAGGCGGCAGCTTCGTTAATGCTGATCAAGCAGCGGGCACAACCGCTTATTGGGATCAATATTATATGTCGCAATGGACAACAGCCATCCGGCAAAGCGGTTTAACCACAGGCGCAATCGAAGCGGCCATCCAGCGCCGAAGCGTCGACATTAATGCCACTGTAGAGGATCAGCTTAGATGGCTGAGTGAGGCTGGTTTTGTTCATTCCGACTGCGTATATAAAAATAATGGCTTCGCTGTTTTTGCAGCATTTAAACATAAAACCAGTTCCTAACCGAATAGGACAAAAACACAATAATTACAAATCGCTTGCAATCCCTTTAATTCCTAGTATAATACTAGGTATATAAACAAAACGGAGATTGGAGCTGACCAGCATGACTTATTCCGAGAAACAAATTGCAGCAAAATGGGTTGATGATTATTTGGATCTTTATAACTTTGCTGTAATGATCGGAGATGCAGAGTGGCAGCAACAAATCCTTCAAAACCTGCGCGCCAAAGATAACCATATCCGCCTTGAAATCGAACATGGCATTCGTGTCGATCTATGGCTTCGCTTCGATCAAATCAATCGTAAAATGCTTGATATTTACGAGCAGCTTCGGAATGCACATAATTCGGAGCAGCAGATTCAGCTAAGAGAAAAGGTTTGGGAGTTTAAGCTTCAACGGGTTATGATCGCCAGCAAGCTGAAAGCCCACTATGCGTTATAAGGCAAAGGTTCGAGGCGCAATGGTGAAGGTCTAGAAATAAAAAAAAGCCTGCATGCAGTTGGCTGCTCTGCTTAGCTATGTAGGTAAAAACGATATACGACGGCATGCCGCGAACAGCTCTGCCGATTATTCTAACCTCTATGAATGGTCAGATTCATAGATGATTACATCGATACTTGCTCCATGTCACGCATCATTTGCATCATCATCGTGGACATTTCGTCACATTCCTGCATCTTCATCATCATCATGTTCATATCCATGTTGTCCATCATTTTCATTTCCATCATCATGTCCATCATCATCTTCATGGATTTCATCTTGCACATCATTTCATCCATGCACATGTTCATCATCATTTGCATTGCCATCTTTTCCATTACCGTTCACCTCCCAAAAGTTTCCTATACAGAAGATACTACAGCCTTGAATTAATTTCAAGGTTTTTTTACATTTTTTATTGATTTTTCAAAATAAAATGTGATATAAATAAAGATTACCCTTTTATATCTTATTACTCCGCTTGGAATTATCGCGTTGCTAGGAAAAAATAATATTAAAATAAAAAGGCAGTTAAGGAGGCTGAAATAACCCCCAATTAACTGCCATTCCCTATTTCATTTTTTATTCAGCTGCTCCCTGCTCGGGTTCCGCCTTTTCCTTATGCGCCTCAATAAAGCTTTGTGTATCATACAGCATTCCTGCCGCTTCAGCACGGGTTAAAACATGCGCTGGATCAAAGTTGCCCTTCTCATCTAGAGACGCAATCTTGTATAGCAGTGAACGCTGAATGGTTCCTTGATATGCCGTCGTAATATCCTTTTCGTCCTGGATATTAATAAACATTTTGATCGTCGGATATTGACCGGTAAGCTCTAACGCTTGAACAAGATAATGCGTGAACTGCTCTTTCGTAAGTGGCGCTTGCGGATCAATATCAGCCGGGATGTCCAAACCGTTGTAGTGTGCAATGATGAAATCCTCCGCGTACCACGCATCGTTTTTCACCTTTGTATAGAAACCATCAGCGGTAGGCGCACTAGAAAAATCAATGGCTGCTAGGCTAATTTGCGTCGTTCTCACGATCAAAGAAATGCCTTGTGCTGCCGTCAAATGATCCTCTGGATGGAATGCCGTATCGCTCACTCCTTTAATAATTCCTTGCTGCTGCAAAGCTTCAATCTTTGCTTTGCTGCCAATGTTTGCGATATCGCCAAATGGAGCCGCCGCGAAGGCTTGTGCTGCAATAGATGTAGAAAGCATGACCGCGACTGCTGTTATGGCTAAACTCCGTCGTTTCCTCATGGTCGTTCACCTCTCCTATAACATGATGTCCATTCTCTTATTCGAACGACCATAAGACAAGAAAGGTTGCAGTTATCCAGCATGAGAGCTTATTTTGCTGCTCGTGCCCACTTCTCTGCGCAGCCGCGCAAACAACAAGAAGAAGCCAACAATCCCGAGCGCAGCCATGACGCTGCATAATTGATACATCGCCTGCGGACCCATTTGCTCAAACACCCAGCCTCCGAGAAAGCCCGCCGCAATACCTGACAAGCCTCCCCAAGTAAGGGCATAAAGCGCTTGTCCGGATGCTCTGAATTCAGCAGGCACAAGCTGTACGGCCAGCTGCGTGCCAATATAATAGTAGCCGCCAAATGTTAAGCAGTGCAGCACTTGGATATAAATAATTTGCTGAGCAGTGTCTGCGTTTGACATCAGGAACCAGCGCAAGGCGAATAGGATACTGATGACAACGAGGCATAATACCATCGTTTTTGTATTTTTTTTCAAATACCGATCAAGCAGCAAGAAGACTGGAATTTCAAATATGGATGACCAGAAGGCCGACCAACCGATTAAGGAAGCCTCTCCGCCCAATTCCTTAATATACAGCGGGATAAATGTCGTATTCATAGAGTTAGGAATGGAGATCACTAGACCTATGATTAAGAACAACAAGAAGGAACGGTTCACGAACATCGAACGGTAATTCACTTTGCCGGCAGGGGCTGCACCCTTCGCCTCGCCCTTTGGCAGCGTAAAAGCAAAAGCAAGCGAGATAAGCATCATGACCGAATAAATAATCCAGAGACGCTCAATGCCAATTTGCCCGATCACAGGACCAGCCACCAAAGCGATAAACGCCCAGCCGAGTGAGCCGAACAAGCGAAAAGCGCCGAATTTATGGTTCGTTCCTTCAATGCTGTTCAGAATGAGACTGTTGCTCTGTGAAAATAAAGGCATTTGAAAAAAGAAAAAGAACAGCATACAGGCATAAATGATCGTATACGATTGATATAAAAAGACGAGCTGCATGACAAGCATGCTGCCAATAAGCATTACGATCAGAATTAGCCTGACATTGCGGAATCGATCGCTCAAATAACCCCATAGCGGGTTCGCGATGATGGAAACAATCGGGCCGCCGGCCATTAACGCACCAATCTCAAGCGTAGACATTCCAATGGATTGCAAATAAACAACAAAAAACGTACTGTAGACGGCAATCGCGCCATATACAAAAAAGTTAAACGCTTTAATTAAATGAAATGTACGATTCTGATTCTGATTCATATCCAAGTCCCTCGTCTTGCTCTTTAGCTTAGCACTTCTTTAAAGCTCTACAGCAGAAGTACGTGCGCGTACAATAACTTCGTCCGCGCTAACCTCACGTCCAAGCTCCTCTGACATATAAATGCCTTCGCTAATGAGCATCGTATTCAGCGCGATTTCCGCTGTTGGCAGTAGTGGCACTCTGCCTTGCAGAGCTGCGATCCAGTGATGCTGAGATGAGCTGTGGGCATCCTCATTCTCATATAAGCGATTCCTGCGCAGGTCCATCATATCAAGGTCCAGCGTACTGTCCATATCCATATCACAAACCGTGTTATGGAAGCTGAAGGACTGAGCCCCCGGTCCTGTCTGCTCGTTCGGCAAGCGTACGCCACCCTTGGAACCGGCGATACTGCTGCCCTCGAAGCCGCCAAGATGAACAGCCCACGCTTCTACGATATCAAGCGTCAAACCACCGCTGAACCGAATCAAGCCTGTAGCCAGCTCCTCTACATCAAAGCCGCTTTGTTCCCTTCTCTCTTGCAGCATATCCGTCTCTTGATAAACTTTCCCTGAAATTCTTTCAACCTGCGGGTTGCCTAATAAATAGAGCAGCTGTGCAATGTGATAGACGCCCATGTCGAGCAGCGCGCCGCCTGCCGCTGTTTCCTTGCGCGTAAAATAAGGCGTGCCATAACCATCAACAAACGGTCGATTTCTTCGGCGAAAGCCTGACGAGCGGGCATGGTACAGCTTGCCCAGCATGCCGCCATCAATTAATGTTTTGGCAGCTTTCGTATCTTTACCATATAACGTGTAGAGCTGCACATGCAATTGTTTTCCACATAGCTTCGCAGCATCGACCATAGCCTTGCCATCTGAATAGGTTCCTGCAATCGGCTTCTCACAATAGACATGCAAGCCCGCCTGCAGCGCTGCGATCGTTACCGGTGCATGGAAATTGTTGTGCAGGCACACGTCGACCGCGTCCAAATCATCACGCTTCAGCAGCTCTCTAAAATCAGAGTAGGCATGAGGGATATCATAATGCTCAGCAACTCGTTTAGCTTCCACTTCATTTAAGTCGCATACAGCAACAAGCTCAGCGCCAGCGATATTTTTATATTTTTCGATATGCATTTTTCCAATTTGTCCTACGCCTATAATGCCAATTCGTATTTTATTCATAGTGCTGAGCCCCTCTGCCTGATTGCTGATCTGCCTCGATCAGAAGCTTCTTCACCTTCGTAATAAGCAGCTCCGTTTCTACGTATTGATTTTTTGGCGCATTATATTCTACTCCCCAATATCCCTTGTACCCTGATTCTTGCAGCATATGGATCGTCTCCAAAGCATGAGTACCGTCAGCAGTTTCTTCGTCAAAATGGGTATGATACGCCCAAGGCGCAACGATGCTGTCTCCTTCTGCTTGATTCTCCTTCCAACGGCCTAAATGAACAAGAAAACCAAAGGCTGGATGATCAACTGCCTCTGCGAGACGCTTCATCTCATTTGGATTTAGTGACGCACCCATATGGTTCTCTGGTCCAATTAGAAAGCCATGGTCAGCCGCATATTGGGAAAATTCCTGGTATCTTTTTACCGTATATTCAAATTGCTCGTCGCTCATTGCTTCCCAATCCTCGTAGCTGCCTCCCGTATCAATACGGACGGTTTCTGCACCTAAAATAACGGAAGCTTTCAAATGAAGGAGAGCATTATCATACAAATGCTGTCTCATTTCCTTGTCTGGGTCCCACAAATGAGCACCGTCGATCGCAAAATTAACGACCCGCATTTCTTTTTCATCGAGCGCCTCACGTATTTTGCGAATATAGCTTTCATCGGCCAGCTTCATAATAGGCTTGCTGCTGCGATCTATAAAAAAGCCATTCCACAAATCGACCACATCCATCCGATACCGGTATTTTACCGTTTCCAAATATCCGAAAATATCCATTTTTCCTTCTAAATACGTGTTGTTGAATGAATAACCTCCGATTGAAATGTTCATTGATTGGTCCTCCTATAAGTGAATAGATTTGCGAGCATACCCCCATTATAAACCTCGTTCAAAAAAGACCATGGTGCACTTTCTTCTTATAGTGGGGTAAATTTCTACTATTTCCTTCTTAAAAGAAGGAAAATTGGATTTAGGTGGTAATTTTCCTATCTTTACAAATTCGATACAATTTCTAAATATTGGGATGATAATTGATTGTTATGATCAGGTAGAAATAAACGATTCGTTACAAAATGTATTGATCTAGCGCTGCCTGGGAGGGATCAAGCCAACCGTATATACTGACCGAGTATGCCTTGGATTGTATTAATAAAAAAAAAAAAATACCCATTTGAGAAAGGTGACCCAATTCCATGCAAATGAAAAAAGCAATGGCAATCTCGATGATCGCAGCAGCAATTAGCGCATCAGCAGTTACTCCGGTATTCGCACAAACCGCTTCAGTAAAGCAAGCTGCACAAATCAGCACAGCAAGCTTTCTAGTAAATGCTAATCCAGTAACTGTTCGTACCGTTGTAGACGGCGGCGTTACACTCGCTTCTGTTCGGGACATGACAAACGCGATCGGCGCGACTCTTCACATCAACAGCGATCATACGGTAGTTGTAAAGTTTGGCGACAAAACGCTGAAGCTAAAAATCGCTGCAAAAACAATGAACATAAACGGTGTTGCAACTGCACTTCAACATCCAGCTATTGAAGTGGCTTACTCCACTTTCATCGAGCCTACAGCATTCGTTGAGGCACTTGGCGGCACTTACGAAGACAACAACATACATACGGTTCAATTGCTTGATAGCGCTGAGCATGCAATCTGGGTTAACTCCAAACAGCTTATCGTATCGAACACGGCTGGCGAAGGCCGCGAAGATTTCTTAGTTGATGCTGTTACTGGAAAATATGAGCTGCTTCTAGCATCCTCTGACACTTCCGATCTTATTTTGTCTCCTGATGGCAAAAGTGTAGCTTACTCCGATGCAAACGGTGCAGTATTCACAATCGATCTGAGCACAAAACAAGCGAAACAAGTAAGTACGGACAACTCGATCAAAAATGAGCTTCAATGGTCAAAAGACGGTTCTTCCATCTTCTTCTTACAAGGCGACAAAAGCTCTGTCATCGCAAAGCTTGCTATAGCTGACGGCAAAGTATCCAAAGTATTGGAAGATAAAGTAGATTACAAGGCAAACCTTGAAGTATCTGCAGACGGCACTAAATTCGCTTTCTACGTCTTCAAGCAGCCGAAAGTAACGGCAGACAGCAGCAAAGACGTTGAGCTTGATGATGTTGCTATTGATGCAACAGGCACTGAGCCGCAAATCTACTTCTATAATTCTACAGTTGGTGATAATAAACCTGTACAGCTGACAAAAGAAGCAACGGATAAAGTTTTCCTTAAGCTGGCAGCAGACGGCTCCAAAGTAAGCTATGTTAGCGTAAGCTCAGACGAAGCAAGCGTTGGTCAGCTCGTAACGGTGGACAATACAGGCAAAGCAAGCACGCCTCTCTTCGCTGACAAAGACGTTTACCAATTAGTTCAAGGCGGAAGCAAGCTCTATCTGCTTACAGCTGACGGAAACAGCACTAACGCAATCTACGAGATTGACAGTGCTACAGGTACGAACAAACTTGTGCAAACCGTATCGGACAGCGCAACAGAATTAGTCGTATCGGGCAGCTCCGATTTCGCAGCACTTATTGATGGTCAATTGGCAGTATCCGTTCAAGGCAAATGGAAAAACATCACAAACTAATTAATGGAGGTCATTCCTAATGAAATGGTTTAAACAATTAACAATCGCAGCGCTTATCGCTGTTATCGGCTTCAGTTCCGTTCCTGCATCAACACCTACGGCTACCGCAGCTAGCAAGCTTAGCGGCAAAATTGTCATCAACGGCTCCTCTGCTCTTCTGCCGTTGACACTTCAAGCATCAAGCGAGTTCAAAAAATTGAATCCAAAAGTAAAAATCTCAGCTTCCGCTGCTGGATCGATTACTGGACCGCAAGCTGTACGCAAAGGCATCGCAGACATCGGAGCAGTTGACTGGGACGCATCCAAAGATGTTCCAGGCTTCAAAAAATTCGAAGGCCAAGTTGCACATAAAGTAGCTATCATTCCTTTCGCAGCTGTTGTTAACAAAAACGTAACTGCAACAAACCTAACGACTAAAGACTTGCAAGGCATCTTCTCCGGTAAAATCAAGAACTGGAAAGAAGTTGGCGGCAAGGATGCTGATATCATCGTTGTAAACCGTACTTTCGGTTCCGGTACTCGTGTTAACTTCCAAGACAAAGCGCTTGATGGAACAGATTTCATGAGCAAAGGCGACAACTACAAAGAAGTAAAAACAAGCGGCGACATGAAGTCCGCAATTGAAACAACACCAAACGCTATTGGTTACATGGACCTTGCTTATGTAACAGACAAAATGACTGCTGTAAAAATCAACAACATCGAACCAACTGAAGCTAACGTTATTAACGGGAAATACAATGTATGGGGCTATGGCTACTATATGACAAAAGGCGAGCCAACTGGCGCTACAAAGGAATTTATTAAATACGTACAAAGCACAAAATTCCAAAATGGTTCGCTTAAAAAGCTTAAATTCATTCCGATCTCAGCTATTAAATAGTTAAAAACAAGAGGAGCGGTCGGCTTGCGCACAAGAGCGCTTAAGTCGATCGTTCTTTTCTTTCATCGCATGAATCATTATCCCCATTTATATTTTATTGCGAAACAAGCTTAGCTGCTCTAGAAACAGCTAGGGCGGGTTTCGCACAGAGGAGCCTATAATTTATGTTGGAGTCCACTCATGCTGCAAGGCAGCCGCGTCTCTCTTCTGAGCTCGGCAGCGCGATCTTGACTGGCAGCAGCAAGCCGTTTGACCGGAGATCGCGCTTGTTTTTCACGAATCGTATGTTTCGTTACTTGTGCATAGCAGCAGCCGGTTTTGTTTGCCTCATCCTCTTACTCATATTGCTGCTTATGTTCCGTACCGGCATTTTGACATTCGGCAACATTTCACTAGCAGATTTCTTCTTTTCCACGGAATGGAATCCCGAAAATGAGCAATACGGCGCGCTTATTTTCATATTCGGCACCTTCGCCCTGACAGCTTTGACGCTATTAATCTGCGTCCCTATTTCCTTAATCATTGCAGTATTTCTGTCTGTCTTTGTACCGCCGTGGCTTAAAAACATGCTGCGTCCGGTTCTTGACCTGCTCGTCGGAATTCCGTCCGTCGTTTATGGCTATTTAGGCTTGACCGTTCTTATTCCTCTGATTCGAAATGTTACCGGAAGCGGAATGGGCGATGGGCTGCTTGCGGCAGCGCTCGTGCTTACAATTATGGTTTTGCCTACTGTAAGCCGTATAAGTGATGACGCGATTAGCGCTGTACCAGCCAAATTCAGCGACGCTTCCTATGCGTTAGGCGCTACTCGTTTTCAAACCGTATGGAGAGTATTGCTTCCTTCAGCCAAAAGCGGAATCATGTATGCCGTCATTCTCGGCATGGCGCGTGCAGTCGGCGAGACGATGGCTGTCGTTATGGTTATTGGCAATACGCCTCAACTGGCAGACAGCTTGCTCAAGCCAACCTCCGTTCTTACGAGCAACATCGTTATGCAAATTTCGAATGTTCCTTTTGATTCAACTTGGAACTATGCGCTCTACTTAATGGGCTTCTTGCTCCTCGTTATTTCGCTGCTTATGATCGTTGCCATTCGCTGGCTTCAAAGAAAGGGGTCGCAAGTATGAAACAAGCATTAGATATGAACCCATTAGCAAACCCCTTTAGCAGCAAAAAAGGACTTAACCGCTTTAAAGACCGTCTGTTTACAGGTATTGTTTGGTCGTTAGGCATTTTAATCATCGCTTTTATTTTTGGCCTTCTTTTTCTAATTCTTCAGGACGGTCTTCCAAAAATAACATGGGATTTCATATTCGGCTTGCCGAGTGAAATTGAAGAAGGCGGCGGTATTGGCCCTACTCTGCTTAACTCCTTCTACATCTTATTTATCTCTTTGCTCATCTCTATTCCGCTCGGAATGGCAGCTGGCATTTATTTGGCCGAGTTTGCACCTGACAATAAGCTGATCGGCTTCGTACGCATTTGCGTGGAAGGACTCGCTTCCGTACCGTCTATCATTTTCGGCTTGTTCGGTATCGCTCTATTCGTTGAATATTTCGAGATTGGCTTGACCATCCTTGGCGGTGCAGTCAGTCTAGCTTTTCTTAACTTGCCTGTACTAACCCGCGTAACAGAGGAGTCCATTCGCGCTGTACCGAAAGAGCTGAAGAGCGCTTCCTTTGCACTTGGCGGTACGCATTTGCAGACTATTACTCGCGCACTTATTCCGGCTGCGCTTAACGGCATCATCACAGGGATCTGCCTTGTTGCCGGCCGCGCATTCGGCGAAAGCGCCGTAATCATCCTAACTGCTGGTGTTACGACATCCGGTGAAATGTGGGATTTCAGTCTCTTCTCGCCAGGTGCTACACTTGCCGTTCATCTGTGGTATGTACAATCCGAAGCCATTGTTGGCGACGCTCAGGAGATTGCTCAAAAAGCGGCAGCCGTGCTCGTATTCGTTGTCCTGCTGATCAACTTAGTGTTCCGTATCCCGCTTTGGCTGAATTCCCGCCGTATGAAACGCTCTTAAAAAACTAAGAGCCTCAAGCTAAAACGGCTTCAGCGTCCTTTGGAAGCTGAAGCAGCTTTGACGGAGAAATATAAGCCTTCTATAAATATCAAACTTATAAATTCTTATATTTGAACAAATAAGTGATCGAGCAACTCCAGCCTTAGCCCTCCCCCGGCCTAGGCTGGAGTTTCTTATTTGGAAAATTACTGTAAAAAAGGTTACTATCCGCAAAGCCATAAGTTATAATTAAAGGGTATGCACATGAACAGAGATAAGGCGGTGCTGCCACTATGGCGAATTTACCTAAGCTTACTATTGCAAAATCAAATCTTGAAAGATGGCATGATGGAATATCGGTTCTACTCCTGCTCTCGTCCGTCATCTATTTAATTGTAAAATGGCCTGATCTTCCGCAAACGATTGCCATTCACTTTAACGGGAGCGGCGAGGCTGACGGATGGGGAAGCAAAGCAGCACTCGTCATTTTACCGATAATCTCATTCCTTTTATTTGCTGGGCTTGCGCATTTACGCAAAATTCCACATGAATTCAATTACATGACCACCATTACAGAGCAAAATGCTCCATACCAATACAAAACCTCCATCCTTCTGCTAAGCTGGATCAAGCTTGAGATTGTAGCCTTATTCGCTTATGTGCAATGGGCTGCCATTCAAGTAGCTTCCGGAGGCGCCTCTAAGCTTGGCATATGGCTGCTTCCTGTGATCCTCGTCATTCTTATTGGCACGATTGTCTTTTATGTGATGAAATCAAAAAAATAAACCTGCTGCGGCGTTCTACCATATTGTAGTTTCCATCTGGATAACTTTTTCTGATAGAATGAATAACACAGGCTATCTATCGGAGGTTAAGATTTTGGACTACATTATATTGGATATTGAATTTAACGGACGAAAATTTGCAAGCGAATTACCTATGGAGGTTATTGAAATTGGCGCGGTTCGTCTCAATAGTTCACTTGAACAGGTAGATGAATTTTCCGCATTGATTAAACCGATTTATTTCTCCAAGCTGAACAGCTTCATTAAGAAAAAAACAGGCATTCCACAGGAAGACATCGACGTAGCAAGCCGTTTCCCGAAAGTAATCGGGGATTTCACCGCATGGCTCAAAAAAAGCGACTCCTTCCTGCTGTTCACTTGGGGCGGCGAAGATTTGAAGAGGATCGTCTATGATACGCGCATGCATAAGCTCGATGACAGCTTCTGGATGGCTGCCGATTATTTCGATCTCTTGAAGGGTTACATTCGCTATAAGAACGTAACGAACGATGTCAGCGTCGAAGCTGCGCTCATTGATCTAGAAATCACAGCTGAAGGCTCAGCGCACCGGGCACTCGATGATGCTCGTATGACGGCTGAGGTATTCCGCAAAATTTTTGGCGAGCTGGATTTCGAGCTTAAGCAGCAGTTCAAGGATATGTACACGAATGCAAAGGAACGCAGAATGGTTAAAAACGCGATTCGCTCTATGAACGCGCAAAAGATCGTTCCACAATGGGAAGTTTTCGCGGAACGTTATTTAGCAGGCAAAGCCTCATTCGAGGATGTAAGAAAAGTGACGGAGCTTCAGCAGTATTTTGACGCAGAACTCGAGAAGGCTGGGAAAACTTCAGCTGGACAAGCCGGATAGCCGCAAAAGCTGTTATGTTTGATCATAAATATAATAAAGCCCCCTGATCCTTCCATCGCAAATGTTGCAAATGGACTCAGGGGGTTTATAAGTATGGGAGAAATTACAACGATGAACCGCAGCACCAAGTCTTTAGCTACTTATGAATTGTTATACATTATTGGTATTATCGCTATATCCTTTTCTTCCATTTTCGTTCGTTGGTCAAATGCTGACGTTGCCGTCATCGCCATGTACAGGCTCTATCTAACTAACCTGATCATGCTGCCGCTCGTCTTTAAATACCGCACGGAAATGTTCCAGCTCAGTGCCAAGCAGTGGAGACTGCTCACCCTCTCCGGCGTCATGCTCGGGCTGCACTTCTTGTTATGGATGGCTTCTCTGCGGCTGACCACGGTCGCAAGCTCTACCGTTATTTTGACATTGGAGCCTGTTATGGTTATGCTCGGCTCCTACTGGCTGTTCCGTATTAAAGCAAATCGCATGATGCTGTGGGGGATGGGGATCGCGCTGATCGGCTCCATCGTTATTGCATCGGGAGACTTTTCCCTCTCAAGGGATGCGTTGATCGGTGACGTTCTGTCCTTTCTAGGCGCAGCTGCTGTTGCTGTTCATATGATGATCGGCAAGGAATTGCGTAAGGATATGAGCGCATTTACTTATAATTTCTGGGTATTCGCACTTGCTGCGACTTCACTTGCCGTCTACAATCTCGTTCGCGGCAATTCCTTTACAGGCTACAGCCCGCAGGAATGGGGCATTTTCTTGCTGCTCGCGATCGTACCGACGCTGTTCGGGCATTACTTGTTCAATTGGCTGCTGAAGCATATGAGCGCAGCAGCCGTTTCCATGGCTGTACTGGGTGAACCTGTCATCGCCTCCTTGCTCGCTTGGGCTCTTTTAAAGGAAGCACTAACGGCTTATCAAATGGCAGCCGGCGTACTTATCTTGTTCGGCGTGTGGCTATTCATACGTCATGGCAAGGAGTAGAAGCTAAGAACTGCAGCAATTATCGAATTTTTAAAATGGATTAGATCCTCATAATACAAACAGCGGCAGATCTGGACGAGAAAATAAGTCCTGACTGCCGCTGTTTTATTAAGCTGTAGTGCTCCGTTAACTTAACCATAAGAAAGCTTGCTGCCAAAGCCAAACAGCTCCTTTTTCAGCTCAACTATCCTGCCCTTCTGTCTGAACAATCCCCTACAAATGCATGGTAATTGCACTATAAATCAATAATAATCCCATGAATATATTGAACTTTTTCTCATGTGCAGCGAGAAATTTTTGAAATAATGCACCAAAAACAGCCCAGCAGGATGTGGCTACCAGTCCTACAAAGGCAAGGAACATCGAAAACAATAATAAGCTTATATTTGATTTGTAAAATGGCATGATGAACGTCGAAATCGCTGTGATCCCGTATAATATCACCTTAAAATTAACGAACTGCAGCAGCATGCCCGATAAGAATGAATTCAGCTGCCCATGATTATCTCCATCACTACGGTGTGGTTTACTCTTCATTATTTTAAATGCAAGATAAGTCATATACAGGCTTCCTAATATATTCATGACAAATTTCATTTTAGGAACGAAGCTATATAATAGCAGATTGAAATAACAACATAAGAGCATTAATAGTAAGAAACCAGTTGCTACACCAAACAGAAAACGAATAGACTTCTTCATTCCATATCGGCTCGCATTAGACATCGCCATGATGTTATTTGGCCCTGGCGTAAATGTATTCACAATAACATAAATCAAAAAAGGAGCTAAAGCCATTATTTAAATCCGCCTCTCGTGTGCTATACTTGAACAAGATGTACTTTTTAACGCATGTACGTTATGATTATACAATACGAACGCTATATCGCACAATCGAGGAGGCTAATTATTTTGGAAGATATCAATTATGTACTTGCCAATAACCTAAAACACCTGCGGGAGCTACAAAAACTTAGTCTTGATAAGGTAGCAGAAATGACAGGGGTCAGCAAAACGATGTTAGGACAAATCGAACGCGGCGAATCCAACCCTACTATTGGAACCGTATGGAAAATAGCTAATGGTTTAAAAGTTTCATTCACTTCCCTCATTAACGAGCCGCAATCCGATACAGTCATCGTTCGCAAAAATGAAATACAAACACTAACAGAAGATAACGGTAGATTTCTGCTTTATCCGTTTTTCCCCTTTGAAGAAGGCAGACGATTTGAAATGTATTCCGTTGATATGGAAATAGGCGCTTATTTGAGTTCTGAATCACATAGAGAAGGTACACAGGAGTTTTTAACCGTGTTTGAGGGTGAGCTTACCGTTCGTGTAAATAATGAAGAATATACAGTGAAAACGGGCGATTCCATACGTTTTACAGCCGATACTCCCCATGTCTATCACAATTCAGGTGATTGTATTGTGAGGATCAGTATGGTCATTTATTATCCGTCTTAAAAAGAGGCTGTTCCATAAGTAGAATACTCTACTTTTGGAACAGCCTCTTTTGTTTTAATCAACTACTGATTGCTGGAAGGAAATTGCCAAACCATTGTAGTAAGTCGTTTTTTCTCGGTATCGGCAGGAACTGCCAAAAAATGTTTGCGCTCCAAATACTCCATTACCGCAAAAACAAGCGTCATCCCATCATTCATTGCTTTGTACACAATCTCTTTATCCGATATAAATGATGGCGCATCCTTTCTGCATACGGATATCATATCCTCATAGATTTGATCTACTTTCTTTTTGAAGTTGTTCTCATGAAATGCTTGATCCAATATACGTTTCAGCGCTTTATGCTGGGAGGCATTAAAGTATGGAACCAAACATTCAAGCTTGCCGCTCTCCATGGATACAAAACCCTTTTCGACGAGTCTGCTAATTATGATCCGATCATATTCCGAGTGTGAAGCTCCGCTCTCTATAAGCTCTACGACCCTTGATAAGTCATCCAGATCGGGCGCGTTAAAGTCTCTCCACGTCATACCCGACCACCACGATTCCATCTGAAGCCCGCCATGGTAATGGCTGTTGCGCGTTTTAATGCCGTTCGTTGCATATTTGCGAACAATCTCATGGTTAGGCAAACTGCTCCGATACTCCTCATCGCTATAATGAATAGAAGCAGTCACAATATATTTCCCGCCATCTTTTTTTTCATCCGGCTGATATTGCACATAATAGGCTTCTTCTTTCACTTGATAATACTGCGTCCAAATAGCATAAGGGATGAAAGCCCATAGAAGGAACGTTTCGTTCAAATGCGTCCCATGAAAATCTAAAGTGCGTATTTCTTCCAGTTTTCCCGCTACACATGCGTAAATTTCTTCCGCCAGCTCTTCGGCTTTCGATTTAAAATAACTCGTTTCCGCAGACAAGCTTCTCATCGTCTCAATAATAAAGTTCGTCTGGTACTTCCCTTTGCCTACTTGCCGCACTAAATCCGATTTCTCCAGCTTCTGAAGCTCATCTTCGACATAGGCACTGGCAGCCCCAATTTTGCGCGCGATCTCTTCAATGGTCAAAGGTTTTTCATAAATTGCAACACAGATATTCGATGTTAGCATGGCATTGAAATAACAATTGGGCTCATTATTTGGACCTGGAGTTCCACAGTGGCCAACCATCATCCTCACCGGTTTATAGCTTAATCGATCAGCAGCTTGCTCCATTTTTATTGCCTCCTTCAGCTTTTTACGCACTTCAAAGAGATGCCACTTCACCGTCCCTGCCGCAATCTGCAAATGCTTCGCGATTTGCTCGATACTCTGCCTCTCATAATAATATTGAATCGTAATGTCACGATGGAGACGAGACAAATAAGCGATTTCAATGCGCATATTTTCCAGCAGCTCTTCCATATCCGCCGTAAAAAGCTCACTGTTTCCGTTCTCTAGGGATGATATATAATCGATATTTGCATGGTTCCAATGCCGTTTTTCCTTCGCCAAATAATTGCTCCATGTGAAGCAGCAGATCGTGTGAACCCATGCGTCCATGTTGTCCACCTGCTTGCCTGTCTGAAGCGAGCGATAGAGCGCTAACCATATTTCTTGGGACAAATCCTTTGCATTTTGTTCATGTCCCGTTTTCGAGAGAGCAAAGCCGAATATCTTTCTCGAATAGCTTTGCAGAAGCGATTCATCGATCAGGATATTTGCTGTCATGCGGCACCTCCTTTGGCAGTCGTATGGTATATAAGTAGCTGCACCAATCAATCGGTTGGTCATTTTATAAAAAAAACATTATTTTTCCATAAGGAAAATCAATTTGCTGCCCCAGCTTCTTCCTGTTACGGTTGAATAGTACAGTAAATTCATAGGTTTTATTGCTCTTATTTTAATTAGGGAGGTTATGATATGCTGCTTTCCAAAATATTGCCGAAGACTGCTCAGATGCACCCAACAAAAAAAGCAATGAAGGATAAGAATGAAACCCTTACTTATGAACAGTTATTTAATRAGGTTAACCGTGTCGCTCAAGGATTTCATAATCTCGCAATCAAGCCAGGTGAACGAATCGCAATGATTAGTTCTCCATCACCGCAGCTTGCTATCGCCGAACTTGCTGCGGTTGCCATTGGTGCCATTCCTGTAACGATTTTTCCCGGGTTAGCCGCAAATGAAATCAAAAATATTGTTCAAGATGCTGCTCCCACTGCGCTAGTCTACAGCTCCGAACAATCTCAGCTATTAGAAGCCTTATCTTCACTGCCAATTGCGCATTTCATTTCATGCACCTTAGATCAGTCCCCCCTATCATTGCAGTCCTTTATGGTTCATTGTCCCGCTCTCATGGAATGGCATGAAGCTGAACCAGATGATGTGGCGCTTATTATTTATACAGGCGGTACGACGGGACGATCCAAAGGTGTCATGCATTCTCACCGCCATATTCGCAATTGGTCCTTTATGAACCTAGAGAGGGGCGGCGGGCATAACGCTTCTAAAAAATCGATCGTGATGAATCAAGCCCATTTAACCGGCCAGTTTGTTTTGTGGACGACCTTATTTGAAGGCGGCTGCCTCATCTATCTGAATGAATATCCCGTTCGAGCTGAAGAAATTGTTGATATCATAGAACGGGGTCAAATTAAGTTTTTGGGTACTGTGGGGCTATTATTTCGAGATATTGTCCTTATGGAAAATATCAAATCCCGCAGCCTGCAATCCATCGAAGGCATCTCTTGCGGCGGCGCGCCCATCAGCGAAAATGTATTTCATCAAGCGTTAACTATTTTTCCGAATGCACAAATTACTGAAGTATATTCTCAAACAGAAAGCGGACAATTTATTAGTTTTTTAAACATAAACCAATGTTTCCATGAAGGAAAGCTAAATCGATTAATATCCGTTGGCAGTCCAGCCAACATGCCGTATTGGGGGCAAAAAGCATTTCAAATTCGTATTATTGACGAGCTCGGCCAAGATGTTGAACAAGGAGAAACTGGCGAAATTTTATGCAAAGGAGAGCAAATCATGCTTGGCTACTGGAATAATCCAGTGGAAACAAACCATGCCCTGAAGGATGGGTGGCTCTATACGGGTGACTTAGGCAGGTTTGATGAGGATGGTTATTTGTATCTCATGGATCGAAAAAAAGATATCATTATTGTTGACGGTGCAAATGTTTACTGCTCAGAAGTAGAGGAGGCACTTAGCAAGCATCCTTCTATTCGTGAGGTTGCTGTAATTGGAACGCCCTTATTAGTGGATGGCGAAGAAGTAACTGCGGTGGTGTCCCTTAAGGGCGATGCAGAGCTGACTTTAACTGATCTAAAAATATTTTGCCATGAGCAGATTGCTCCATTTAAAATTCCAACGCGATTGGAAATCGTTGCCTCTCTCCCAAGAACGTCCGTCGGGAAGCTGAACAAGGCGGAGCTGAAGAAACCGTATTGGCTCGGCAGAACACGTATGATTAATTAATGTTTATCTCATTAATTATTTTGGATGCCTAACGTGGTGCAAGCCCTTCAATTCGGTATTTTTTCTCCCAATCGGCATATTCACTCGATTCAATCCTAATGATTTTTGTTTGGGAATGATCAATAAATTCATATTCAGATGGCTCATTAGATTTCTTCAGAGACAGATGTTCTTTCATAAACGCTGCGGCTTCTTCATCAACGACCAAGCCGTCCATTTCATCCTCAGATACGATCCTTAATGGCACTTCATGTTCAATTCGAATAGGTTTTTCTTTTTCATTATAAGTGATCGCAACAATGATAGTCTTCACTCCGCACGATACTGGGCTTGTCGTAAATAGCTCAACGATCATGTTATTTATTATCATCGGATTAGATACGACGATCTCCTGAATATCCGTCTCCTCATATCCGCTCAAATTGTGTAGCCGATGAATGCCGCTTGGCAGCGTAAGCTGAACACGAACATCATCCGCATCACGGATTGGAGAAAGCTGAAGCCAAAGATGGTTCATGCCTTCTTCATTTTCCATAATTGATTTGGTGAACCTAGTTTGAATCATCACTTCACTTCTCCCTTCAGCATTTGAGAGATCGTCTCTACCATTTTCACTCGGAGTTCCGCCGAAATTCGTGGGCTCATCGAAAGAATGACATCATCATTAATGACATGGGTATCGTTGGTTAGCATTTTTTTGGAGCGATAAAGCTGAAGATTCTCGCCTATTTTGGAAATCTCATCTATAGAGAGCTCCTTCAGCTTTTCTTGGATAGCAGCCAGCGTATCTCCGCTATGGATTAACGTCAGAATCGCACGAAAGTAACTAATGTGGCTGCTCGTATAAACTCTTTTGTTCCCAACAAGCTCTAACGGGGGAACGATCCCGATCTGGGTATAATACCTGACGGTTCTCAAATTCATCTCAGGATCTTCCTGCTGGAGAATTTCCGAAACTTGTTTCGCTGTGAATGTGTCCATCTTTTCACCTCATTTCAAATTATCGACGATCAATTTAGTTACAGTTGACTGTATTAGTTACAGTATACTGTAATACAAGTCACGATGTAAAGATATTGATTGCTTAACTCGGCAATACAACAACGCCAACAAAAGCCGGGTCTCCAGAAGGAGAAGCCCGGCTTTTGTCTGTTTCAGCAACTACATCATGTTAGACATAATGATTTGCCAACTTTCTAACCCTTACATTAAAGAAATGCTTATTTCCCTAAAAGCTTATAGATGACCTGTGCACTTTCTGCACGTGTCATTTTCCCTTTCGGCGCAAATGTTTCGTTTGCTCTGCCTTGAACGAGCCCTAGCTTAGCAGCAGCCGCAACCGATGCTTCCGCCCATTTGCTAATTTGGCTGCTGTCAGTGAATGTTGTTTCCTCTGCCGCCGAAGCTGCAGCCGCTCCCTTTCTAACCTCATACGCTCGCATGATCATGACAGCCATTTCCTCGCGGCTTATCGTTTCATTTGGTGCAAACGCCGAGTTGCTGCGGCCTTTTATAATGCCTAGCTTGCTAGCTGTCGCCACATAAGCGGAATACCATTTGCCCGCTTCTACATCGCTATAGCTTGCCGTGCCTTCAGCTTTCACTCCAAGAGCACGGATAAGCATAGCTGCAAATTCTGCTCTCGTTACGTTAGCTTGCGGTGCAAACTGCTTCTCATTAATGCCCGAAACAATGTGCTTCGCAGCCAGTGATTTAATCGCTGCGTTAGCCCAGTGACTAGCTGGCACATCCGTAAATGATTTATCGTACTCAAGAACTGCATATTTACTGAAATGGAATACCTCAGCCGTAATCATCTCAACCTTAAGCGTGCCACCGATGTATTCCAGCTTGCCAGCATCACTCACATAATAGATACCAACGATGTCTTGGTTTGCGTTCGGGTTAAGCTGGAAGCTGAGTAGGATTGGCTTCTCAAACTTCGTAACCGGAATCACTTTTCCAGCCTTCGTTACGATGCTTAAGTTGAAATCATAAACCAGAGAGCCCGCTTTCAGCTTAGCTTGAACATCCTGAGTTCGGTCAACCAAAGCGTCCGCATCTGCAGTATTCAACGGTTTTGCCTCGAATACGATACGAGCCCCGTCCGCTTCACTCACAGACACAAGTCCTTTAATAGAAGCCAATAGTTCATTTGACAGCGTCATTGTAATGCCAGCTGCCTTCAGCTCCAAGTTATTGCCTGCCAGTACTGCTGCTGCATCAAGCGGCAATTGTACCGAATGTTTTCCATCGACAAATTGTACCGACACTTTACCATCCTTGCCGCTGCGCAAGATGTCATTATCAATCACTTGGACATCAGCTGGCTGTGGTGTAATCGGCGTCGTAGGTGTTGGAACATTATCCGCTACCTCACTCAAAATAACCGTTCCGCCTTCGTTTCTGCCCGGCACTTCAACCGTCACCTGTCCATTATCCTTCACCGTGTAAACCGTTCCGCTGTACTCATCCTTTGCCTTAGCTCCAGCTGCGAAAGGAACTTCCAGCGTAACCGACTTGCTCTCCACGGCTGTGTTAATGATCGTTACAATATTTACGCCGTTAAATTGTTTATTAAATGCTAAATAGGCTAGTGTATCCGATCCAGCAAGCTTGGTACGCAAGCCTTTCGAATAAACCTTCGAGAACTTCGCCCGAATATTGAGCAGCTTCTCGTAATGATCATGCAGTGCTTGTTCTGCCGTCAATTGATCCCATGGCATATCTGAACGGTTTTCGCTTAACAAGCCTGCTTTCAAGTCACGAGCATTAGGACCTGAGCGGCCAAGCTCCTCGCCGTAATAAATGACGGGCTGGCCTTTCGCCGTGATTTGAAGGGCTGCTGCGATTTTCAGCTTGCCTTTGTCTCCTTTCACAAACTCAGACAGGAAACCATCCTCATCGTGGCTGCTTAGGAACTGCCCCATCATTGCTGTGTTATCCAGCTTCGTTTCCCGGTCTGCTAGATAAGCATCGACAGCATCAATCTTCCCATCTGTAAAATCTTTGGCTCTGTCATTAAAGCTAAAATCGAGCAAGCTGTCCATTTGGCCGCTGCGCAGCATGCCGCCGTCACCGTCGATTGAAGCGCCAAAATTTTCACCGATCAGCTTGAAGCTTGGATCGATAGTCGTCAACGCATTTTTGAACGCTTTCCACGTTGTGCTCTCTACATGCTTCACTGTATCCACGCGGAAGAAATCAATCGTGTCGCCGCGATCCGTTCTAGCACGCTCCAGCCAGCCTGCTTGCCATTCAATCATTTTCTCACGAACGGCAGGGTCCTCTGTCTTGAAGTCCGGCAAACCATCCAGTTCTCCTTCAATTGGATTGGTGCTGGCTTGAACGCTATTTGTTCTGAGCATCCCTTCAAAGCGAGCTTTGTCCTCCGGCGTAATGCCTGGACGGTTATCCTCAGCTTTTAAGCCGTAGCCGGTATGGTTAAGCACCACGTCGACCATAATTTTGATGCCCTTGTCGTGAGCTTTGTTAATTAGTTCCTTAAACGTATCCATATCACCCAGATGCTCATCAAGCTTCGTGAAATCTTTAGCCCAGTAGCCATGATAGCCGTACTGCTTGGTGTTAAAATCTACGCCTTTGTTGAAATCGATATTATCGACAATCGGAGTGATCCACAGCGTATTAATGCCCAGCTCCTGCAAATAATCCAGCTTGTCGATCATGCCTTGGAAATCACCGCCGTGGTAGGCTTCAAGGTGATCTTTATCTACATCCGCATTATTGGTTGAATCCCCATCCGCAAACCGATCAGTTAGCGCGAAATAGATACGCGCCTCATCCCAATCAAAGTCGAGATTGCCAGCAAAGGTTCTAGCTTTTACCGTTATTGTGGCTGTATGCGTGTGCTTGTTGCCGTACTCATCGATGAGTGTAACGGGTATTTCTTTTACTCCCGCTGTAACTGTGTCTTTCACGGCAATCGTTTGTGCAAACAGCTTGGTGTCGAAAGGCACTTTAGCTAATCCACCTACTGCCGTTAAATCCATATACCCTTCAGTAAATACGACTTCTTCTGATGCTGATGCCTGTAATTTGAGCACCGCGCTTTCATTATACGAAATCGCAGCTGGATGAACCGATGTCGTCATCGTTACGACAGGCTTCCGATACGTAATGACTGATTTGCCATTGGTCGTATTTTTGGGATCGGTTATTTCAACGGTTGCTTCGTCTTTCTTCTTCACAAGGAAGGTATATTCGTATGTGCCGCCTTCTACATTTGCAAGTGAATAAGTAAACCACTCCTTCGCAGCATCATAAACCATTTCATGCTCTGCACCATTCACCTTTACCTTAACCCCGGTCAAATCACTTGAGCGTCCTTTTTCAAATAGAGCATCATCCCGGTACAGGAAGGTAATGCCACCATCTTTTAGAACTGGTCCGGTGATAGTTGGCAAAATACCCAGCTGATTTACCATACTCGTTATATTTACTTTCGTAAAAGCAGCCCCTGGCGAGATCGGAATCACGCGATCGTCTGGTATATCCTGCTTCGCCGTGTTCCAGTCTGTTCCTTTACGAAGCACGAAGCCCACATTGGTCGCATCCTGCGAAATTTCAAGCATGACTGTTGCAATGCCATTTTCGATTTTATCAAAGTTGATTTGATCATTTTTCACACCGGTGTTCCATATCCACATATTCCAGTCCTGATAGTTTTTATCCGGACGAATGTAGTTGATTTGGACATACCGTTTGATTGATTCCGTTTTTACAGCAACTACAGCGCTCACGGATATTCCGTTATACGTAGCTGTGATCGTTGCATTTCCTAAGCTGTTTGCCTTAACAAGGCCTCCTGTTGTTACAGAAGCAATATCGGGCTTATTCGAAGAATATACAACACCGCTCGTTACTTTTCTTTTGCTGCCGTCGCTGTATTTCGCATAAACTACCGTTTGATGGGTCGTTCCAACCTGCAAAGGATAGTTAGCGTTATCCAGCTCAAGCGCGTTCAGCACAGGCGCTGCCGCTTCCATCTTAATAATGACTGCGGTCAACGGCTCAAGCATAATCGAGCTCGCTGTCAGCTCAAAGCCGGATGGCACAGAAACCGCCGAAATCCCCGCTTCATCATTATCTACTAGCACTGTGCCTGTAGTTAAATCCTCTGATAACGTTAGCGTTCTTGCTGTACGATCAGCATTCATAAATACATAATAATTGCCGGTGCCGTCTGTTGCTTTATTTTTGTAGCCAATCACAAGATCGTTATCTTTCATTTCCTTCGCAGGAATGAGCGTGACATTGGAATCAACGAGGTCCTTTTCGCCTAAACGGAAGGCATCCGTATGTTTCCGAAGTTCAATTAGTCCTGCTGTGTACTCCTTCGTTACATGATTGACTGGATATTGCTCAGCATTCGTCGCCTTCTGCCAGTCAAATTTATTGATTGCATCGGAGGAATCATAGGAATCATGAATGAAATAACCAAATGAGGTTCCGGCTGCATCTTTCAGCTCGTGGTATTTCTGCTCCGGCACTCCTGCCCCAAGCCACTGCTTCGTTCTGCCATATTCTTGACCAGCATGAAGGAAAGCCGTACCTTGAGAGGTTAGAATGAGCAAATTGCCCAGACGTATCCGTTTATGAATTTCCAGATCATTAGCCGCTATAGCCGGGTCTTTCTTAATCGACTGGGCAATAACATCATACAGCGGCAAGTTGTCATGGGCTTCAATATACTGCACCATGTCTCCCGGGTCATCAGCAGGCGTGTTGCTTGGCTGCCCCTTGATATTATTCAGGATCGTCGCCACGCTTCTTGCTCCACCTGTTATAAATCTTGGCTCGCCCTCCGAGCCGAAACCGGATTTCAATTCATTACGAATCTCATCGGAGAAAACGCCTACGCTGTCTGTTTTATCCATCCATTTTTGGTCTGCGCCTTTGCCCTTCAAAGCAGGATCAGAAGCATCGCCCCCGAACGTTACCCAGCCTTCACCGATAAACAAGGCATTCGGATTAATACTCGCTGCTGCATCGTAAGCATTCTGCACGGAATCATAGGTAGCGTCGCCCATCATATCCCAGCGCATGCCGTCGATTTTATATTCATCAAACCAGTACTTAACCGAATCAACCATTAGCTTCTCCGCCATTTTGTGAGAGGTAGCAAGGTTGTTGCCGAATCCGCCGATGTTGTTGCCATTTGCATCTTGGAATGCGTAGTAATTAGGTACGATATCGTTTAAGAAGCTTGCTTTGGCCATATGGGTGTAGACGACATCAAGGACAACCCCCATACCTTCATCATGAATCGCATCAATGAGTCCTTTTAATTCCTTTACTCTCAGCTCGGGATCTGCCGCATCCTCCGAATAAGCGCCATCCGGTGAGAAGTAGCTATGCGGATCATAACCCCAGTTGTATTCGTTGTTTTGTGCAGAGTATTCCAGTTCTCTTGTTCCCATCTGAGCTTCGTCGCCATAATACCAAGCCATAACTGGAAGCAGCTGAATATGAGTAACGCCTAATGATTTAATATAAGACAGCTTATCCTTGAACGCGTTATAAGAGCCCCATCTCGCATTAAGATCATCAGCTACGGATGGATCGGACGTAAAGTCTCTAATATGCGCCTCCCAAATAATCGCGTCCTCTCGTTTCTCATAGCCGTCAATTTTGGCAAAATCATAGTCTGCGGCAGGATCAGTCGCACCTAGATCAACGATTGCCGCTTTGCCAACTGCATCGCCATCTGGACCGGTTTCACCTTTCGTATTCACTCTAAACTCCGCCATCGATTTCGCGTACGGGTCGAGTACTTGTTTCGTAACCCCATCATTCGTCACTTCATATTGATAAAAATACCCCTTCAGATCGGTTATGTCTTGACCTGTGAGATCAGTTGGCGCGATAGCTGCCGTCCAAACGCCTTTGTCGCCTTTCGTCAAACTAGCACTGCCAACTAGCTTAGTGGAATCGGCTTTATCATAGACATTGGCTACGACTGAGCTTGCTTTTGGCGCCCACAGCTTCAGAACGACGCTGCCAGAATGATAGCTAGCCCCAAGATCATTTCCTTCGTAGTTGTAAAGCTCATCAAGCATTCTCCAGCCTGCAGCTGCGGATACGGTTCTCCCTTGATAAGTTACGTTCAGAGGCGTTTGATCCAGCTGAATGTTGGCCGAGACCATAGCTGTTTTTTTATCAGCATTCAACACCACTTGATTAATCGATACAGCTGTACCGTTCTTATCCGTAATAGTGATCGCATTTTTCAATTCCTCTGCTGCGAGACCGTCGGTCATCGTGAATCCGAGAAGGAGTTTGCTCTCGGATAAGATCTCTGCGGACTCAAGGGCTGTAGGCAGTTCCCAGTAAGGGGACACGTATACATTATTATCTCCCTTCTTGATCCAGAGCTGATTGTAACGATTTACAAGACTGAAGGAGCGATTGCCTCCATCCTTATCCGCATCGCCCAAGGTGCGATTAACGACAATAAAACTAATTTTTTGCGCGTTCTCTTGAAGTGGAATATCGACATAGCTGCCATAACGGTCAACCTGTTCCTCTGTAAAAGCGGATGCGCCCGTTGGCCAGCCTGTCGAAGGAGTTGCCACCTGATCCCACAGCCATAAACCGTAAGCACTCTGTTTTTTATCGTCTCTTACATAGTGAATACGAACGGTATTAGCTGGGAGCTCTACCGGCTCGAAATAAGATACTTTATCGGAGTTCTCCTTAATCCAAATTTCATTTACTGCAGGGGAGCTTATCGCTACCGCTTTATCGCCGCCATCCTTAGCTCCATCTAATCGATTAACGATAAGGAAGCCCACTTTTTTGGCATTCACAGCTATCGGAATATCAACATAAGCACCATAGCTGTCTATCTTATCTGCTGGAAAAGCTGTTGCGCCACCCGGCCAGCCTGTTGAAGGAGCGGCAACCTGCTCCCATGTCCATATTCCTTGATTCTCATAAAGAGCATCTGCCCGATTGTAATGAATGCGCAGGTGGTTAGCCGGAATCGGATCGAGGTTCGGGTCAACCGGATCTGGACTCGGACTCGGTTCAACTGGCGCTTTGAAATCTGCTGATACTACTTCTGTATTCGCATTATATTTAAACGTTACTGGAAGATCGGCAGGAAGACTAAGCAATTGATCATCCTTTGGATACGTCTGGTCATCCCAAGTCGATCCAAGCACGATTTTGAATTTGTAATCCCCTTTGGGTACATCTTTCGTTATCGTGTAGACGCCATCCAGATCGGTATCAGTCAAAACAGATAGCGCCGATTCTGGTGCCCAGTTACTTGGTTCCCCTAGCGGAACCTGCAAAGTCCCAACAATCCGAGGCAGCTTGTCGCTGGCTACCTGGGTGTAATAGGTAGAATCCGCAATTTTATGTGTATCGTGGTTATAATAAAAAGTCACTTCTTTCTCTTCGGAGAGTGTCAGCTTAATATTGCCGCCGCTATCCACACCGCTTGGATTCGTGTAATTACCAAAGCCATAGCTTTCCAACCAGCCTCCATTTAGAGCAACTTTATATTCATATGTGCCTGCTGGCAGCGTAGCCTTAAACGTATAATAACCGCTGCCGCTATCGCTCATCTTGGTTACCTCGGCTTTCGGGTCCCAATTCTCGCTGTTACCGAGCCCCTTCTGCAAGTCGCCGACAAGAACAACCTGAGTTGGTGCCGCGGCGTTCGTATGTAGCGGTATTGCGCCCACTATCGACCAGATCATAGCTGCAATAAGCATGATAGACATCATTTTCTTTCGTTTTAAAGCAAAGCCCATTTGGATGAACCTCCTCAAATTATGATCATTGCACCTTTCAATCATCAACTCGCACCTTCTGACTACACCAAAGTTCGTTAAAACAACACCCCCTGACTTCTGTCTAAACAGCTATAGATTTTATGCAAGCGTTTGCACAAATAACATAATTAATGCAAACTTTTTAACCGCTTCTTCTACAACAGCTGTTCCAGTCATAAAAGCGCAATGAAAGCGTTTGCTGATTCCCATATTAATACTCAAAATAAAGCGCTGTCAATTGTTTTTCTCACCTTTTACCTATTTCGACACGGAAATTCACCTTTTTCTCCTGAAATGACAACGTTTGCACAAAATGTTGCACAACCTTCTTTTCTCATCCCCTCTCTCTATTCAGCACTTTGTTCCGTGCCATTTATGGCATACATAGGGATTTTCCTATACAATTCATAGTAATAAACTTTTAAAAAAGCGGTGACTCTATGTTTAAACTATTGTTAATTGAAGATGACACAACGTTATTTAACGAGATAAAAGACCGATTATCCCAGTGGTCATATGAGGTACATGGCATATCGGACTTTGAGAAAGTGATTCAGCAATTTACCGCGATTAAGCCGGACCTCGTGATCATCGATATTCAGCTTCCAAAATTCGATGGATTTCATTGGTGCAGAATGATACGTTCCCACTCCAACGTCCCGATCATCTTCCTATCCTCGCGAGACCACCCGACGGACATCGTCATGTCTATGCAGCTTGGAGCGGATGATTATATACAAAAGCCCTTTCACTTCGATGTGCTCATCGTCAAAATACAAGCTATTCTTCGGCGGGTATACAATTACAATACCGAACATATCGAGCTTAAAACCTGGTGCGACGCAACGGTTGATTATGAGAAAAATCTGGTCTCCAATCATAAAGGCTCCATTGAGCTTACCAAAAATGAGATCTTTATTTTAAAAATGCTCATTGACCGTAAAAATAAGATTGTTAGCCGAGAAGAATTGATTAATAGCTTATGGGATGATAAAAGGTTTGTCAGTGACAACACGCTTACTGTGAATGTGAACCGGCTGCGCAAAAGGCTCGATGAAATTGAACTGGGCCGTTTTGTTGAAACGAAAATTGGACAAGGCTATATGGCTGTTGAAGAGGCGCATGATTATGATTAGAAAATATATAGTGGAACGGCGCAGCTGGATTCTGTTGTTTATTATTTTGCAGCTGCTGATTCTTGTTTGTGCTTATGTAGATTCAACGATTCCCCTGCAATCGATGATCTATCTCTTTTATTTATCTTCGATTATTTTTATCATCCATTTCGTCATCCGGTATCATAAAGAAACAAGGTTCATCAGAAGCTTAGAGGAGCGAGACATCAGCCTGGATACTACGAGCATGGCTGAGCCGGAGAGCCCGTTTGAGAAAGTGATCGAAAAAAGCATGACGAATCAAGCGGAACTGCTGAAGCACGCTGCAATGAACAATCGGATGATTTTGGAGCATGAGAAGGATGAGCTGTTATCTTGGATACACGAGGTAAAAACGCCGCTAACCGCGATGCGTCTCATGATAGACCGTATACAGGATGAAGGAATGAAAACGCATTTGACGTATGAATGGCTGCGAATTCACCTCCTGCTCGACCAGCAGCTCCATCAGAGACGCATACCGTTTATTGAAAATGATATCTATATCGAAAACACCGATTTGGAAACGATCATCTTCGATGAAATCAAGACGCTGCAATCATGGTGTATCCAGAAGGGGATAGGCTTTGATATTCAATTGGATGAACCGAAAGCGCTGAGCGATGCGAAATGGCTTTCCTTTATTATCAGACAGATTTTAACCAACGCTGTAAAATATAGCCCGCCATCTGATATCGTGATCAAGAGCTATCAGCGGAATCAGCAGACTATCCTCGAAATTATTGATAATGGACGCGGCATTGATCCGAAGGATCTGCCTCGCATTTTCGATAAAGGCTTTACATCGACGACGATGCACCAAGACAGCGCCGCAACAGGCATGGGATTGTATTTAGCTCAAAAAGCAGCTCAATCGCTGTTGATCCGTGTCCATGTTAAATCCGAGCTTGGAGCAGGAACAGCGTTCACCTTAACTTTCCCGCAGCGAAATGAATTCGTTCGTATCACAAGCATGTGACAACATTGTCACATGCTTCTATTATTTGTTCGGTCATTCGAAGGAACTAATCGGACATTCGATTTACAATACAAGTAATAGACCTAGGGAGAGTGTTAATCACATGTTCATTCTGGAAGCAACCAAAATTCATAAAATTTACGGAAACAAATTCAATAAGCAGGAAGTATTATGCGGGCTTGATATTAGCATTGAAAAAGGGGAATTCGTCAGCATCATGGGCGCATCCGGCTCAGGAAAAACAACCTTGCTTAACGTGCTTTCATCGATTGACCACATTAGCAGCGGCTCGATTAAAATCGAAGGGAAAGTTATTTCTGGGTTAAAAGAAAAACAATTAGCTGAATTTCGTAAAAATCGTTTAGGCTTTATTTTTCAGGAATACAATCTGTTAGATACTCTAACGGTTAAAGAAAATATTTTATTGCCGCTGTCGATTACGAAGACGCCAAAAAAAGAAGCTGAGCGTAAGTTTCAGGCGGTAGCGACCGAGCTTGGCATTTATGAGCTCCGCAATAAGTATCCGAATGAAATATCTGGTGGTCAAAAGCAACGTACATCCGCTGCAAGAGCCTTCATTCATGAGCCAAGCATTATTTTCGCTGATGAACCGACAGGTGCCCTTGATTCCAAATCCGCCTCTGATTTACTGAACAAGCTGAGCGGTTTAAATCAAAAAAGACAAGCTACAATCGCCATGGTTACTCACGATCCGGTAGCTGCCAGCTATTGCAGCAGAGTCATCTTCATCAAGGATGGACAAATCTATTCTCAGCTTTATAAGGGAGAACAAACGCGGCAAAAATTCTTCAACGATATTATGGCAACACAAAGTGTACTAAGCGGGGTGCACCATGAGCATTAATCAACTCATTTTCCGCAATCTAAAAAAGAATCTAAAAAATTATTATCTCTATGTGTTTGCTCTCGTGTTTAGCGCTGCTCTTTATTTCGCCTTTGTCACCCTGCAGTTTGATCCTGCCATGGATGAGGCGAAAGGCTCTGTTAAAGGGGCTGCCGCCATTAAGACTGCTTCTTATTTGCTTGTTGGAATCGTTTCTATTTTTCTGCTGTACGCCAATACCATCTTTATTAAAAGGCGCAGCAAGGAAATCGGCTTATTTCAGCTTATCGGAATGACCAAAAATAAAATTTTCCGCATTCTGACGCTGGAAAACTTTTTTCTTTATTTCGGCTCCATCCTGCTGGGGGTTCTGGTCGGTTTCTCTGTGTCCAAATTAATTATTATGATTTTATTTAAAACGATCGGTGTTGAGGTGGCCGCAGAGCTCCATTTCTCCACCCAAGCATTCAAGCAAACCATCATTATTTTTTTAGTTATTTATCTTCTGATTATGTTGATGAATTATTTATTTATAAAAAAACAAACGATATTATCGCTGTTTAGAGTGAATTCCGTCACAGAAGGCAAAGCAAGAAGAGTGTCTATTCTGGAAATGCTGATCGGCATTGCCGGATTGCTGTTGATTGCGCTGGGCTATTATATTTCTTCCGAACTGTTCGGTGGAAAATTTGTGACGATGACCACGCTCTTTGCTGCCATGATCGGCATACTCGGCTCCGTCATCCTTGGAACCTTCCTTTTCTATAAAGGATCGGTCAGCTTTATTTTCAACGTGATCCGAAAGCAGAAAAACGGCTACCTTAACATTAATGAAACCTTATCGCTCTCGTCCATTATGTTCCGTATGAAATCGAATGCGCTGCTGCTCACTATCATTACGACCGTGTCGGCGCTTGCTATCGGCTTATTATCCTTAAGCTATATCTCTTATTACTCTGCCGAAAAAACAGCCAAAAACAATGTTCCCGAACATTTTGCATTTATGAACGTTCAGGACGCGGAGCAGTTTAAAGAAGCGCTAAACAAAAACAAGCTGGCGTATACCGAAAAAACGATTCCTGTCATTCAGGTAGACGTCAATGTGAAGAGTATTATGAATAACAATCTGGAAGGGGTAAGTGTGGCTGGGAATTCGGATATGATGACCTTGCCCGTTGTCAGCGAACAGTCTGTTGACGGCATTCAGCTGTCTAAAGACGAGCTCTATCTCTCCGGTTACAGCAGCATGCTCAAACAGTTCATGTCTTTGAAGGACTCAGGGCCTGTACAGCTAGTGAATCCTACTCAAAGTATTCCACAACAATATATCGGACTTAAGGAGCAGCCCATCGTCTCTTGGTGGTTTAAAAGCGGCGGATTGCCTGTAGTTATCGTCGATGATTCTGTTTTTGAGAGCTTAAATAATCATCTTGATCCGGCTATTCAGAAACACTCTACCCTGCATATCGGAATTAATATGAAAGATCGTTCTGATCTAAAAGAAGCGACTCAGCTATTCAATGAGATGAAGTTCTCTGAGCACAACAGAAATGATTCTCAGCTTAATACAAGCAACCAGCAAAAACAAACGATGGGCTTGATTATGTTTATCGTCGCTTTCCTTGGATTAACCTTTCTTATCACATCCGGCAATATTCTCTATTTTAAGCAAATGGGAGAAAGCGAAGAGGAAAGGCCAAACTATACCATCCTTCGAAAGCTCGGCTTCACAAGGGCTGATTTGTTAAGGGGCATAAAAATAAAACAAATGTTCAACTTTGGCATTCCCTTAGTGGTTGGGCTGCTTCACAGCTATTTTGCAGTCAAATCTGGATGGTTTTTCTTTGGAACAGAGCTTTTAACTCCGATGATTATAGTCATGCTGCTATATACCATCCTTTACTCCATATTCGGAATTCTTTCCGTCTCTTATTACAAAAAGATCATTAAAGAAGCACTTTAATACCATCTAAACAGGATATCCCTCTTTGATTTTCAGAGGACGGGTATTCTGTTTTTCTTTGTGTGTTAATATGCAAAAAAATGAGATCGCAAACTCAATATCCAAGTGGAAGTTCGTTTCATTACCTGTTAAGATGTGGATAGGTAAGGAGGGTTGCGGAATGAGTTCATTAAGAGCAGAAGATATTGAACAGATTGTGCTAGAGCAAAAAACATTTTTCGAACAAGGCCAAACCAAGGAGCTGCGCTTTAGGCTGAATCAATTGCAACGATTGCTGCAAGCCATACAGCGTCATGAGCAGGAAATCGTCAAGGTGCTTTACCAAGACCTTCGCAAAAGTGAGTTAGAGACTCATATGACAGAAATTATAATCGTAACCAATAGCATTCGACATGTCATGAAGCATCTCAAAAAGTGGATGAAGCCGCAGAAGGTGAAAACACCGATTTATCTGTTTCCATCATCCAGCCGTATTATGAAGGAGCCCTACGGCACAGCTTTAATAATTGGTCCCTTCAACTATCCGTTCCAGCTTGTCATTGAGCCGCTTATCGGAGCCATTGCCGCAGGCAATTGTGCCATTCTCAAACCATCCGAAAGCTCGCCTCATGTTTCAGCTTTAATAAGTAAAATCATAAATGAAACCTTTGATCCCGCCTACATTAAAGTCATTGAGGGGGAGAAGGAAACGACCTCATTGCTCATCCACGCGCCGGTTGATTATATTTTTTTCACAGGCAGCATCGCGGTTGGCAAAATCGTTATGGAGGCTGCTGCCAAAAACCTTGTGCCTGTCACGCTTGAGCTCGGAGGAAAAAGCCCTGTCATTGTAGATTCTACCGCTAATCTCGAGATCGCTGCCAAGCGGATTATCTGGGGCAAATTAATGAATACCGGCCAAACCTGTATTTCACCCGATTATGTGCTGGCTCATCAGGATATTAAAGAAAAGCTGGTCGCAAAAATGAAGGAAGTCATCCAATCCTTCTATGGATCTTCTATACAAAGCAACAAAGATTATGGTCGAATCATTAATCAACGTCAATTTGACAGGCTTGCTTCCATTCTGGAGCAAGACAAAGCCAGCATCGTTTATGGAGGAGACACAGACCGCGCAGACCTCTTTATCGAACCGACAATACTGGATGGTGTTTCATGGGATAGCGCGGCGATGTCAGAAGAATTATTTGGCCCTATTTTGCCTGTCATGGAGTACCGAGATATCCATGAGGCCATTCGAATGATTAACGCTCATCCAAAGCCGCTTTCCCTTTATTTATTTACAGAGAATAAAGCGCTGGAGGATGAGGTTATGAGCCGTGTTTCTTTCGGCGGCGGCTGTATTAACGATACGATTATGCACGTCTCTAATCCCTATTTGCCATTTGGCGGTGTTGGCAGCTCAGGTGTAGGAGCCTATCATGGCAAATACAGCTTTGATCTGTTCTCGCATCAGAAGAGTATATTGAAGAAAAGCACCAAGTTTGAGCTTGGACTCGTCTTCCCTCCTTATGCAGGAAAATTAAAAAATATTAAAAAGCTGCTCAAATGAGCAGCTTTTTTTGCTGACAAACAGGAAGTTAGTTTTATGCAAGCTTCACTTAGTTTCGTGTATGTAGCATTGGTTCGACTTCTCATATAATCGGTTTATCACCACAACATTAGGAGGTCATCCATTATATGAATCAATCACCGCTTCTACTCACTGACGAACAAATGCAAAAGTTTATAACTGAAGGCTTTCTTATTCTAAAAACAGATTTCCCTGAATCCTTCCATCAAGCCATGACAGCTGAACTTGGAAAAGTATATGACGAGGAAGGCAATCCCGGCAACAACCTGCTGCCGCGAATCCGAGAAATACAACAGGCTTTCGACAGCCCCGTTATTACAGGCGCATTAACAAGCGTACTGGGTCCAAACTACATGCTGCATGCCCATCGCCATGGCCACTTTAATGCACAGCCGGTTGCTGGTGGTTGGCATAAGGACAGCTACTGGGGCTACTCCCGTATGCGCAACCACCACCCATGGTGGGCTATGATTATGTACTTCCCGCAAAACACGCCAATTGAGCTTGGGCCTACTAGCGTTGTGCCTGGCACCCAAAACTATGAATCACGCACCTTTGCTTCTGACGAGGTGCAAGGAGAAGCTTACGCTAGCGGTGAAGCAGGTACATTTGCACTCATCCACTATGATATCTGGCACCGTTCAACACCAAATGTATTAGGCAATGCTCGTTACATGCTTAAATTTGAATTTATGCGTACAGCTGTTCCAACTAAGCCTTCATGGAATAATCTGATTTCCGAGTGGAAAGAGCCTGCTGACCTTGCCCTGCCAATCGCAAACCACGAAGACATGTGGGAAGAAACATGGAACTGGATGTCAGGTAAGCTAGGCAGTCTAGCAAACACTGCGGAAGCAAACGAAGAGAAATTAGCCGCACTGGCAACGGCTTTGGAAGATAGCTTCGAACCAAATGCCTTGAATGCTGCCTATGAGCTTGCTAAATATGGCGCTCCAGGTGTGAAAGTACTGCTGGCTGGTCTTCATCATGAGAGATTAGACGTATCACGCACGTCTGCTTATGGACTGTCCATCGCAGGCTCAGATGCAGTAAACGGATTGATCGACGCACTAGAGAGCGATCGCTCAGAGACTGTACAATATGCTATATTCGCACTTGGCGAGCTTCGCAGCTATGCTGAATCCGCGCTTCCAAAGCTTGTTGAACTTCTGTCCCACTCCGATGCGACAGTAAGAATTGCAGTCGTTGAAGCACTTGGCATTTTGTCTAATTCTTCAGAAATTGCAGTGAAGGGTCTTATTACAGCCTTGTCCGATGAGGATGTTCAAGTACGATTTACAGCTGGGCTGTCCTTGTCCCGCATGGGTGCTACAGCGGCAGCAGCCGTTCCCGCTTTGGCGGCAGTACTCGATGATGAGAACCGTTATGTAAGAGCTCATGCTCTAGAAGCACTGCGCTATATCGGCACGGATGAAGCGAAGGATATTTTGATCAAATCACTATTCAATTCCCGCTGGTGTTCGACAACTACGCCTGCAAACAGCTTTTATCCTTGATTCCATCGGAGTTCTTATACTTGCAGCATAAAGGTTGTCCCAAAAGAACTAGTTGTGCAGAACAATCCTAATCATGGGAAAAAGTTCGGAATAACAAAGGAGCTAAGCGATTTGAATCCGCTTAGCTCCTTTGTTTTTGGCGTACGCTGCACCGCTGTTACGAACTCAGCAGCTCTTATTTAAACCATTCGCAAGCAATTATTATGGCAACGAACTCCAGCATCGCTATTTCGAGAAAAACAGCTCGTATCATCCTGTAGAGCATGATATAACGATAATCAGGTTCGTTAGCGTTTGAAAAAGATCATTTTTTGCTTAATAAGCATGATACAGTTCGTTAGAGAAAATATGAATCCGAAAGCGTAACAGAGCAAGCGAACTATTCGCTGTCCTTTTTGCTTGCCTCCATCAACTGATGGCATTTCGTTTGAAATTCATGAGCATTATCTACAAATAAATAGATTTGGTCAACTTGTTCTCGAATCCCAAACGCCGTAATAACCGTGATTTCTTCTTTTAATATCATATGCACATTAGGTTCTGTGTCCAGAATCTTTATCGTTTTTTTCATTTTATCCTTAGCTAATTTCTCGAATGTAATGGCCGAAATGGATGCAACCGTATTGATATTCATATCCGAATACATCTGAATGCCATACTGAAACCTTATTTGTTGATCTGATACCAAAATAGGATTTAAGCACATCGCTCGGTAATCAGCAACTAGCAGCATAATAATATATACATTTCCTAATGAGAGTAACCATGCAGCGGTATGCGACCATTGCGCAAGCAGAATGTGCATGCATACCCCTTCAATAATCAATATTTTCGAAAATACGAGTAAGGTTATCAGTTTGTTAGAGTTTTTATGATAACTAAACGAGGCAGACCCCGTTCGAATGAAAGGTGTTTCTCTCCATGCGAACAAGGTGTAATAAAAAACAGATAATTCATGAGTGAGTAAAGCTGCAATTTTGGGATGGCGAATGGTCTCTTCTAGACTTTTCCGAAGTGTTTCTATAGGATGATTATCCACTTTTTTATAACGCTTATAGGCAGCCGCAATATCATAGATTTTTAAAGCTAAAATAAAAGGCGGCAGCGGAATAAGAAAATATTTTATAGCGTTCATCGTTTCTTGATCGGTGTTTGGTACAAATAACGCTAATGCTAAATAACCCAGAAGAGCAAAAGGTATGATGGATGCGATCTTGAAATTCAGCTTGCGAAACCATAGAAAGTACAGCAATAAAGGAATAACAACGACAAAATCTAATGCAATGCCAAGCGTCAGAAGCTGATCGTTCTCTTTAATTAGAACAGAATTAGCAAATAGAAGATCCAGCAAAATGATAATGAAGCTTGAAGCAATAAAGAAACTAATATTCTTTTTATAAAGTTTGTTAATGGCATAACACTCCCTTCCATTTACCTTTTCATTATCTAATATATGGGTAAAATTAGCGCCTTTCAATTCCCTCCTGTGAAGAAAATGGAAACATTTTGTTTGTACTCACAAAAAAAAGCCGTCGCCTTAAATAGCGACGGTTTATTAATTAATCATTTCAGTGAAAGCTCCCTATATTCGCTCGGTGACAAAGCCATATACTCTTTGAATAAACGAGAGAAATAAGTGGCGTCCATACCTAGAGATTCAGCTATTGCCGAGATGCTAAGTGACGTAAAGGATAGCAGCTGCCGTCCTTTGTCCATACGCTTGCGATTCACATATTGTATAGGTGAGAGCCCTGTCGTATTTTTGAACATGCGTATAAAATAATTAGGGTGAAAATGTACAAGCTGAGCAAGAGTATCTACTGTAATATTTTCCGATAAATGCTCTTCAATATAGGTCAGCACGACATTCAGCTTTTCAAACGAGCTGGTTGCCGGTGTTTTGATTGTGACATCCTCAGCCTGCTCCAGCATCATGGCCATAATCTCTAGAAACGCCGACTGCAGCTGCAGCTCGGATGTCCAGTCTTCACTCTTATGATGGTGTACCAGCCTTTCAAATTTACCCTTCAAGCCTTCGTGATCGGATATCGATATCATGACGGGCATTTCGAGCAGTTGAAACAGGTTGAAATTATCTATTTTTGCAGTGAAGTGGCACCAATATTTCCCGTAAGTATTCGTATTAATCGTTCCATAGGATTGTACGACATCTGCGGGCAGCAGACACAGATCACCGGGCTTTGGATAATAAATTTGATTCCCGGCCTTAATGTACCCTTCGCCCTCTTGGATATAATATAGCTTATTCACATCCGTCGTATAATTATCGTCCTTCCACGAAAGCGGCACCTTCGTATAGTCGGCTATGGCAACATGCAATTTTAAACCGCTCATATAGGACTTCCAAAATGTACTTTTGCTTGCGTTCACCGTAATTCCCGCCTTTCAAGGCTGTCATACCCATTGTTCATCGAAGATCGCTGCGATTACCATACCATAATAGCACAAAAAAAAGAGGCAGTATCCCTCTGCCTCTTCTTATTTTCTGCTTAAGCTTGAGCGAGCCCTTGCTTGACCCACTGCGCAACATTGACTGTACGCTTAGCTTGATATTCCACAGCTGCTTTTACATCCTCAACCATTTTCCCGCCTTGCACCGTCACGCTTGTCCCATATGGATTGCCGCCAGCTTCAAAGGTAACTGGACTCGAATAACCCGGTGCAGCTACTATCGCTCCCCAATGGTACATCGAAGTGTACAGTCCAAGGATGGTTTGCTCTTGACCGCCATGCGCGTTCTGCGCCGAAGTCATTCCGCTGACTACTTTATTGACTAGCTTGCCGTTAAACCAAAGTGAGCCTGTCGAATCAAGAAACTGCTTAACAGGACCAGGCATTCCGCCAAAGCGGGATGGAATACTAAATATAATAGCGTCCGCCCATTCCAGATCCTTATAGGTAACCTCTGGTATATCTTGCGTCTCTGCAACATGAGTTCTCCAGATGGGGTTAGCTTGTATTCCTTCTTCTGAAGCAAGCTCAGGCGTCTTCAATATTTTCACCTCAGCTCCAGCTGCTTTCGCACCTTCTGCAGCCCACTGCGCCATTTGATAATTTGTTCCCGTTACACTGTAATATATAATAGCAAGATTAATCGTTGTCATTTGATACATCCCCTTAAACTTTTATGTTATTTGCTCAGTTGTTCTGCATTAATGCCGATCGTTTTTAATAGCTCAATAAGCTTCTCTTTATCCTCGCTGCTTACACAACTCAAATTGCGTGTAATGACATCCGCATGCTTCGGAAAAATATTATCAAACAGTATTTGCCCCGCTTCGGTAAGAATGACATTTGAGCCTCTACGGTCGGTAGCGCTTGGCTCTCGTCTCACATATCCTTTTTTCTCAAGCTTATCAACAACATAAGTAATGCTGCCGCTTGGAATGCAGAACTTTTCACTTATTTTCTGTATCGGATGAGGCCCCTTGCTATACAAAAGCTCCAATATCATAAAATGTTCCTGACTAATGCCATGGCTTTCAATATCCTTGCGCACATTGTCGCCAACTGCCTTAGATGCTTTGAACCATATACGAAATAACCGAAGATCAAGCTGGCTCTGTTCACTATGTTGATTCATGCCCATGCCTCCTTGCTGCATTTATCTTAAAATCATATTTCCTAGTTTTAGTATACTTTTATCCTATCATTAGGGTAAAGACATGTCAACCAACTTTTACCACACGCAAAAAAGGACCGAGCTCTTTCTCCATATAGAGAGTGTGTCGGCCTAGTCGCTTCGTATGATCTCTTACTCCGAACAAAACAAGTTCAATGAAGTAAAAATGGGATTAGTTCATTATGTACAGCATCAGGCTGTTCATGATTAACACCGTGTCCTGCATGAGGGATTATTTTGTAACGAAATTGTCCTGCGTTTAATACCTGCAAAAAATCCTTCTTATGGGATAGCTTGTACTCACCCATCAGAAAATACAGCTTATCCTTTATCGCAGCTGCTGACGCTTGATCATATTTCTGCAGCTTATGTGCAAACATCGCTTGTTGATTGTGATTTTTCATGGCAAGAACAAGATGCTCCGCTAATTCGGGATGCTGTTCATAAACGCGGGATTGGGGCGAGCTTAGCTTTTTTATAATTTTAAGCATATTATTGCGGGTTGGAATCAGCATTTCCGGCATCATCATCATTAAGGTGCTCACCATCGTTTTAATTGGTGTTGTAACCATACCTCCCTCCATGCAAACGACTCTGTTCACTCTACTTGCCTCGTTAACCGTATAATTAAAAGCCATATAAGCTCCATTCGACACACCAGCGATATGAAATTGATTCAGTCCCATTTGATCAACGATTTCATTGATCCAATCCACCTGATCAAACGTCTTTTTCTGAAAGTTTTTGTTAGGCACACTTTTTCCTGGTCCACCCATCGTATCTACTGCAATGCAATAAAAATGGTTGGATAATTCCTTTATGTTCAGCATCCACATCACCGCCGAATTATCTCCAACGCCATGAAGCAGCAGCAGCGGCGGATTCGATTTATGACCAGAAATAAGACAATGCGTGACGCCGTATTTGGTGTTAATGTCCAGCTCCTCAAATTCCGTTGGCCACAGCTCCAGAAGCGCATTATAGGAACGCAGAACCTGTTCTTTTCCTGATTCACTCTTATATATTTTTATCATGACAGCCTCCTTCTTCTTCAATCGTTTACGGTCTTATAAGCAATCTCATCTATCGCAGAAATGCTGCTTAAGTCTACATTATCGTCACTATCAATTTTTACATTAAAATACTTAACTGTATATAACGTTTGCAAATGATATTTTATATATATTAACTAATGTGGTCTCCTAGCAGGTGTCTAATCGCTTGGCACAGCCTTTTTTTATCCACAGAGCATGATGTTTCCAACAGTCCTTTGAAGAAAATATGATAAACTAGTACGTAATGATAGAAAACGTAAGGAGATAGATCATGATTAAGCTAGTATCTTGGAACGTAAATGGTTTACGGGCATGCGTAACGAAAGGCTTTAACGATTATTTCAAGGAAACGGATGCAGATATTTTTTGCCTGCAAGAAACGAAGCTGCAGGATGGACAAATCAGCATGGAGCTTGGTGAGGAGTACTCGCAATATTGGAATTACGCGATTAAGAAAGGTTACTCAGGCACTGCGGTGTTCACCCGCATAAAACCTCTCTCCGTGCACTATGGTATTGAGGAAAACTCGGAGCCAGAGGGACGAGTCATTACGCTGGAGTTTGAAGGATTCTATCTAGTTACGGTATATACGCCTAACGCCAAACGTGACTTATCGCGATTGGATTACCGAATGGAATGGGAAGATCGCTTCCGCGGTTATCTTCAGCAGCTTGATGCCTTAAAGCCTGTCATTGTTTGCGGTGATTTGAACGTAGCCCATCAGGAGATTGATCTTAAGCATCCGAAACCTAATTTAGGCAACTCCGGTTTTACAATTGAAGAGCGCGGCAAAATGACGGAGCTGCTAGCAACTGGCTTCCTCGATACATTTAGACATTTTTACCCGGATCGTACAGATGTGTACAGCTGGTGGTCGTACATGATGAAGGTGCGCGAGCGGAACGTGGGATGGCGGATCGATTATTTCTTAGCCTCTTCAAGACTGAGCCCACTGCTCATCGATGCGTCCATTGACACTCATATTTTGGGCAGCGATCATTGTCCTGTTTTGCTTACTTTGGAAGAACCGCCGGCAATCATATAATCGTCATAAAAAAAGGCGGGCAGCACTCATGATGAGCGCTGCCCGCCTTTTGCTTCGAATTAGCTTTGAAGTGACTGTGTTAAAACATTTTTTTCACGTAAAATCGAAAGTGCCTTTTGCATCTTGTCCATGTAGGCAGGCTCTTGGCCCGAGCACATAAAGCGTACGTTACCGTTGCCTCCGCCTCCGGGAATGCCATAGCGGCTTAATAATGCGGATAAGCGTTTCACCGTTCCCACATTCCCATCCACAATCTCGATATGAGCAGGAAGCAGCTCCCTCAATATATCCTTGTAGAAAGGATAATGTGTACAGCCGAGTACGATAATTCCGTAATTGTCTAAATCATAGTTTGCGAGCTTTGCCCGGAAATATTCGTTGATAATCTGTTTATCGAATTGCAGCGCCTCACAATAACGCACAAGCTCCGGCAGAGGCAGTGAATCCACGATTCCCATCTCATCCACGCGTGACACGAGTGCGTAATATTTTGGCAATTGTAGCGTTAACTGCGTTGCGAAGACGAGTACCCTTTTGCCTGTTGCTCGATTCATTTCTACTGCTGGCTTAACAGCAGGCTCCATGCCGACAATGGGCAGGGAATAACGCTCTCTTAACTCGTTAATTGCAATACTGGTCGCTGTATTGCAAGCGACGACCAATGCATCTATGCCCTCTTCCATCATTAAACCAACCGTTTCAAAAATGTACGCTTTCACGTCTTCCTCTGACTTCGTCCCATAGGGAACATGGAGCGTGTCCGCCATATAAAGAAAATCCTTATCAGGTAGTCTTTGAAGTGCCTCCGCTAATACGGTAAGCCCGCCAAGCCCTGAATCAAAAAAACCAATTCGCATGTCTCATCGATTCCTTACGTTTATTGGAATAGAGTACCTTCTGTAGCTATATCCATCTTACCTCATTGCCTGCCTCCATAAAAGCTTATAATTGCATTTGCGAAGAAAAAAATGCCTCAAGTCCGGATAGACAAGAGGCATTTCATCTGTTTCTATGGTGCCCGCTTCGGCAGCAGACGTACATAATCATCCGAAAGCTTCATGAGTTCCAGTATATAATCATAATCTCCACGATATTTGCTGAAGTCAGCTACCGGCTTTTTCGTTCTAATATCGACAGCAGTTCCGTCCTCAAAGCCTTTGCCTGGTATAAATAAGATGTCATTATTAAAAAATGATCCTGTCGGCAAATAATACCGCATACCGATTACATTTTGAGAAATATTAAGCAAGTCATGGCCAAACGTCGTAAAAGCTTGATCATCAAGCGATATGCCTAGCAGATTTGTAACGGTCGGCATAATATCAACCTGACCGCCAACCTGATTAACGGTTTTCCCCTCTATGCCAGGTACATGAACAATAAGCGGGATGTTTAAGCGGCTAATTTGCTCATCATAGTGGATGCCCAGCTGCTCACTAACCCATGCAGGATCATTGTCTGTCGTTTGTAGACCAGCGTGATCGCCATAGGCGACTAATATCGTATTTTCCCACATGCCGCTCGCTTTGAGCCCCTCAATAAAACGGCCCAGTTCATAATCGGTATAATTTAATGCGGTCAAATAATTGCCCAGCTGCGTTCCTTGCAAGGAGTCCGGCATCGTAATATGCTGAAGCTCCGTTGGAACCTTGAAAGGATGATGACTGGATGCAGTTACGAATTGAGCATAAAAAGACTTGCCTTGCTCCTTCATATCCTGAAGCTTTTCAAGACCGACCCTGTAAAGCTCCTCATCCGATGCGCCAAAAGAATTAAAATGATCATTTTTAAATGATGCTTTATCATAATATGCCGTAAAACCTAGCGCAGGATACATTCGGTTGCGATCCCAAAAAGTCACATCATTGATATGAAAGGTATTGGATTCGTACCCGCTTTCTCCAAGCAGTCTGGGAAGACTCGGCAGCTCTCGATCACCATAGCCTGTAGACATCGCCATATCCCCGGTTGGATAGATAGAAGTATTTGACATGAATTCAGCGTCCGCAGTATTCCCTTGTCCAATTTGTTGGAATACATAAGGAAAGTAGAAGCTTTCCTTCGCTAGCTGATTAAGAACAGGCGTAACCGCCTGACCACCGACAGACAAATTGATGGCAAAGTTTTGGAACGCCTCCATTTGAACGACGATCACATTTTTACCTTCGGCAGATCTGAAATAATTAGGCATGCCTGCAACGACCATCTCTCCAGCTTGTTCAAAATAGGAGGATTTGAGCGCTACCGCATCAGCCCCTGTTTCTTCTACATTGCCATTTTTCAGCGCGGCCTGCTCTTTGCTCGCCTTAACGGCTGCCGCTACCTGATAATTGATATAGCCTAAATTCTCAGCTTTCACAATCTCATTCGGAATCGTACTCGCGGACCAAATGAATCCACCCGAGATCGCAATACATAGAACAGCTGCAATGGCTGTATACAAAGGTTTGGCAATTCGCTTGCGCCCATCGCTGCGTATTCCTCTGACACGTTTAACGATATATAGAGCTGCCAAGACGGCAACATCCAGAAAGTAAATATAATAAGCAGGCAAAATAATAGACCCTACGCTTGTCCTAATTTGCAGTACCTGGTCAAGTCCATGCAGTGCGGTATACGTAGGTACTGTTCCGTAATAACTGACATACACCGTTGAAGCAAATAGCAGCAAGGAAAACACGGCATTCACGAGCCCAAATACGGCACCTCTCCACCTCGCAGAGGTGACTAGCTCCAGCAGCAGAAGCAGTGCAAGTACGGCTGCTGCATCAGGCAGCAAGCTCTCCACCTGTATGCCCGAAAAGACGAAATGGCGAAACAGGAGCATTTTCAACATCATAAAGATGAATATAACGATAAACAGTGATCTGTCATAACGTTTAGGGAAAAACTGCAAGACGCTCACTCCTTAGAAATTTGCACTTCATTAAATATAAAAAAACCGTCATCACCTGACGGCTTTCTTAAACTTTAATGTTAAGGCAATATAAAAGCAAATGCAACGGCTAATAATTAGAAGACTTTATGCCGTGGCCACTTCAAAAATAGAATCAACAATGATCGGCAGCTGATTTCTTAAGGAGCTCGCCCCCATGACCGAACGTGCATGAATTCCTCTCTCGCCAAATACCTCCACCATCAAATCCGAGAAGCCATCGAGTACCTTATGATGCTCTTCATAGCTCGGATCAGCATTCACAAAACCTTGTACCTTTACGACGCGAGTCACAAGATCCAACCGCTCTAGTGAATGCTTTAATACGGCGAGAACTTCAATTCCTGTCTGCCTAGCGAGTTGATAACCTTCTGCTGTCGTAAACTCGTTGCCAAGCTTCCCTTTTATCGCGGCCGCAGGTCCTTTGCCAGAAACAAACAGAAGTCCATTTGAAAATACGCAGTTAGCGTATTTAGCTGCGGGCTCGCTCGCCTTTGGTACAATAATCCCTAATGTTGCCAATCTACTTTCAACGGTTCCTTCTACTTGCGGCATAGCAACCCCTTCTCTCCATTTATATTTCTTGTTATTGATGGAAGCCTATGCCAAAGTTTATACTGAAATTGACCTCTACCACAGTGTCAGATTTATATGAATTTTAAGGGTCAGATTGTGTGGAGATAAGATGGATATCAACCTTTCAGAAGAAGAGCAAGGCCCTGTCTATTTGGTGTTGTACAGACATTTACGGAAACTCATCCAATCTGGCGCTCTAGCGGATGGAACAAAGCTTCCATCAATTCGATCGCTCCGCGAGCAATCGAAGCTTAGTAAAACGACAATTGAAACGGCTTATCACATGCTGCTGGAAGAAGGTTATGTGGTTAGCAAGCCGCGCGCCGGTCTATTTGTTATAAAGTCACAATTAACTCCTGCTGCTGCCATGGTTCATACAGAGATTTTAGAAGAAAAAGCTATTATACATCGCCATTCCATTCCGATTCCTATCCAAAACGACGCAGTCGTCGATTTCAGCCTGCTCGCCGTGGACGGACAATCATTCCCCATTCGCGCATGGAAGTCCGTCCTTCATGATGCCCTATCTCTCCATGCGAATTATGTTCATCAGTATGGCGATCCGCGGGGCGAATACGATTTGCGTTTGCAATTGTCTTACTATTTAAAGCGTTCAAGAGGCGTCAATTGCACGCCTGAACAAATCATTATTGGATCAGGTTTTTCTTACAGCACACAAATTCTCGCTAAATTGCTAAACGGTGCATCTACAATTGCAGTGGAAGAAGCCGGTATCGCTCAGGTAAGAGCTGCCTTCCAGCAGCACGGCTACAACGTCTCTCCTGTCCCCGTCCATAACATGGAGAACTTCGTTTCTATATTAGTAGACAAACAAATTCGAATCTTATATGTCACTCCTTCACATCGTCCTACTGGGAGCTCATTGCCGTACTCCACTAGGCAGCTGCTGCTCCACTGGGCAAGCACAAACAGCGCCTATATCATTGAGGATGACTACGACGGAGAGTTTCGTTATTCAGGCAAAACCATCCCTTCTCTCCAAGGAATGGATCATCAGGGCAGCGTCATTTATATTGGGACGTTTTCCAAAGCCTTCACACCCGCGCTGCGTATGAACTATATGGTTGTCCCGACTCCGCTGCTCAGTAAGCTGCAATCTATAGAGCACACACTTACAAGTCCATCACGCATCGATCAGTGGGCCATGCAGCTGTTCATGGAACGAGGGCATTGGTACAGGCATGTAAGGAAGGTTCGCAATCTTTATCGTAAAAAACGTGCTAAGCTGCTTCAGCTCATTGACACTTATTTTCCCGAGCATGTCCAGGTTCATGGCGACTGTGCAGGGATGCATGTGGAAATCGCTGTTCAAACAACGTGCAGTGCCGAGGAGCTGATTAAGCTTGCTGCTTCGGAGGACGTTTACGTGTATGCTGCACAGGATACGCCTATCCTGCCCGGTCGTTTTGCAAGATTGTATTTGGGGTTCGGCGGATTAAACGAGAAAGAATTGGAACGAGGGTTGCGCCGGCTCGTGAAAGCATGGGCGGGAGCCCTACTTCCTAATCATGAATAACAGGGGGCTTTACTAATGGCAAACAATCATTTCCTTACAGATCTCGATGGAACGCTGCTTCAATCGGATGCTACCTTGTCCGAGTATACGGTTAACGTCATAAACCATGCGATGAAGCAAGGTATCATCATTAGTTATGCAACGGCAAGAAGCTATATCAGCTCCAACAAAATTGTATCTGTCATTCCGTGGAAATATCCGATCGTTTTATATAATGGCGCGGTTATCTTTGATCCCATTTCATCCAAGGTCATAGGCGGATACTGGCTGGATAACGAAACGACAAATCAAATTATTAATCTAGGAAGAAAACAAGCTCTAATTCCCTTCTTGTTCGCGCTTGATGCGGAGGATAAGGAACGTGTATTCCATGAGAAGCTGCTGCGAATTGGCGACATAACCTTCTACGAGAGCCGCCCTAATGATCCTCGTTTTGGAGAAATGCCGCTGCTCGAATGCTCGGATGCCTTTAGGACGCTCATTGTGACCTATATTGGCTTGCTGCATGAGCTTGAGCCGCTTAAGGATGAAGTACAGCGTACATACGGCGATCGGGTTCATGTTCATCTCATGAAGGATCAATATATAAAAGATCATTATTTTCTAGAATTCAGCCACAGCAAAGCAAATAAAAAAGAAGGCTTGAAGCAATGGGCTGAGCTGATGCAATGTACGCCTGAGGACGTTACAGTGTTCGGTGATAATTTGAATGACTTAGGGATGTTCGAAGCTGCCGGCACCAAGGTCGCTGTTTCCAATGCGCATCCTACTCTCATTGAGCTGTCCACGCTAGTCGTAGAGAGCAACGATGAGGATGGAGTAGCGAAGTATATTGAGCGTGTGATTGAGGAGGAGTCTTAGCCTGCATATCTAAAAGCATCATTGCTGAATAGCTGCCACCAGTTGCGCGAAGTACAATGGAAACCTATCGTGTGAATGAAAGAAGAAGCTGCCCTAAGGTCATCGACCTTCTGAGACAGCTTCTTCTACGTCCTTACGTTACTTCTTCGCTACATATTTGCGAATATCAAACGCTACAGCAACAACGATAATCAAACCTTTGATAATCAGCTGCCAGTTCGGGTTGATACCGATATAAGTCAAACCATAGTTGATGACAGTGAAAATGAGAACACCTGCGATGATCCCTTTCACTCTGCCTACGCCGCCAGTTGTTGAAACGCCGCCGACCACGCATGCTGCAATGGCATCAAGCTCATACATATTGCCGTAGTTGTTCGACGCGCCGCCCGTACGCGCTGCTTCGAGCACACCCGCTAAGCCGTACAAAGCACCCGCAATTGCATAAATCCACATCAAGTTTTTAGCCACGTTAATGCCGGATACATGAGCCGCTTGAATGTTGCCGCCAATGGCGTACATGTTTTTACCAAGACGCGTTTTATTGAAGACAACCCATACGATGAACGCTACAAAAATAGCGATTAATACGATATAAGGAATAGAGAATTGACCGCTGCCAACAGCACCTGTACCAATTTCAGTGAAATCACTGCGCAAACCGCCGATTGGCTGCGAGTTGTTTGGCGGCATATCGAAGTAAAGAGAATTCGCACCGTACACCGCGACCATCGTACCAAGTGTAGCAATAAAAGGCGGTACGTTAAATTTCGCTACGATTAAGCCGTTCAATAGTCCGACCAGCAAACCAACCGTGATCGCGATTACAATCGGAATGCTCACCCATAGCTCAGGCAGGTTAGGGAAAAACTTGCTCGCATATTCAGGCATTTGCAGCATCGATGCGGATACGACCGCACTGAGTCCAACTACACGCCCTGCTGACAAGTCAGTTCCCGCTGTGATAAGAACAAATGCAGCGCCAAGCGCAATAATGACTCGCGTCGATGACTGCACCATCATATCTCTAAGCGTTGTTATAGACAAAAAGTTTGCATCAATAATGGCGATTCCTAAAATTAATGCGACAAGTACAATCCAAATGGCATTTTGCGAAAATGCATTTTTTATTTTCAAACCTTTAGCTGCTTCCATTGCCGTAAACCTCCTTTAAATCCTTCATCATTAGCCCGTCTGTGCTGCAAGCCGCATAATGCTTTGCTCGGTTGCCATGTTGCCTTCAAGAATACCTGTGGCACGACCCTCCGACATCACCATGATGCGATCGGACATGCCAATGAGCTCTGGCATCTCAGACGAAATCATAATGATGCTTTTCCCTTGCTTGGCAAGCTCAATAATAATGTTGTAAATTTCATATTTAGCTCCGATATCAATGCCCCTTGTTGGCTCGTCCAGCAACAAAATATCAGGATTTGTAAGCAGCCAGCGAGCTAACAGCACCTTCTGCTGATTACCGCCGGATAGGTTGCGAATCAATTGATCAACAGACGGCGTCTTCGTCTTGAATTTCTCAACACCTTTTGCTGCTTCCGATCTCATCTTTGATTCATTTAAGAAACCAAAGCGATTCTGATATAAATCGAGATTAGCGATCGCTGTGTTCTCGGTTACGGACAACACCGGAAAAATCCCCGTCACCCTGCGCTCCTCAGTTAATAGTGCAATTTTGTGGCGCTTTGCATCGATTGGCGACTTAATCGTAATCGACTTCCCATCCTTGTAGATGACACCTGATTTTACGGATCGAAGCCCGAACAACGCCTCAATCAGTTCAGTACGCTGAGCCCCAACCAGTCCGCCTATTCCGAGAATTTCACCTTTTCTCAGCTCGAACGATACATCCTTGAAGGAATGTGCATGCGGCGAGGTTAATCCCTCTACGCGCAGCATGACTTCTCCTGGGATGTTCGTACGCTCCGGGAATCGATCCGATAAATCTCGGCCAACCATGCGCGTAATAATCGTATCGATGGTCAGCTCAGGAGCTGGCCAAGTACCGATGTATTTACCGTCGCGCATGATCGTCACGTCATCGGAGATTCGTAATATTTCTTCCATTTTGTGCGAAATATAAATAATCGAAACGCCTCGTGCACGCAGCTTATTGATTATGTCGAACAGCTGCTCTACCTCATTGCCTGTAAGCGAGGAAGTAGGCTCATCCATTACAATAATTTTGGAATTGAAGGACACCGCTTTTGCAATTTCGAGCGATTGTATTTTGGAAACTGACAACTCGCCGACCAGCTGATGAGGGTCAATCGTCATATTTAAATCCTCGAACAGCTGAGCTGTGTCGCGGTACATCTTTTTATGATCAATGAACCGGAAAGGTGCTATGCCTCTTACCGGGAATCTGCCAAGCCAAATGTTCTCCATCACGCTGCGCTGCGGCACTGGATGCAGCTCCTGATGAATCATGGAGACGCCATAATTCAATGCGTCCTTGGAGTTTTTAATATCAACCTTTTGCTCATCAAGAATGATCTCGCCGTTATCCGGCTTATAAATGCCAAACAAACATTTCATCAATGTAGATTTACCTGCACCATTCTCGCCCATGAGCGCATGAACCGTGCCCGGCCGTACTTTTAACGTAACATCATCTAGCGCCTTAACACCTGGAAACGTCTTGGTAATCCCGTTCATTTCAAGCAAATAAGGATGCTGCTTTGCCATCGTGTAGCCTCCCTTTGTCCAGCCCGCCAAGAAAGTAGGCGAAAAAAAACAGGGGCAACGCAAGTGACGTTATTCCCCCGCTCTTGATCATCCATCTTACCGCTTATCTTATTTGCTCTCTTGCGTTACCTTTTGGTATGGAATCCAAACGTATTTACCGTCTGTAATTTCAAAGCCTGTGTTCTCTTTCGTTGGTGTTTCGCCTGCAGCAAGAACGCGCATAAGCTCAACCGTTGCTTTACCTTGGTTCGACGCATCGTTTAGAACGGTACCGAGCAAAGTGCCTTCTTTCAGCGCTTGCTTAGCTGGATCTGTTGCATCTACGCCAACAACCGGCATAAATTTATTGTCTTTAAAGTAGCCAGCAGCTTTCAATGCTTCAATCGCGCCAAGCGCCATGTCATCGTTGTTTGCCAGAACAGCTTCAATTTTATCGCCTTTGGAAGCAAGGAAAGCTGCCATCTTTTCTTGGCCCTTAACACGATCCCACATCGCAGTATCTTCAGCAATATTCTCGACTTTGATGCCAGCATCTTGAATCGCCTGTACAGAGAACTTGGTCCGAAGCTCAGCATCTTGATGCCCCGGCTCGCCTTTCAGCATCGCATATTGCAGCACGCCGTCACCGTTTTTGTCCGCTTCCGGATGTGCTTTCCAATACTCAGCTATGATTTCGCCTTCCATAGTGCCTGACTCTTCAGCTTTTGCGCCTACAAAAAACGCCTTGTCCCATTTTGCCAAATCATCAGCAAGCGGCTCGCGGTTAATGAATACTACCGGAATATTAGCTTTTTGTGCTTTATCAATAACGATGCCAGCAGCTGTACGGTCAACCGGGTTAACTGCCATTGCTTTTACTTTTTTAGTTATAAACAAATCTACTTTATCATTTTGTGTGGGCTGCGAGTTTTGGCTATCTACGATATCTACTGCCAATTTACCTTCTGCCGCTGTATCGATCGCGCTGCGCACACCGCTCATAAATGTGTCGTCAAATTTATAAATGGCTACGCCTGCCTTAGGCAAGCTGCTTGCGCTCCCGTCGCCATTTGCGCTTCCGCAACCTGCTGCTGTAACTGCTAATGCTCCAATAACGAGCGCTGCTGTCCACTTTTTCATTATTTATATCCCCCTGGTGGATGAATTAACTACTGCTTCATTATGTCGTAATTTTGGAGGGATTCACATGTAATATCCTCATCACTTTTATTAATATCCTCATCTATTTGCATATAAAATGAGCATTATTGCACAACAGGGAACAATAACTTCTGATTTTTAAGCCAAAACATATTCTCTTCCGTTATAAGCTCCATACTCATTTCAACCTTCTCGGGAACCGATTGTCCATTTGCTGCTGCTAATGCATGCTTGACGCTAAGATAGCCCATGCTGAAGGGATTTTGTACGATTAATGTTTGCAGCTGATTTTCCTGAAGCAGCTCCAGCAGCTCCGGCGAGCTATCGAAGCCTACCAGCTTGATCTTATTGCCCGCTTGCCTGCGTTTCAGTTCATACGCCGCTCCTATCGACGTTTCTGTGTTAAGTGTTAATATGCCGTCTACCTTTTGCTTATCTAAAATACTGCTGACGGTTTGCTCACATTCTTGGTACGCCTCCGAGCACAATTGACTGCCAACAAGGTGAAGTCCCTCATATTCGTTAACTGCATCACGGATTCCCCGCTCCCGCTGAATGCCATTAATTCCACCCTTGCTATACGTTACAATCGCAACATCGCCGTTGCCTCCAAGCTGTCTGGCGATTTCCCGCAGCGCTTCTTTGCCAGCTAAGTAATTGTCCATTCCGACATAAGAAGCCGTCTTCCCCGAGGTTAGCAAGCTGTCCATTGCGATAACTGGTATATTCCGCTTCGCAGCTTCCTCCAAAAAAGGCTGAAATGCCGCATCATCATTTGCTCCGATTACAATTGCATCTGGCCGAGTCTCCAGCGATTGCATAGCTGATTGCAGCTGCCCTTTGATATCCCCCTCATCTGCACCAGCAGAGACATGCAGAGTAATGCCAAATTCTTTGACGGCAGCTTGTGCGCCCATCGTCACATTTTTCCAGTAGTCGCCTTTGCTCGTCCGAAGAATAAGCTGAATCGTCTTCCCAGTCTGCTCCTGCTTCGGCACTTCTGGACCCGGGTAGAGAGCGGAATACAATAAAAGGACAGCTATGATGAAGAGCAGCAAGCTAATGACCCTGCCTTTGAGATTAACCATTATGCTTTTCCCCTCCTTCAGCTTGCTGCAGCGTAAGAGCAGGGAAACGAATCGTGACGGTTGTGCCTACTTCCTGCTCGCTCTCGAAATGCAAACCATAAGTTGGACCAAAGAACAGTCGAATTCTCTCCTGCACATTCATAACCCCAACACCTGATCCCTTCGAGCTTATGACAGCACCTGTAAGAATTTTACCCAGTCTCTCCTCCGACATGCCAAGCCCATTATCAACGATTTTGATCACAATATCACTGCCTTCAAGCCTCATGGAAATAGCAATATGCCCCTTGTCAACGGAGGGCTCAATGCCATGCACGAGCGCGTTCTCAATTAGAGGCTGAACAATAAGCTTTAAGGTAGCAAGCGACAATGCCTCCTGCTGCAAATCAAAGGAATAGTCGAATTTATTTTTGAACCGCATGTGCTGGATAACCAAATAGTTCCGTGCATGCTCCATCTCATCCGCTAGCGTGATTAGGCTTTTCCCTTTGCCTATACTAATGCGAAACAGCTTGGACAGCGACGTAATCGTCGTAATCACTTCTTCATTTTTGTTCATGCCCACCATGCGTACGACCGTATTTAACGTATTGTACAGAAAATGCGGATTGATCTGCGCTTGCAGCGCTTCCAGCTCGTACTTTCGTTTGCTCTCCTGTTCCCTTACAATTCGTTCCATCAGCTGCTTGATCGTACCGATCATAATGTTGTACCGATCTGCAAGACGCTTGATCTCAAGCGGCCCTTCGCCGCTGGCGGCCAGGTTGAAGTCGCCCCGCTCTACGCTTTTCATCGAAAGCTCCAGTCGTTTGATCGGTCTTGAGATTCTCCGTGCGACTAAACTCGATAATAAAAATACGATTAGCGCTAGGCCGATAACAAGCTTGGACATCGATCGGTTTAATTGCCCGCTTGTCGTCATCACCTCATCCAAATAGGATACGCCTACTACCTTCCAGCCGACGTTGCCAATCGTTTGAACGCTTATCATTTTTGCCTCATCCGTAGAATCGTCAATAAAGCTGCCGTACGTATGCTTAAGCGCCAGCTCAACATTCTCTTCTTTCAGCTTCGCATAGATGAGCTCAAGCTGCGGATGATAAACAATGTTGCCCGCAGACTCGTCCAGCATGTACACATAACCCTTTTGCCCCAAGCTCACTCGTTCGGACAGCTCATCAATCGTATTGAAATTGACATCCATCAGCAAAACGCCATGAACCTGCTTGCCTTGATGCTGGACTGTGATGCTTTTGCTCATCGATACGACCCATCGGAACTGCTGCTTATACAAATTTTGAACATGCGGAAGCGATATGGATAAGTGACCTGCTGAATCGAGTGCGCTTCGAAACCAGCCTTCCTCCGTCACTTTCAGCGTTTCCTTCAGCTCAACATTCGGTAAATCGATAAGCAGCTGACCTTTATCATCGAATAAGGCGAGTGATACCGTGTCCGAACGCGTCGACATCATCGATTCCAGCTGGCGGCGCATCCCATCGGACTTCACATCGGCGCTTTGTCCGATTGAATGATGCATCATGTTGAACAAGTCAGACGTGACCTCTATATAATTTTCAAGATTGTAGCTTACTTGATCGACAATTTGCTGTGAGTTGCGAAAGGCATTTTCCTGCGCGGTTGCAGAGAAACGACCATATAATACAACGCTGACAAGCAATATAATAAACACAGAAAATATCGTAATAGAAACGGTTAATATAAACTGTATGCTTTTGCGGTTTATCATTTTTCTAGTCCCAGTAAGCCGCTGCGATATTCTTTGGCAGACAATCCGGCATATTTCTTAAAGCTGAGGCTAAAATAATTTGGATCGGCAAATCCGATTTTCTCCGCTATCTCAAATGCTTTGAGCTCTGTCGTGCGAAGCAGCTCCTTCGCCTGTTCCATTCGAAGCTGCAGCAAATAAGCACCGAACGTCATTTTTAACTCTTTTTTAAACAAGCCGCTAAAATATCCTGCGCTGATATGCAGATGGGCACACACCTTCGCAATAGACAAATCACTATCGTGATAATGCTCTTTCGTATAGTGAATAGCATCCTCTACGATTTGTTTATAAGTATGCTGCCTGCGGCTGGCGATACGAACTCTCACCTTAGCACATAAATCTCCAAACCAAGCCTTCGTTTCCTGCATGCTGTTCAGCTTCTGGTATTGATTCAATATGCCCCATCCGCCTGCGAAAATGTCATCATTGTCACTCTCATAAGCTTTGGTCAGCTTGATAATCGCCGTTACCATCTCGAGCAAATAATGCTGGTACTCATGAACAGGAGCCTGGACGCGGGATATTTCATCAAACAGTCCATCAATTACTTCCTCCAGCTCTTTCTCGGTACCAAGCTTCACCGTTCGAACTAGATTTTGCTCCTTCCATTCGTCGAAGAGAAGCTTGTCATTCACACGACTTTCCATATCATCGATACAAATGATGAGGTTGTTGCCAAGAATCCGGCGATAATCTAGAGCAACCGTTGCAGCCTCATAGGCATACTTGAGATTTCCCACATCTTGTGTGAAGATTCCAACGCCAATCATGACGGGAAAACGTAAAAACCTCTCGATACTTTGCAGTATTTCCTTTAACGCATCCTGTGTTTGCTCCATTACCAAGCCCTTATCGAGCTCTGGGCTGACCGTGAACAGTACAACTTGATCTTGATGAATAAAAACTTTGCCAAGTAAATGTCTATTCCATATTTCAGCTGCAATATTGCATACGGAGAATAGCTTCAGATCCAAATCTGTTGACGAAGCGAGTGAATGTGAGGATACTTGATGCTCAGCATCCTGCTGATGTTCAGAGTGATTAACTGCAATAATGGATACGATGTACCCTTCGCCATCCAGCTCCATGCCGTATTTCGCTGCTTTTATAGAAATGTCCTTATAAGACTGTTTGCGAGTAATTAAAGAGGAAAGAAACTTCTCGCGCACGATAGGCAGACTGGTGCGGTAATGCTCCTCCAGAAGCTCAATATTGGTTCGCTTCTCACGCTCTTCATCCATGCGCTTCGCTACTTCCGCAATCGTGTCCGTCAGCTGCTTCGCCGAGAACGGTTTCAAAACATAAGCCTCTACCTGCAAATGTATAGCTTGCTTCGCGTATTCAAATTCATCATGACCCGATAAGATGACAATTCGTGTAATGGGATACACCTTTCTAGCCCATTCCGACAGCTCCAGACCGTTCATATATGGCATGCTAATATCTGTAATGAGCACATCAGGCTCCATTTTCTCAAAAATCTCCATCGCTTCCTTGCCGTTTCCTGCTGTTCTAACTTCTGAGAAACCGCAGCTCTTCCAATCAATCTCACTCATTAATCCTTCCGTAACTTCCGGCTCGTCATCAACGAGCAGCAGCTTGTACACATGTACCCCTCCAAAATTAATGCTTTTTGACGAAGCACCTGTTCAATCACCTCGTTTCGCCACTCCCCATTTAACCATAGATTTTATGAATGTAAATAAGAAATCAATGGATTAGGTTAGGGTATGTCTTACTCCTATCTTCTTATTCATGCAGGAAAATAACTTTTGAAGCCTATAAGAGCATGCAAAAAAACCGTAATCCTCTTAAAGAGCTTACGGCATCTTTTTTGCACATATACAACCTATAACCATAACATTCCTCATTGCTTTATTGACGACGTCGTGCCCGCACAACAACAATCCCAATGATCATAAAAAGGGCTAGCGCACCTATGATGATCTGCAGCTTTGTTGCTCCGCTTTCGTTAGCATGCAAAACCTCGCCAGCGCTTAAGGGCAGCGGATTATAACCATTGCCTAGTACCTTCAACTCTTCTCCTGCAGCAGAAACCAGCTTCGTTAAATCACATATCCCTGTTTCAAGCTTTCCTGATCTGTCATTAGCAGACACGATATAGGTATCACCTGCATTAAATTTTTCATATCCGCAGCTTGCAGAGCTCATCGCTGTATATACAGCTGTCTGCTGCTTGAGTTTTCCTTTCCATACCGTTGCTACTTCAAAGTCTACTTGAACGAGATCAGCAGATGACATCGTTTTTTTCTTAGGAGGCTGTGTTACCTTGATTACTTTTCCAGTGAAAATGGCAGTCTTGCGTCCAAGCTCATCTTTTACCTGCGTCTCTGCAGACGGCGACATTGCACACGAGCATGCGAAAGCTGCTTTAGGGTTAACAATAAGTGCTGTACTTAACAGAATGACTCCACATAAAAGGTATATCAGAATTTTTTGGTTCATCATCATCACCTCATAACCTAGACGGGCTGAAAATGATAAATGTTCCCACAATAATGGATCGTTATGAAATAACGTTTACCGAAGCCGCTGGCTATTTACTCATTAAATTGATATATTACCTAAGGTGAGCGAGCTTAATGCAATGGCAACGAGCTCCTTAGACTAAAGAACCGTAGGTGACTAACATGATTGAGGTAAAGACTTCTAAGCTTAGCGATGGAGAATTTAATAGAGGAGTATTTGCGAAGGTTGATATTGCAAAAGGCGTACTGTTTCATGAAGCCCCGGTCATTCCTTTCCCGAATGAGGAGCATGAGCACATAGAGAAAACGATGCTTGCTGATTATGTGTTTGAGTATGGCGCTAATCACACTGCGATCCTGCTTGGATACGGCATGTTGTTCAACCATTCCTATACCCCAAATGCTTATCACGATCTTGATTTTGACAATCATGTCGTTAACTTCTTTACTTACTCAGACGTAAAAGCTGGCGAAGAGCTTCTTATCAACTACAACGTGGATAACGATGATCCGATGTGGTTTGATGAGAAAGTGAATGAGGACGAAAAATAGCAAGTGAGCTTTCCGCCCTTATTCTAAGCTTCACGGCGTAAATAAAGACGAGCCCGTTCCGCAGAAACTGCGATCGGACTCGTCTTTTTTGTTCACAACAAAATTATACAAAACCGCCATTCACTCGAATCGTCTGACCTGTCATCCACTGTGACTCGTCACTGGACAAAAACAGCACCACACTCGAAATATCCTCAGGTTCACCCAATCTTCCGAATGCATTCATATTGGCAATACCCGTTATTTGCTCCTCTGATTTCCCTACCTTAAAGAGCTCCGTGTTAACAGGACCAGGTGCAATGGCATTAATAGTGATCCCCTTTGGACCAAGCTCCTTCGCCAGCTGGCGAGTGATCTGTTCAACTGCGCCTTTCGTGGCTGCATATACGCTATACGTTGGGAACATCGCGCCAACAACCGAAGTCGAGAAATTGATAATTCGTCCGTTAGCGTTCATATGCAATGCCGCTTGCTGGCAAGCAAAAAATGTGCCCTTCACATTAATAGCGAACTGCTTATCGAAGTCTTCCTCCGTCATATTAGCAATCGGCTTCGTAATCATAATACCCGCGTTATTCACAAGAATATCTATTTGTCCAAAAGCTTCTAACGTTTTGCTGAACATAGCCTCTACTTCCGCCACGATACTAATATCAGCTTGTATCGCTATAGCTTCACCACCTAAACGCTTAATGCCATTTACTACTTCTTCTGCTTTGCCTGGGCTACTCGTAAAGTTCACAACAACCTTTGCACCGTTACCCGCTAATTGCTCAGCAATCTCCCGACCTATTCCCCTTGACGCTCCCGTTACCATTGCTACTTTCCCAGCTAAACGCTTCTCCAAAACTATTCCCTCCCTGGCATTTACATCATTATGCTCTGATTATATTCTCGCCACAGACAAATATCAAGTGACATTTTTTATTATTTGTCATTTTGATTAAAGAAGATTTATCTATAAATAAAAAAGCCCCTCTGATTAAAATCATCATGGGGCTTCACATTATACGATTCCACTAAGCAGTAAATTCCATACGAATTTGAACTGTTCATCAATGTCTTCTGCCAACCATTCATTGGCATGTGCAGGATGATGAAATTTCGACGTTGCAAAAAACACGGCCTTCGCTAAGTTCTCGGCTTGTCCAGACTTGAATTCGTTTGAACGTATACCTTCATCTATAATTTGCGTGATCTGCCCTATCAAGCGGTTCACATGATCGGTGATCATTTCAACCGCATTTACAGTGACAACCGCGTACATAGCAAACATTTCTGAATCATTGGCTGCATAATTCCGTTTGCTGCGGATGAGCGTCTCCATCCATAAACGCAAGCGCTCTGAAGAGCTGCCGCCGGTTTGATTGGCTATCGCTTCTAAAGGCGATGCGATGCATCTCTCCAGCCAGCGCCCCGTTACCGCTTCTCGCAACGCAGCTTTACTTGCAAAGTGGCGATACAACGTACCATGGCTTACTTGCAGCACCTTAGCTACATCCACAACCGAGCTTTTATCGGGCCCATAACGTCTAAGCACCTGTTCAGCTGCATCTAAAATCGTTTCCTTATTCAACGGAAGATCATTTGTCATATTGGGCAGTGAGCGATTCATCCACTTCAGACAGCTGGATGATCCATTAGCTCAGCACCGTCCCCCCTCTCGGTGATTTTAGCCTACTATATCAAATCAAGAGTGTAATGACAATATCGTTATTTTGTTATTCGTTTTTATGCTGTTAAAATAAAAGCCAAATTAATTCGCAAGCAAACATGATATATAATATTTAAGATCTTAACGTATGCTTGCATCATAATGACTTTGTAATAATAAAGCCGAATGTCCTCCAGTAAGAGGCATTCGGCTTTATATGCGCTTATGACTTAAAGGTAAAGCCCGCCTTTTTATGAAAAAAAGAGAGCTATTGACCAATAAAGGTTGCAGAGCCGTTATCACCTGTAAAAGGAGGTGCGCCAGGCGTTGTTACATAACAAATAATCATTTTGTAGGACTTACCATTGGATATGTTCTGGTTAAAGGTAAGCACAAAGCTTTGGTTTTGACTGTCTGCCGCAGCTATCGATACTTTACTCGCTGTTAATGAATTGCTTGGATTCACTTGATCATTTTTGCCAAGGGTTGCGATGCCTGTTGGCGTAACATCCGTTGTACTCTGAATCCAATAATTTGTTGGCGTTATGCCTTTTGTTTTATCAACTGGCTGGTCGTAATTGATGAGCAGTTGATTAGGAGATGTTTGTTTCACCTCGCGCAGCATTGGTATGGTCTGCTCCCTAGCACTTGCTGCCTGAGGAGCAACAATCGTCAGAGCAAAAATACTGATCAACACGAGCCTTGTCATAAACTTACTCATTTTGTTCCTCCCTATTCAATAAGTGAAGTATTTGTTACCTTTAAGGATAATGCCCTTACGAGTTATCATTTATCCGTTAAATAGGAAATTAATGTATTTCCAAAAAAAAAGACCAGGTTCCCCTCATAAAGGGGAAACCTAGCCTGCTTTGTCTTTATGTATGAACATTTAATGATAGCGAACAGCTTAAAATTAATGATCAATAACGATGCTTTCTAGTTTCACGTTAACCGGATGTGCGATGGTGTCGCCAACTGGACATTTGCTCTCTAGAAACTTCACGAATTCCTCAACCTTTTCTTTTGGTGAATCGGTTTTGATATGGAAGGTATAGCGAATATCCGAGTAACCAGGACGCACATCCGATTTATTGAAAAATCCATCAAGATCGATGTCGCCTTCTACCTCTACTCTGAAGTCATCCAGTTTAACATCAAACTTTGGAGCGTAAACTCTAGCAACAATCGATTGGCAAGCTCCTAATGAAGCGAGCAGCGCTTCAACAGGATTCATCCCCGTATCTGTCCCGCCCAAGCTTTTGGGCTCATCGATCGTGAGCTCGAAATGTCTAGACTTCGTTAAAACCTTTACGCCCTCTTGTAATTGAGCAGTTGCTTTAAACGTTTGAACAGCCATTTTGTAGTCTCCTCTAGTTCATTGGTTTTTTGTAGATCATTTGCAAATAAACCAAGTTATTTACTAGGTATTATATGTTCATTCTAAATTTATGTCAATCCTTGGAATCGCAGCCATGAAGCTTATCTACTCTTTATTATTCCTCGAATGAAAGATTAGACGGCCCATCCAGCAGCTCGCTTTCCATCTCAAGATTAGTTGTTGGCACGCTGAGATCAACCTCTTCGAACTTGAAGCTATCCACCCATACATGCCCTTTGCCCATAAGCAGTACACCAATGGATATGGTCGCGCTGTTATCAGGAACATCCAATACGATAGCGTAATGATTCCAGCCCGTATCGCCAATAATTTTTCTATTATTCATATTATCAAACTGCAAAATATCCTGTGCGTTGTTGTCCACCCTCATCCACAAGCCGCAATATTCCTGTACCCCGCTTGTCCTTACAAAACCTGTGAATCTCATTCTGCGACCGACAAACTTCTCAGCTTTAAATTGCTGCATCATCGTCCCAAATTGACCCGGGTCCTCTGCAATAAGCGCCTTCAAATACCCCGATGCATTTCCTTGATGAACAATGCTGCGGTCAACCCCCATTTCATAGTTTTGAGGCTGGCTTCCCGTCAGGAACCAGTCTTTCACAGGTGAAGCATGATCCATATAATCTCCTCCTAAAGTAGAATACGTATGTGGTGCAAACATTTTACGGTAACGGCCCGGCGGCATGCTGTACATCTTCTTGAATGCTCTTGTAAATGCTTCCTGGCTTTCAAAATAGCAGTTCAACGAAATCGTAATGATCGTTTCATCCGTGTTTAGTAGCAGTCTAGATGCATAACAAAGTCGGCGGCTTCTCAAATAATCCGCTATGTTTATGCCTACTTCCTTTCGGAATAAACGGTGAAAATGGTATGGAGAAAAACCAGCGTGTGCAGCTATTTGTTCAAGTGTCAGTTCATCCTGAAGGTTATCCTCCATGTACTGGATACTTTTTTGAATGATGTTGTGAGTAATCAAAGGTGCGCCTCCTTTGACTCTAGAATAGCAGAAGGAAGAAGGCTGTTTTTGATATTTTTTGCTAAGTTGTCATTGCTGCAAGCTTAATCCTCTATTTTAGTAAAGATCACTTTTGGTTAAATTACACTTGTGTGAAATCAGTAAAGTTTAAGTATAAATAAACAGCACCTTGCCGTGCCTATTTCCACTAAGCATAATGAATTTAGACATGGTATCAACAGCACCTAGAGTATGACCTCTACTACGTTAAAAGGAGTGATGATGTTTGAATAAGAACAATCAAATCAAAAAGCATGTGAGAGGTTTACATTTATAATTAAATAAACCTCTCACATACTTCTGGGAGGAAATAAGTTTATGTATATTTCGAAAGCGATAGGAACGGAACTTGCCAGCGAAAACTTCTCTAAAGCAGCAGCACTTTTTGGAGCTTTGAAGCACCATTTATCGATTCAAGGTGTCATTGAAGGTGTTTTGCACGGCAGAGTTTTCTTGTCCATTGACAGCGCGACAGCTGTATTAACAAGCCCTCAAGGTATATTTTTAGGCGGCAGCCCTGAAAATCATTTATTTTTTGAAGAAGTAAACAAGCTGTTTAAAGAAGAACTTTTGCCGAAGCTTGCAGCCATCGGACGGCTTGATTATGTGCTCTTCTATCCCTCGGATGAGAAATGGGAAAACATGCTCAGTCTCGTGATGAAGGATCTGCTGCCTCTGCGAAGCGGCCGTATGACGTTTACTCACGATCTGGACGGAATAGAGACTAAGCTTGCTGATCATATTTTCCCGGTAGATAGCAGCTTTCTTAAAAGAGAAGATTTAATAGGGCTCGATGGCGTCATCAGTGAAATTCAAGGTGGCTGGGCCTCCATTGAAGCTTATGAGGATAGAGGTTTTGGATGCGCTGCAATTCAAGACACGGATGAAGGACCCGCCATCATCAGCTGGTGCCTGACCGATTGGGTAGTCGGGGATGAATGTGAGCTTGGCATTCAAACAGATGAACAATATCGAGGCAACGGATGGGCTCGAAAAACAGCGTTAGGTGCACTGTCACTTGCGAAGCAACGAGGCATGACAAGAGTAGGCTGGCAATGCTGGTCAAGCAATGTAGGCTCGCAAAAAACCGCTATAGCTGCTGGGTTTAAGCTGCTTATTGATTTCCCCGTTTTGTTCGGATGGAATCTGCCTTTAAACAATCTCCTCGTTAACGGGAACCACTATCTGCGCGGAGACACGAAATATGGCGTGGAACGAGACTATGCACGTGCAGCATGGAGCTACGCACAAGCGCTTGATCAAGGCTGGGATTGGAACGGAGATGCCGCGCTGTATTGGAATGCCGCTTGCTTGTTTTATTTGACCGGAGAGCAGGATCGTGCCATACATTATTACAAAAGCGCGGTGGAAAAGGGTTGGCAGGGCATTCATAAGCCCCATTATCATGATTATGTCTATAGAGAAGCAGACAGTGAGCAGATGGCTCGTATTTTCGCTGAAGCATGTAAGGAATAGAGGTTGACCTCTGTTACCCTCCGCCAATGTCTAACATACAATGTTTGGTGGAGGTGATTCTTTTATGCTTCAAATGTCATGGTATTCGAAGGCTTTAGGATTAGTCGGCCAGCCAGTCGGCGTCTCTTTAATGAACGGACAAGGTGTAACAGGCGTTTTATGCAGCATTACCGGCGGTAATTTAGTGCTGCAGGAATACTTGTATCAGAGTCAATTTGCGACGAAGCAATATCCCCTTAATACGATTCAAGATGTTAATTCTTTTCCAGGCTGCAGCACGCCCGGTCCTTTATTCTAATACCAATTCACAGATCACCAAGAGCACGGGGCGTTTTAAAAGTCATATTGCGATTTTTTGAGCACTACTTATAACTTATTTTCTTCGAGAAAAAGGACCTCAAGCTCCACTATACAGTGGAATTAGGGGTCCTTTCATTTGAAAACGAGGATGTTCCCCTGTCATGCGAAGACTTTTGCGGCAGCGCCTGCAGCAGCTTCATCTAAGCACAGAAATGCACTTATTTATCCAAATCTTTTTCAATTCTGCTCAATTAGAGGTATTTGTACACCTATTTGTATCATTTCAATCTTGTTTATTAAAAACAGGTGCACTTTTGCACTTGTTTACTCTCCACTATCGGTTCACGCACATTACAATCATACAACATGCATCGCAGATGCTGGATATGGTGGAAAAGAGAATTACGCTAAAAATAGCAGTACAGGAATAGCTCTCCTGTACTGCTATTTTTCATATATTTACCAATACTTCCGTTCAACGCGAGCTATTCCTCCGCGAACTTGATCCTTATGGGACAGCCCCTTTTCTGTATGATGAGCGCTATCCATTGTAATTGAGAACAATTATCATTTATAATGATAGAAGTCGATGGATTTATCATCATCCAGAAAGAGTGAACTGCCTATGTCCCCTGCTTGTGAAGAAATGTCCCTTTCCTCCCATTTATTTTATATGCCTGTCCAAGTAACTAGAATAGATAATGAAACGGTGGCAGACCGCTTCTTTGAAGAAGCGACACCATTTTCCCGTATTCTCATCGTATCGAGCGGTACAGCTGAGCTTTCTATTAACGATCAGCTGTATGAGATAGCGCGTGGAAGCGTCGTGTTATGTGATGCCTATCAGCGATTAAAATGGAAGGCATCTCCCTCGCTGCGCGGTATCCAGGTTGCTTACCGCTGCTTGACTGCAGAGGGCTCCGAGCATCGCGGGCTCAATCACGCTGAACCGCTGCATCGCTGTCCTGTCGGAATCCTTAGACTAGCCGGCGAGCTGGAAACGGTGTGGAGAGAGCCCCAATTAAGTGAACCGCTTCAATCTCAACAGTTGTTTATTGAGCTGCTTGTAGAGTTGTTCAAAGAACGTAATGCTTTGCAGCAGCCATCCAACTACTGGCTGGAACATGCCATTCAATATATGGAGACGCATTATAATAAGGATCTGACGCGGGAGCAAATGGCTGAACAAGCTCATGTAAGCCAAGAGCATTTCTCACGTACATTCCGCAAAAATACGGGACGCACCTTCAATGCCTATCTGACCTTGCTGAGAATTCGCAGCGCGCAGCGGCGTATCCTTGTCGGAGCTCCTGATCTGAATACTCTCGCACTAGAAGTCGGCTATAAGGAAGGCTTTTATTTAAGCCGTAAATTCAAAGAAGCTGTCGGGCTTTCCCCCACCGCTTATCAACGCAAGCACAAACGGATTGCCGCATTGAATCTAAATCATACTGCTAGCCTAATGGCGCTCGGCGTTATCCCAGAGCTTGGCGTCTATACAACCTGGTTGGAGCATTCCAATAACAAGTTGATTGTAAACACCAGTCAGAAGTTAAATACATACGGCCAAACTCCCTCCACCTATTATGAAGCGATCGCTGCTGCAAGGCCTGATGTCATTATTAGCTACAATACGGCGGAAGAGAATAAGGACCTGCTTCCGCTCGCGCCAGTGGTGGAACTCCCTTTTATGACGATGAACTGGCGCGAACAGTTCCTTATGATTGCTGACATTGTAGATAAACGTCAGACAGCTGAAGCGTGGCTCGCCTATTATGATCAGTTGATCATTAGAAGCAATCATAGGCTGGATCGCCAGCTTGGCTATCGCGGTACCGCCGTTGTATGGGAGATTGATTCGAACAAAGCTTATTGCTGCAGCAGCAGCCATGGCAGAGGCAGTCAAATTCTTTATGATGATCTCGGATTTCAGCCTCCCTCCGAATTGCTGGAACAAGGCTTTTTCGCTCGTGGATATGTGGAAGCAGATATCGAAACCATTGCATCTTATCCGGCCGACCATATTTTCATTACTTCATTGCCTTCTTGCCAGCGTGATCTGATTCAAATGGATCGTTTATTTCACTCCCCTCGCTGGCTTGCGCTGAAAGCTGTCCAGAATAAGCAGGTATACCTGCTTAATGAGCCAGATATGTTTTGCGGATACGACCCGATCTCTACGCAAGCGCAGCTTCGAGAGCTGCTTCGTGCGATGACCTCACGTCACAAATCTGCATGACTACACATCATTTTAGTCCATAGTCATTTTCAAGATTACACGGTAAAGTGTTACTGAGAATGATTATCGTTTTAAATAAGGGGGATATGACATTGTTTTCTTTTCAACAGAAGTTTTACAGCAGCCGTCGTTTCATTTTTGCCGTTTCATTACTATTGTTAGCGGTTCTCGTTTCCGCTTGTGGAACAGAAAAAGCTCCAACCAACACTGGAGCACCATCAAGCGGCACCGAAGAGACCACACCCGAAACGGCCGTGCCGGAAGCTGCGAAATTCAAGACGGTCTCCACGGTTAAAGGCGACATCGAAATTCCGGTTCATCCGAAGCGGATTGTAGCCGAAGAATACTTGGGCAGCCTGATTGCTCTTGATGTTATTCCGGCAGGATCTCCGGGTGTTACGATAGAAAACTACTATTTCAAAGAAGCGCTGGCAGGCGTTGCAGATACAGGAATTTATGGAGAGCCATCCGCTGAAAACATAATCAGCCTCTCCCCCGATCTCATCATTACAGCCAACGGAGACAGCTACGAGCAGCTCCGTAAAATTGCACCAACGATTGTTATCCCATACGGAGAATTAAAAAATGTTCACGCTGAGTTGACCTATTTCGGAGATTTATTCGGAAAAGAAGATGTAGCTAAGTCATGGCTGGCCGAATATGACCGACGCATTGCAGAAGCCAAAGCTAAGGTAGATAAAGCTATTCCTGAGGGTGCAACCTTCTCCATCATGGAGTACAGCGATAAAACGACTTGGGTTTATGGAGACAACTTCGGTCGCGGCGGCCAACCCATCTATCAATCATTAGGCCGTAAACCTCCTGTCGATGTTGCCGATGAAATCATGAAGAAGCAGTGGGCTGAAATTTCATCGGAAATGCTGTCCAAGTATGCAGGCGATTATATTATTTTGACATCCAATGACCGTACAATAGAATATTTTCAAAACGACCCGATCTGGGGCAATCTTCCGGCTGTAAAAAATGGCCACATCTACATATGGCCTGAAGAGAGATCATGGTATTATGACCCCATCGCTGTTCTAGCTCAATCTGAAGAGCTGACAGAGTGGCTCGTTAATCAAGGGAAATAATAAAAAGCCTTCAAAACCACTAGCAGCGTGGCTTTGAAGGCTCTTTTAACTATAATAAGTTCTACTTATTCTAAAATAATAACCACCGCTTTACTTCGCTACAACCGGTTTATCTTGAGATACTGCAAGCTGATGCAAATAAATGCCCGTTCCATCTCCAATGGCGTAATTGAGTACCCGTTTATTAACTGGAACGATAACGGCGCGATACAGCGTCGGGAATACAGGAATGTCTTTCACCATCAGCTCCTGCCATTCCTTGTAGATGCCTTGACGTACCTTCACATCAAAGGCCGCTTCTGAAATCCCTTCTTTAAGCAATCGATCCTGTTCGTCACTAGCATAACGCGGGAAGTTATAGATCGCATCGCGCCCGTATAGGCCAGCTGGATCGACGTCAATGCCTACGCCCCAAGCCCCTTGATACACATCTACTGTTGGATCGTCTTTTCCTGTGCTTCCTACACGATCATAGAAAGTGTTAAACTCCACCATTTCCAGCTTTACGTTCAAGCCAATCGCTTGCCATGACTGTACATAATATTGAGCAAGCGGCTGTGCAATATCTCCGCCTGTCATGGAAATAAAGTTAATAGCTAATTCGCTGCCATCTGGATTTGTACGGAATTTGCCATTCATTTTGTAGCCGGCATCATCCAAAATCTTGTTAGCCAAATCTTTATCAAAGGCAAGGCCTTTATTAGTAGCATCATGGTACTCTGGGTGAGAAGGCGGAATAAGTGTCGTCGCATTCCAGCGCAGGCCGTGATAGAATTGCTTGCCGACCTGATCGTTATCGACCGCATGCCACATCGCTTTCCGCAGGTTTACATCGCCCATTTTCGATTTTGGATCAGGAACGACTTTGCCAGCCTCAGCATCCCACTTGCCTAGTTTAAAGCCAATATACGTATATGCACGGTCAATTGCACCTAAGTATTCAAGATTTGATAGACTCGCATTATCTGGATATTGATCCGCCGGGAAGGAATCAACGAGATCGACGCCGCCAGTTTTCAATTGTTGTACGACGGTTGTTTGATTAATTACTTTCAATACAACCTCATCTAGTGCAGGCTCACCGCGCCAGTAATCTGTATTTTTCTCAAAAACAACAGATTCCCCAGGAACGATGCTTTTTACTTTAAATGGCCCGAAGCCGATTGGTTTCTCACGAACCTCTGGAGAAGCCGAAATTCTAGCCACATCCATATTGCCGAATATGTGCTTCGCTAATGGATAATTCCATACACCACCGGTCAAAAGGGAAGGAGATGATTGAATATACGTAATTTTAAGCTTTTTCTCGCCTAAAACTTCAATTCCTGAGATCGTTTTTGCTTTTCCTTCATGGAATTCCGTCATCCCTACGATATTAGTGAAATTCGAATCATACCGTGGACCGTCATATTTGGGGTTGCCGATGACTTCATGAGCGAATAACCAATCCTCTGCAGTTACTGGCTTGCCGTCATGCCAGTTTACATTATCGCGAATCGTAAGCGTAAATGTTTTGCCATCCTCAGACACTTCATACGTTGCTGCCCCATCATTCGTATATACATAGCTTTTATCCCAAGTAAGCAGCCCTTCATCAAACCAGTTTAGTACTTGTGAATCCGGATCACCGGAATAAAAGTTCCAGTTCAGCGTCCCTTCAAATGGTGTATCTGATACAAGGCCAAATGTAATGGAACCACCCTTTATGGCTTCGCCCTCATTTTTCTTCACATTGCTGAAATCCTCAATGGAATAAAGACCATCGTCTGGAGCAGGCTTCTCGGTTTCCGCAGGAGCGGCACTCTCCGTGGGCTTCGCCGCACCATCAGTCGGGCTCGGCGTGTCTACACTCCCGTTATTAGATGAACAAGCTGCAAGAAAGACTAGCAATGCCACCATAAGCGGTAAAAATAAAGACCTTGAAAACATCGTGTTCTTCTTCACCATCATTCTCCTCCTTTATTATCCTTTTCTTTGTCTTGCATCTGTCGCACGCTTTAGCGCTTGACCGACATTGTTTATACTCAACATCAGTACCAAAATCAGTATCGATGCAGGTAACCATATCCACCATCTAAGCTCGAGCGTTTGCGGGTCTCTAGCATAGCTGACCAACGTGCCTAAGCTGGGCATGCTCTCTGGAAACCCGAAGCCAAGAAACGATAGTCCAGACTCCAAACCGATATTTGCCGCCAAGTTCAAAGTCATCGTTACAATTATGATGGAGCTTAAATTCGGCAATACCTGGACCATCATGATTTTAAAATTGGAGGAGCCTAATGTTTTGGATGCCTGAACATAATCAAGCTCCTTCTCCTGCAGCGCTTTTGAACGAATTAATCTTGCAATCCCCATCCACAAAAAAGCGGTCATAATAAGCGAGAAAGACCAAATATTATATTTGGGTACGGCTGTAACAAACGCAATCACGATCATCAAGGTCGGCAGGATCATAAAAAAGTCAACAAATCTCATAAAGATGTTATCAACCGTACCGCCGAAATAACCAGAAATGAGTCCAACACATACGCCAATTACTCCTGTAAATGCAGTAACAATAATAGCAATCGTTAATGAATTTCGAGTCCCAATAATTAATTGCCCAAAAACATCGCGGCCTCCATAATCCGTACCTAACAAATGCTCGGATGACGGCGGCTTTTTCAGTGCGAATAAATCAACCGATACAATTTGCTCCTGATTCAGAACAAGAGAGATCCCATACACAGAAAGAATAACTACGCTCAAAAAAATTAATGATACGAATGCGACTTTGTCTCGTACGATTTCCCGCCAAATAATATTCAAGCTTGACGGGCTTTTATCCGGCACCTGGAGCGCGGTTATGGGAATGTTCGTCTTTCTCATTTCTTTCACCTCAACATCTCGAGTTCTTATTTAATTCGAATACGAGGATCAACGATACTCAAAACAATGTCAGAGATTAATGCCCCGACAATAGAGGCCACTCCATACAATAAAACAAGCGCAGTAACGACGCTGAAATCCCGCAGAGCGATTGAGCTTAAGAATAGTTGACCCATTCCTGGATAACTGAAGATACCCTCTATGAACACCGTGCCTCCGATGAGTCCAGTAATCTCATAACCAAAAAAAGCTGCGATCGGCAATAACGAATTTCTTAAAATATGGCGATTATAAACGCGGGATTCTGAGGCGCCTTTTGCTCTTGCTGTGATAATGAAATCCTTTTGCTTCGTATCAATGATTTCGCTTCGAAGATATTGAACCGTCGACACGGTTGCGATAAGAGCCATCGAGATGGCTGGGAGCAGCAAATGATAAAATTTGCTCATAGCATATTGAAGAGTACTTGGTTCCAGTCCTGGAGCGACGCTTCCCCCTGTTGGAAACCAACCAAAATGAAAGCCGAACACCCATAACATCAATAAAGCGAAAATAAATAGCGGGGCTGCAAATCCAATATAGGTATAGCTTGTAATCAATCGATCTCCCCATGTGTCGTTATAGCGTCCGCTTGTAATCCCAAGCGGTATTGCAATCAAGTAAGTAAGGATTAGAGTGACGATGGATAACCAAACGGTATTCATCATGCGCTGGCCAATCAGATCAGACACTGGCATTTTGAAACGAAACGACTGTCCGAAGTCACCTTGCACAGCTTTCGTAATCCAGTCCCAATACTGCACATACCACGGATTGTTGAGGCCTAGCCTCTCACGCTGTGCATCCATTGCAGCTGGATCAATACTCGGATCGATCATTCCAGTCAATGCATCCCCCGGCATGGCCTTGGCTATTAGAAAGACGAGGATGCTTAACAATATAATTTGAGGGATCATTATGACTATTCTTCGTAAAACTGTGCGCCACATCGTCCTCACCCTCTCCCAGGCAAAGCCACGAAATGTGTTTCTGAAACGGGTTTTAACGGATAAGCCAAACCATCCTCGTCAAAATAATTCTCATAGGCTTGTTCATATTCCGCCTTTACCGCTTTGCGAAACGAGTGTTTTTCCTCTCGTTTCGTTGGATCAATGTCAGGAATAGCCGAGATAAGACGCTTCGTATAAATATGCTGAGGTTGATTGAAAATATCAGCTGTCGTTCCTCGTTCAACGTAACGGCCTTTGTACATAATGCCAATATGATCGCACATATGCCTTATAATGCCGAGATCATGACTAATGAGCAGATAAGTAAGGTTTAGCTCCTTCTGAATATCCTGCATGAAGTTTAGTACCTGCGCTTGAACAGATACGTCCAGCGCTGACACAGGTTCATCGGCTATAATCAGCTTTGGTTTTAAAGCGATGGCTCTCGCAATCCCGATTCGCTGCCGCTGGCCTCCTGAAAATTCATGAGGATATTTATAAATCGATTCTGGGCTCAAGCCCACTTGCTCTAGTAATTGTTGTACACTACGCTTCTCTTCGCCAGCAGACTGCTTCTCAAAATTTCGCAGCGGCTCAGCGATAATATCAAGCACGCGTTTCTTAGGATTCAAGGAGGAATAGGGATCTTGGAAGATCATTTGAATATCTCTGCGGAAGCCTGCATGGCTTCGAAGTCCGCCTGCAGCAAGCTGCTGGCCTTGGAAGAGAACACTTCCTGATGTAATTGCATTTAAGCCTATGATGGCTCTGCCTGTCGTGGTCTTGCCAGAGCCAGACTCACCTACTAGTCCATAGGTCTGTCCCTGCTCCAAGGAGAATTGTATACCGTCTACCGCTTTGATCGGTGGACCCTTTTTACTGAAAAGACTCCCGCGATTCGGAAAATGTACCTTTAGATCGCTGATCTCAAGAAATGACATGTTGATGATCCTCCTTCTCGTCAGGGAAGTGAAAATGCTTGTAGCAGCTGCATCTGACGAAATGGCCCGGAGAAATCTCATGCATTTCCGGGTTCGCTTCATGTGCAGCCTCAGCAATCCAAGGCGTCCTCGATCGAAAACGGCAGCCCTGCCTCGGGAGGTTCTGAAGAGATGGCACAATTCCCTGAATAACATGGAGCTTAGACTTTGCTTCATTCACAGTTGGTATCGATTGCAATAATGATCTGGTATAGGGATGCTGTGCTTTAGCAATGATTGTGTAGATATCGGCAATTTCAACAATTTGTCCGGCATACATAACAGCGACTCGGTCAGCCATCTCGGCCACAACGCCCAAGTCATGCGTGATTAATACAATGCCAGCCTTGCTTTCATCCTTCAATCGCCGCAGCAATTCAAGAATTTGCAATTGTATCGTTACATCCAGTGCTGTAGTCGGTTCATCTGCAATTAATAGCTTAGGATCATTGGCAATCGCGATGGCAATAATGACACGCTGCCTCATCCCGCCGGACAATTCATGGGGGTAACGCCCGTATGTATGCTCTGGGCGAGGAATACCCACTTTAGTTAAAAGCTCGATCGCCCTGTCCGCTCTTTCCTTACTAGAGAGTTTGGGCTGGTGCAGGAGAATAACTTCTTCAATCTGAGTACCGATAATCATAAGGGGATTTAATGCGGATAATGGGTCTTGGAAGATCATGCCTATTTCTTTCCCTCTCAGCTTATTTAGCGTGGAGGGTGACATCTGGACAATGTCCTGTCCTTGGTAATAAATATTTCCTTCTATCTTTGCTCTCGTATGGAGGCCCATGATGGAATAGGCCAGCGCACTCTTGCCGGAGCCCGATTCCCCCACTATGGCAAGAACTTCATTTTCTTTTACCGTTAGCGTCACATCATCCACTGCTGCGTAATAACGATCCGCAATTCGAAAAGAAGTCGTCAAATTCTCAATTTTCAGCAGCTCTTTTTTCAATAGAATCCTCCTAACGTAGTGATTCTAAACTTGCAATATTCATAATTTTCCGAATTTTCAAACCATAGATTTATCATATCTAATATAAGCATAAAACAATTTAACTGCAACTATAATTTATAGCATATTCAATATATATATTCTTGTTTTTGGATTTCATTACTCTAATGGATCATATACTAATGTTTATAGTAAACGCTGTCAAGCTTTAATGTGATGTATTACATTTCGGTGATAGTTATTTGTTAGGTTTATACTGTTATATAATTACATTTAATAAAATATGTATTTTCTTTTTGTAAATATAATCTCCGTTTTACTCATTACTACAATCATTACTTTAAAAATATTTATGAAATTTTCAGCAAACGAAACTCTGATAAACTATTTTTCAATATTAGTTTACGAGTTAGATTCCTCACTGTTTTTATGCAATAATATGTACATAATCTTTTAAAATGAAACAGAAACAGAAAAGATTTCCCTTAGTCTAAACGAATTTATTAATGGCGATAATAATATTCGATACTAAAAACAATTCATAGCTGATGGAGTGAGCGCCCTGATTTCTTTAAACCGATTTATTAAAATTTGTTTCGCTGTAATTTTAGTTCTTGCCATTATTTATTTAGCATCACTTGTCGATTTTATTTTCAAGCCCTTCGTTTCTTTGTTCAGTATTGTTATGATTCCGTTGATGCTCGCCTCTTTTTTCTATTATCTACTACGCCCGCTTGTAAACTGGATGGAGCGACCTAAATTAAAGAGACCTTGGGTCATTCTCATTATTTATTTAGCAGCTGCTGTGCTGTTTAGTTTATTTATCGTTGGCGTATTTCCTTCGCTTCGCACTCAGTTTTTCAATTTAGTAAATAATGCGCCTAATCTTTTCAATACGTTAGGCAAGCAGCTGCAAGATCTGGAACAGAACGGGTTTTTAGCAGACATTTTACCTGAAGATGTAAGTCCTTTTTCAAAAATAACCGAATACCTGAATAAAGGATTTTCATTGTTGACTAACTATTTAACGGGGATGTTTTCTTTTATCTCTAATTTCGCACTCATTTTGTTCACCTTCCCTATTCTTCTTTTTTACATGTTGAAGGAAGGGGATAAATTCGGCCAGAAAATCGTCAGCTTCATGCCTAAGAGGTACCATGCTGAAGGTAAAAAAACGATGCAGGAGATTGATACGGCTCTAAGCGGATTCATTGTGGGGAGAGTTGTTGTAAATCTGGCGCTCGGTGTTCTGATGTATATCGGCTTCCTTATCATCGGTTTGCCCTATGCTCTTTTACTGACTGTCGTTGCTGTTATTATGAATTTTATTCCTTTTATAGGTGCCATACTGTCTGCTGTACCGATCGTCATTATTGGTTTAATTGAATCGCCAACTGTTGCGATTTGGTCATTAGTGGTCATTCTACTCTCACAACAAATACAGGATAATATTATTTCACCTTATATTTTCGGAAAACAGCTCGATATTCACCCTATTACAACTATTCTATTGGTGCTGGTGGGCAGTGACGCTTTTGGAATCATAGGCGTAATCATTATTATACCGGTATATATGATGCTGAAAATCGTTGTTACCAAGGTATATCAGCTGTTCTTCAAACAGAAATGGGAAGACGCATAAGTATTAAGCTTTACAAGCAAAAGGGGATCACATCGATGTGGTCCCCTTTTGCTTACCCGTAGCCATTGTTGATTTCTACTTTGCCAAAATCGTATTGCCGTCATCCACCACCAATCTCGATTCTAGTTTATTCACCCTCAAATATTCTATGATAATTAATAGATTTTGGTGTTACAAAACATCCCTATTCTCGATATGCCGAACCGTTGACCAGGCGATCGCTACGCCAAATACTGCTAAAGCAAGCGGAATGTAAATGATGGTTGCCAGTGAGAAGACAGGATTGCTCGAACTCGTCAGCATGACGATTAGGAGTGAAGAGAGAATAGTTGCAGGCACCGAATGCTTGCGCATGCCGAAATAAAGCGGCACTAAACTTGCTCCTGCTGCTGCAAAAGCAAAACTTACGATGCTTGCTAGCTGCGCAGCATAATCCATCGGTACAGGCGCTTCCTCTATAATATGAAAAAAATGATTTATGCCAATAAGCATGGACAATGTGAAAATATGCGAGATGACGATTGCAACAAAAGTAAGGATAGCTACAATCGCCAGCTTGGAAGCAAACAGCTTTTTGCGACTAACCGGGTACATAAACATAACTAGAATTGTTTTTTTCTTATACTCATCAATGATTAACTTGCTAATTAGAACGGCAGCCATGACGATAAACGTCGATCTAACCATAGCGCCAGCTATAATATACAGCTCTCCAATATTTGCGATCTCATTTTTTACTTCTACACCCTCAAAGTAACCGATCATGAACATTAGCGTAACAATCAAGACATTCGCTATGATCGCTGCCTTCACATACCAGCCTAATCCCATTTTCGCTATTTCCAGCTTCATAAGTTTAATCACGAATGCTTCACCTCGTCCCCTTGAATCAAATCGAGGAAATACTGCTCCAAAGAAGTGTACTTCTTGTTCAGCGACTCGATATTCACATCATTTAGTGCAAGCGACTTTGAAATCGTCGTCTGCATCGCTCCCGATTCAAAGATACGAATCATATTGTCATTTATAATTTTAAAATTAGTGAGCTGGAGCTCGTTGGCTAGCACAGCGCATGCCTTTGTCCGATCCGGCGTTATGAGCTCGATATATTCCGAGTTCTGGCCCCTAACATCTGCCATCGACACCTGTTTAATGAGCCTGCCGCCACTGATCACGCCAATCGTATTGGCCATTTGCTCTATTTCACTGAGCAAATGGCTCGATATGAGAATAGTAACTCCATAATCTGTACTTAGCATTTGAAGCAGGTTACGAATTTCTTTAATGCCGGCAGGATCAAGCCCATTAATCGGCTCATCCAATATGAGCAATTCAGGTCTGTTCATAATCGCTCTAGCGATCGCCAGTCTTTGCTTCATCCCGAGCGAGAAGTTTTTGACCGCTTTATCATCCACGTTACGCAGGGCAACCATGCCGAGCACCTCTCCGATAACCTTGTCATCATGGCAGCCCATGTACTCGTTATGCAGCTGCAGGTTTTGTTTGGCAGTCAGCTTGTCATAAAAAACCGGCATTTCAATGATGCTTCCCATTCTTTTAAATACATCATACGTGTTAGGCCTAAGCGGCTCATTAAACAATTCGATTTGCCCCGCAGTCGGCTTAATCAAATTCGTGAGCATTTTCATAACGGTCGTTTTCCCTGCGCCATTTGGGCCAAGGAAGCCGTATATTTCGCCCTTCCGCACGCTCATGCTTACATTGCTTACGACTTCTTTGCCCTCAAATGCTTTCGTCAGGCCGCTCGTTCTCAAAATATAATCCACTCGTTCTCTCCTTCTTTCCATGTTGTAACTAGTTCTCAGTTTATCGAACACCCTTATCTTATTTGTTGCTTATTTCTAACAAAAATCTTAAGTTGCTAATAGGTCATGTGTTTGAGCTTAACCGTGAACGTCGTTTTCTCAAACGGGATGCTATGCAATGTAATCTCGCCATTCATTTCCTCCACGAGTCTTTTCGTAATCGTTAAGCCCAATCCACTTCCCTGGAAAGCCTTGTTTCTAGACTCCTCCAGCGTAAACATCCTTTCAAAAACAAGCTCTTGATTTCGAGCGCTAATCCCTTTGCCGCAATCCGAAACGTCAATCCTAACATACGAATCGTCAACGCTCATAGCAAGCCCAATTCTCTTCCCATCGCTGCCGTAACGAATGGCATTGGACAATAAATTGCTGAGCACCCGCTCCAGCGCTTCCTCGTTTCCTAAAGCATAGATCGCTTCTTCTGGAATTTGAATATCTGCTTCATAGCCGCTTGCCTGCACCAAATCGTAAAAGGACAAAATGCTTTTTTTGCATAGCTCGTTCATATGTATTCGCGATAGCGTGATGTCGTTGTCACYCGCTTCTAATCTAGCTAGATCGAAAAAACCGTTCATTAGCTTAATGATCTCCAGCGTTTTTCCATGAATCAGCCGCAGAAGACGTTCTCTTTCTTCAGATGCCATCTCGCGGCTGCCTTGTATCATCTCGGCATAGCCGAGCACGACGGTTAGCGGTGTTTTTAGATCATGCGAGAAGTTAGCAAGCATTTTCCTCATGGAATGATTCGTTTTAGTAAACTGCGCCAGCTTATTTTGATTATCTGTGAAGAGGCGGTTTAACTCGACCAGCAGAAGTTTCAATTCGCGATCATCTGTCATGAGAAGCAGCGTTTCCGAAGATTGCTGCTCTAGCTGTCTGCTGATTTGGTTTGCAATATACCGTAAGTCGGAGCTTCTAGCGCGCTTCATTTGATACTGAATGACATTTAAAATGGCGAGTATGACAATGATACCTACTAAACTATAAACCATATTAAAATTCTCCCAGCTTATATCCAATGCCCCATAACGTCTTTATATATTGCGGCGATGATGGATCGTCTTCGATCTTCTCTCTCAAACGGCTGATATGAACGTTTATAACGTTCTCGTCTCCAAAGTAATCATCATTCCATACCGATCTGTAAATTTGCTCCTTCGTAAACACTTTGGTTGGGTTCATCGTTAGAAGCTTTATGATCTGCCATTCCTTTGAAGTAAGCTTAATCGACTTGCCCCGTTTACTTACATCAATATTATCCGTATCGATTGTAAGTTCATGAACACGAAGTACGTTCGAGGCTTCCTGATTCCGAACACCTGAGTATAGCGTTGCTCTGCGAATCGCAGCTTTTACTCTTGCGAGCAGTTCGATCATAGAGAACGGTTTGGCCAGATAGTCATCCGCTCCGAATCCTAATCCTAAAGCTTTGTCCACATCGCCATCCTTAGCAGATAAAATGAGGACTGGAAGCAGACTATGCTCCCTAATCTTCTTCAAAAAATCAATGCCATTCAGCTTAGGCAGCATGACATCCAGCAATATTAAATCATACGTTTCCTGAGAAAATAACCGCAGTGCTTCTTCACCATCTGCCGCATGTACGATATGGAAGCCTTCCAACGTCAAATAAGCCTCTACCATTTCGCTAATCGATCGATCGTCTTCTACGAGCAATATGCGTTGTTTCAAGCCGTCCCACCTATCCTATCTATGTAAAGTCATTTTATATTTTCAATCTATTTCCTTACTATACCATAGCCTATTTGTGTCAGATGACAGGAACATTGTCCAATAACTAAAAAAAAGCCCGCGATTTTACGCGGACTTAAGATTCGTTTATTTCACTTCAACTACAAAAGGGCTGATAAACGTTTTACCGTTTCGTTGAAATTGCCCCCAAATCTTATATACACCAGCACTCGGGAAAATCGTCATGAATTTCGCCTCCGGGCCTTTCGCTTTTTCCTCCATCGGGTGTACATGCAAATACTGCTCTGTATCTTCGCTTAGAATCACAACGTGCCCAACTGCGCCTAGGTAAGGCTCTAAATCCGTTATCGGATCTTTGGACTTCGCATCCGAAAGTTTGAAGTTCAACTCCATTTCTTTGCCGGCTTCCGGATGATTGTTTTCGAGTGTGATTTCTACCCCGTCCACAATCACGAAATGTTCATCCGATGGTTTAATCGGAACTTGTTCAGCGGCTAGCCCTTCTACCTTGATCCATTCGGACTTCGTTGTGGCTGATCCGCCGGTAGGAATATAGTCGGCGAATAACTTGTAATCTCCACCGGAAGGGAACGATGTCGTGATTTCGAATTGCCCATTCCCTTTGTACTCCGGATGGATGTGGTCAAAGTAAGATAAATCTTTGCTGACTGCGATGAGATGAAGCTTCTTCTCGTGATTAATATCAAATGCCTCGATGGCCTTTCCGTCCGTATCTTGAATTTGTACGGTTATTACGGTGTTCTCTCCAGATTTCGGCGTTTCTTCAGACCATTTCCATTCAGCATTCGTCTCAAGCTTCTTCGTCTCACCAGAATGTTCTTCTCCGTGAGCTCCGTGCTCTCCGGCACTGGATGCAGCGGGTGATGCCACTTGAGAATTCCCGCCATGAGCACCATGATTATCTGTTTCTTGTTTATTTTGTTTTCCGCAAGCAGCAACAAGAACGAGTACAGCTAGCAATCCGATCAAATAAATTCGTTTCATTTTAGCCTCCATGATCTGAATAACTTTAAACTTTTGCCCTTTGTAGACGCAGCGCATTCAGTACAACGGAGACGGAGCTTAAAGCCATAGCTGCTCCGGCGAGCCATGGTGCAAGGAATCCAAGCGCTGCAATCGGGATGCCGATGACATTATAAGCAAGCGCCCAGAACAAGTTTTGCTTAATGTTTACCATCGTTTTCTTACTCATCGAGATCGCGTCCGGAATACTGTTCAAGTCACCGCGCATTAAAGTAACATCCGCAGCCTCCATGGCCACATCGGTTCCCGTTCCGATAGCCATCCCGATATCCGCAATTGCCAATGCCGGCGCATCGTTAATTCCATCTCCAACCATTGCGACCTTCTTACCGCTTTCTTGCAATCGCTTGACCTCGTTGGCTTTGCCATCGGGCAGCACTTCCGCCAGCACATGGTCGATTCCAACTTGGCTCGCAATGGCTTTCGCCGTACGTTCATTGTCGCCTGTCATCATCACGACTTCCAAACCGAGCTGCTTTAATCTGGCAACTGCCTGCTTCGAAGTTTCTTTAATCGTGTCCGCTACGGCTACCATACCAGCGTACTTCCCGTTAACCGCAACCAGCATCGCTGTTTTTCCAACCGACTCCAGTCGGCTCATTTCCTCAAAAGCGGACTCCGCGTTCACGTTAGCTTTCGCCAATAACTTTCGGGTTCCTATTAGCAATTCGTTCCCTTGAACTGTAGCTTCAATGCCAAACCCAGGTATCGCTTGAAAGGATTCGGTCGATGGGAGAGAAATACCTTGCTCTTGAATGCCAGCCACGATCGCTTCCGCAAGCGGATGCTCCGAATTCTTCTCCGCTGCAGCAATCCAGGACAAGAGCTGTTCCCGATTATAGCCTTGCTCAATCCGTACATCCGTCAATTCCGGCTTGCCTTTCGTTACCGTTCCCGTTTTATCCAATATAATGGTGTTAATGCGATGCGTGGATTCTAAATGCTCGCCGCCTTTGAACAAAATACCGAGTTCAGCGGATCGACCCGAACCAGCCATGATCGATGTTGGCGTAGCAAGACCTAGCGCACACGGGCATGCTATAACCAGAACGGCAATTGCCTTCTCCAACGCCTCTGCGAAATTGCCTGCATCAACAGCGAAGTACCAGATCAAGAAAGTGACGATCGCGATCCCTACAACGATCGGGACGAATATTCCAGAGATCACGTCAGCCACCCTTTGAATCGGCGCTTTCGAGCCTTGCGCTTCCTCTACGACTTTGATGATTTGGGAAAGCGCCGTTTCTTTTCCGACTTTAGTCGCTCTAACTTTAAGCACGCCATTTTTGTTCAGCGTTGCTCCAATGACTTGATCTCCTGTCTGCTTATCTACCGGGATACTTTCACCGGTTAACATCGATTCATCAACTGCCGATAACCCTTCAAGCACTACACCATCGACTGGCACTTTCTCGCCGGGTTTAACTAGGAATACATCTCCAGTTACTACCTCTTCTATTGGAATACTAACTTCCTGACCATCCCGTATGACGATAGCCGACTTGGCTTGTAAACCCATCAATGCTTTAATCGCTTCGGAAGATCGGCCTTTCGCCAGCGTTTCAAATAATTTACCCAGCAAGATTAACGTAATCAGCACGGCACTCGTCTCATAATACATCTCAACCTGATGATGTGCGGATGCATTTATTGATTCGATGGTTAAGTAAACACTATAGAAGTAGGCGGCAGATGTGCCGAGCGCTACCAATACATCCATATTCGCACTGCCATTGCGCAGCGCCTTATAGGCTCCGACATAGAAACGGCTGCCAATAATGAATTGTACCGGGGTAGCCAATATCAATTGGAACCATGGATTCATGAAAATCTCAGGCACCCATATCCATGACGTAAAGGAGAAATGCCCAACCATTGCCCAGAGAAGCGGCAAAGAGAGAATAGCTGATACAATCAACCGGATCTGCAGGCTGCGGACTTCTTTTTTCTTATGATCGCTTTCATTCGTCTGCTCGCTCTTTGGTTTAGCTTTATAGCCGATCTGTTCAACTTTCTTGATCATATCTGCAGCACTTGTCATGGATGGAATAAATTCCACATGCGCCGTCTCCAAAGCTAAGTTTACCGTCGCTTTTACGCCGCTCATTTTGTTAAGGCCCTTCTCGATGCGCGTGGCGCATGCTGCGCAGGTCATGCCTACAATATCGAAGTCAATGGACTCCTTCACCGTACCGTATCCCAGGGCTTGAATTTTCTGCTCCAATTGGGACATGTTCACTTGAGTAGGGTCAAAGTTGACGGATGCTTGCTCCATGGCGAAGTTCACGTTTGCATGTGCAACGCCTTCCAGCTTATTCAGGCCTTTCTCTATACGGCTCGCACATGCTGCGCAAGTCATGCCAGTGATCTGTAGTGTGGCTTGTTGATTAGATACTGCTTGATTAGAACTGCTCATGATCATCACCTATTCTTCTGTCGTATTACCATCTTAACTATGTGACTTTTTTATTTCACGACATCGTAACCCTGTTTCTCAATCGTTTCGACAATGGCATCCAATGAGACTTCACTGTCGTCATACACCAATTCAACCAGGCCTGCGGCTCGATCAACAGTCGCTTTGGCACCGAGAGTTTCGACTGCACCTTCAATCCTACGAACACAACTGCCACAAGTCATTCCTTCTACATTTAACATAACGTTTTTCATTATTAATTCCTCCGTCTCACTTGTTTTGTTAATATACAATACTCCCCTATAGTATATTAACGACAAAATAATAAATTATTGATGACTTCCTTGAAGTTGATTCAACCGACAAGCTTAGTCACACTTTCCTTTCGCAAACGGGTCACTTGCTCCAAGGGTGCAGCCTGCATATCCGATTTTATTAGAATCGACACTTCCAAGCCGGTGAACGCTTCATCCAGCCAAAGTTCGAATGGCAAACCCACTTCTTCCGCACCTTATGAGAGTGGAGATGCTAAGGCTAATATACGAAGAGTCAAGCTCCAACACAACCTTTGTAATTAATGGTAACGATAAGTATAGAATACCCCCGTACCCTATATTTGTCAAGCGAAGTTGATGAATAAAATTTAAAAGCAAATGTACACAAGCACATTTGCTCCGATTATCATTTCATTAGTTTATTTATTGTCGTCAACAACTCATCAATGACTCCATGTTCACCCGATTGAATTTTTTCAACGACACAGCTTTTCATATGGTTCTCGAGAAGTAATTTTCCGACGCCGTTTAGAGCCGATTGAACCGACGCGATCTGATTGAGTACGTCATCGCAGTACGTATCTTTTTCGATTAACCCTTTGATCCCTCGAATTTGCCCTTCAATTCGGTTCAGGCGACTGGTCAGGTTTATCTTGGTCTTCTCGGAGTGATGGCTATGTTGATGGTGGTGATGATTTTCATGTCCAGCGGATGCAACCGTTAATTCATTTTCCATGGCTTATCCCCTCCCCTTATGCCCTATTATACCCCCTAACCCTATCCGTTGCAAAGTTCTGATAAAGCAGCAAATCAGCCGTGAATAACACGACTGATTATTATGCTATCTCATATTCAATTCTCTGACGTTTTCCCTTTACGAATAAAAATCAACGCGATAAGTGCACCCACGATAGCAATGATAGCTGCTCCAACGAATGCGGAGTGAAAACCCGTATTTAATGCTGCGATTTGATCGATCCCTTTATCCAGCTCCCCTTTTGTCCAGGAAGAAGATACAGCAACCATGACAGCTAATCCAATGGCTGAACCAATCTGATAGCTCATATTGGATAAGCCCGACGCCAAACCGGACTCTTCCGGCCTTGCCCCTGACAAGGAGGAAATCGTTGCCGGGATATAAGCCATTGACATGCCAAGTGCCCCGAGTAGAGAAGCCCATAGTACGTTGGTAACGAAGTTTCCATCCTCTGGCGTATTCCCAGCGAACAGCAACAGTGATCCTGCTAATATAAGCATGCCAATGACGAGATTTCCTTTGATGCCGAACTTGCCGACAAGCCTTCCCATGACTGCGACCATCAAGATCATGATGAGGATCGTCATCGGCACCAGAGCAACCCCGCCCATGAATGCCGAATAGTTCAAAACCTGTTGAAGATACAGATTCAAGAAAAACCAAAGCGGAATCCAAGCACCTGAAAGAGTTGCCAAAATGATATTGCTCGCAAGTAGATTTGGAGCTCTAAATATCCGTAGAGGTACGAGCGGGTCTTTTTTCTTCGCTTGCACGATCAGAAACAGAATGAACAGTACAGCAGCAATGGCCAATAGACCAAATGTTTGCGCCCCCCATCCGTTATGCTCCGAAGTGACGATCGCATATACCGCCAGCACCAACGCAGCTGTGACCGTCAGTGATCCTAAGATATCGATGCTGCCTTTGCTTTTTGTTCCTTTTGGAAGGACATACAGACTGTACAAAATAGCGAACAAGCCAACGGGGATGTTGATCAGGAATGTCCAATTCCAACTGAGCCATTCCGTGATGACTCCTCCAAGGAAAACCCCGGCGGTTCCGCCTGCTGCTGCGGATGCTCCCCAGAAGCCGAAAGCTTTGTTTAACTCCTTAGGGTTAGCGACAAAAAGTTGCATGATGATGGTCAATGCAGCTGGAGCGATTAGCGCAGATCCAAATCCCTGAATGGCGCGGCCAATATTCATCGACTCCTGGGACCAAGCTAATCCGGCTAACAGCGAAGCAAGTGACAAGATTATAAACCCAAGCATAAACATCTTGCGTTGACCGAATAGATCGGAAAGTCGGCCTCCTAGCAGCAATAATCCCCCAAAGAAAATGACATACGCATTAAATACCCATTGCAGGTTGTTTTGCGAGTAACCAAGTGCTTCTTTAACAGCTGGAAGAGCAACCCCGATGATAGATGTATCCATGATAACGATGAACTGAGCCAAGCATAGCAAGAACAATGCCTTCCATCTTAGCGGATTCACATTAGCCATAGCATTTGAATTTCCTGACATATCGTATTCCTCCTTGATTTGATTTACATTCGTATAGTATACCCCCCTACCCTATATTGTCAACAACTATTTCCATAAAAAAACTGCTGACTTTAGATCAGCAGTAACTTGATTTGATTTAAATCCACTATGGGATGAGTTGATTGATGGCGCCCGTTAACGTTTCTTTCGGTACAAATCCTGTCACTTTCCCCACTAGCTCACCCTTTTTGTAAATAAACAAAGCTGGTAAACTCATGACTCCCATTTGCTCTGTCACCTTCGTTTCCGTCGCTACATCCACCATGGCCACCGTTACTTTTCCTGCATAAGCTTGGTCGATTTCCTCTAGAATCGGCTTCATTTGTTTACAGAGCGTACACCATTCCGCCCAAAATTCCACCAAGACGGCATCCTGTTCAGAAACCAACTTATCGTACGTGTTGTCCGTTAAATTTAATATAGTCATTGCTCTGTCCCTCCTCTTGTGTAATTCACCCTGATAGGTACATAACCACCACACGCAACACACAGTTTATGTTGATGGAGAATCTTAATATACTTTAACTTCATAAAATCTGACAAACACTATAATAACTCAATTACCGCCAAATTAAAATTTAAGATAAAAATCTAAAAATCTATTAATAAGTTAACATGATCTCCGTCGGAATTGAGGCAATTTGGTCTTTATCTGCGGATCGACCTATTAGACTTAAGACGTAGTCGCAGCTCCGTCGCCAGCCGCTTGAGGCGGAATAAGCTTAAATGATACATTTTCATTAACAGTAAATAACGATGAAATTCGGAGGTAAACTGATGCGTGTACGAGGAAGTGCCGGTCGTTCGTGGTCACTTGGAATATTGGCTTTTTTGGCGTTAGCGGTTGGGGCATACGCCTTGCTTTTGTACGGATCACCTGACGGCATTAAGGAGCAGGGCTTTGTCACAGAAAAAGGAAGCATGCCTGACCTATGGTACAGCGTTCTATCGGGCCATGCCGTTTCTGCTGGAATAGCGATTGCAATCGGCTGGTTTCAATTCATCAGGCGGTTTCGGCATCGCTCGCCAAAAGTACACCGCACGATCGGCTATATTTATGCTGCAATGATTGGAATTGGCGGCATCACTGGCCTGTATCTCGCTTTTTACGCGAACGGCGGGCTGATCGCAAAGGTTGGCTTCGGCACCTTATCTATTTTTTGGCTGTATTCCCTTTATCGCGCGTTAAAAAGCATTATCGTCCACCGGAATAAGGCTGAGCATGGACGCTGGATGGCGAGAAACTATGCTCTTACCTGCGCTGCAATTACACTCCGCTTGTATACTGCACTCGCAGCTGGCATTTGGAAAATAACGGATACGAATGAATCGTTCTTCGTTATTGCTTGGATTTGCTGGGTACCAAATCTACTGTTTATTGAAATGCTAATGAGTAGAAAAAAGCGTATTGGCATGACACATGAGAACGGTATATATCCAAAGATATAAACAGAAAATGAGCAAGGACGGCTGCAACCCATCCTTGCTCTTTCCTTGTTATCGTCCTGCTTTTAAACGCGGTTATGATCCGCTCTCCACTTCGTAATCGATTTCTTGATCGTCCCGGAATTCATTCCCGCTTCAACAGCCTTCACGCATAATGCAGGAAAAGCATCATCCTCCGCAAAACGCAGAGCAATGATTTGCTGCACGCTAAGTCTTGTATCCAATGGTTTGCCTGTAAGCCTGAAGTGCCGAAAATTCTCCTCGTGAACAATGCTGCGATCCTGCAGCTTCGTTGCGAACTGACGGACAACCGCCCCTAATAGAACTACACATACAGAAAGACCAAAAATTAATAGCGAAGAGAAGCTGAATTGCTCTTTAAATATATGAACAATCGACGCGATAAATAAGATAAGCGCAATGGGCGCCAGTATAAAATGATACAAAGGTGCATATTGCCCATGGTTCTCATAGCTTTGCGTTTTCACATTGCTCACAACGATTCCCCCAATGTAATGTCTAGTTCATTCTTTTTTGAAAAACTGAATCACGCCAAAAGCAAGACCTTCAGAGTCTTCACAATAAGCAAAATCGCCAATTTCAGGGATTTCCATCTTGGCGGAGGTAACTTTGCCGCCTGCCCGCTCGACCTTGCCCAAATATTCATCCAGATCCGCCACGGTAATTGAATTAACGGTTCGCAGTGCCTCTTCTGTAGAGCTGCGCATTAGTCCACCGTCAATTCCTTCCTCACCATCTTCGCCCGTAATGATTATCCAGTACCCCTCCATCATCTCTTGGAACTTCCAACCAAAAACCTCTTCGTAAAATGACATTTTTTTCTCGGGATTTCTAGTCTCTATTTCAAAATGAATAACACGTGACATGACGTTCACTCCTCTTTGTGCAGTAGTCTGATAAGACTCTACAAAAAGAATAGCCATAAACCGTGAATTTTGCTTCTTCTAGTTTGCTCTCTTTTATCCCTCCAGCCTATTAAGAAAAGCTTGAACAAGAACGGGAAAGGAAATCAATATAGGCGGATCATAAAACTTTGGAGGTCGAAGGGTAACATTGGATTCGCCTTTAGCAACGCCATCTGTTACAGTGATTTTCCCATTTGCCTTGCCACGCCAAGAGTGCTGCGGATGCAGATACTCATCGAGAGAAGCATCCCATGAAAATGCGATAGACATGATATAGTACGTTCCATCGGGAACATTCGGTATCACGTATGCTCCTGACTCAAAAACCATGGTGCATCCCATAGGCTTGCCCATAGGAATTGGCCTAGGAAACAAGCCAATACAAATCACGCCATGAAGCGATTCTGACGCCTTAACATTCCCCTCTATGGCTGAAAGCGCCTTAATGCCCTCTGGCAAACGAATGGATCGAAGTTCATTGAGCCCAAGCAACCTGCTCTCTATAAAATGTCTAAACTGCTGCGGCGAAAGCCCGATAAAACTTGAGAATTTGGAAGAAAAGGTGCTAAAACTGCTGTATCCCACCGTTTGACCTACCTCTGTAACTGATAAAGTAGATTTCAATAGTAGCTTTTTACTCCATTGAAAGCGAAGAGCAGATAAATACAGCCGAGGCGGAATGCCTGTGGTGAAGCGAAAGATACGATCAAAATGAAAAGGAGTGTACGAAATAAGCTTTGCCAGCATTCCCGTCGAAAGAGTCGAATCTTCCATACGTTCTACCATCTGAACAATTGCTGCTTTTACAGCGACTTCATGATCAGATTCCGTCGTTTGCTTCAAGCCTGCCGTCTTTTTTTCGTAAACTTCTTGAACGGAGTGACTCACACCATTACTACCCCACCTCTGCCATGTAGTCTTCCTATTAGAATCATTAAACATGGTGACGTTAAATACTTACAACATATGTAAATCATTATACATGATAACTTTCTATTGTCAGAAAAAAATAAAGTATTTTTAATAACGCTATCTGCATTTCCCTTACTATCCATCCTGTATTATGATTCTATAAAAAAGGGAAGGGACTCTTCTGCCTATGGAATTATCGAGGTCTCAGCAATTAGCTCAGGAGTATATAACAAATTACGCAAGAAGCTGCAAAAATGAGGTAGAGCAAACAATGAGGGAAATCCTTAAAATGTCCAGCATCGAGCTGAAGACATTTGAAGATGCTGTCTCTAAACTAAAATCTCATGCAAGTATTGCGCTGCACTTTCATCCCGATCGATTAGATCCGAACATGAAAAGCGTTGCTGAAGCACTGCTTGAGCAGGGGATCTATAAAAGCCAGTTCGAGACTTTCCTATCGAATGGAAGTGTATCAGCATTTCCAGGTGGTGAACGAGACGTTTGGGAAAATAAAATGTTTGGCGGAGCGTACCAAATAAATGGCTCAACCAATAGCGAACGGCCGAAGTATGGGGCACTCAATGTCATGTTACATCCCGATGGACCTGCTCCACGGTTTGGATCATGCTATTTTCTTTTATCCGCTGAGGTCTCTCATCGTTGCACTTATACTTATTTGGATTCTCACCAAGACCCTAAGGAAAAGGGGACGTATAAGGAATTTGACCTTATTTTGGCTGCTCTCATGAGGGATGCCTTCTATAATAATTTTGCCATTGGTGAAAGCAATCTGACGGTTCGAAAGTTAATCGACCATATGCTCGTCAATCTTGAAAAACCATTCCAAAATCCATCAAATAAAGAGCCAAATCGAAATCTTGACCACTATATCGAAGCTCAGGTTCATGGTGACATTTCTCTTAAAGAAGACGTAAGGACGCTTGTTGCCGATCCATCATTTAAGGGCACCCATACAGGACAAATCTTAGAACAGCTATGTTTAAAGTATGCAATTGATCTTTACTGGCATAGTGCCTTTACCCTTTTAGTTGATGAGGTTCCTATCAATTTCAGAGGTCCTTCGATGCCTTCACTAGCCAAAAGAATTGCGCAAAGTGATTTTATTGATGTTAATATGATTGGCGCAGCAGCTATGGACTTGAAACGAAATCCAAGTCATTGGAGCGATAGAGGAACCTACAAAGAAGTTCTGCAAGAATTAAAATTACTCTGGCATGTTTTAGTGAGATATGGAAAGCCAATGGAAAAGTGAAAGTTAGCGTAATCGGAGGTTAACAAAGGAAAATTAAAAAAGAGGAGCCCGCAGCTCCTCCCCTCTAAACCTTATGTTCTACCGATTCTTTGCTCTGATCAGCATCTGATCTCACTTTGATTCGATATTCCTGCGGCGATATTCCCTCAAGCTCCTTAAACACACGAGAAAACTGCTTGCTGTTCTCAAAGCCAACGGCGCTGCCGATTTCCTGCATCTTCTGATTGCCTTCGAGCAGCAGTTCTTTGCTTTTGCGAATACGAATTTTTTTTAGAAACAATACAAAATTCTCGCCCGTATGAACCTTGAACGCTTCACTGAAATAGGAGTAATTAAGGCCAACATAATTGCTCACGACAGCCATATTAAGCGGACGATAATAGTTATCCTCCATATAATTAACCGCTGCTTTAATCTCTGAATGCTCGCTATATGCTGAGCGAATGCCTCTGACATAGTCGTTCACGCTTGAGAGCAGCAGCTCCAAGCTCCGATAATAGTCGTGAAAGCTGCGGAAATTATCCATACTGCCCACTTTACGATACAGCTTCAATACCTCGATCGACTCTTCACCGTAAATACGAAATACTTCGTCCAGAACCTGCTCATTGATCATTTTGCCTACCAGCTTTAAGTAGCCAATATCTACATTTGGTATATCCTCGGTATGGAAAATTTGCTTCAGCAGCTCCTGAACCTCCCGTTCCCGATCGGTTCCGAGCATGTTGCCAAGCTTGCGAATTTCTTCTTCTGGCACCGGATAATACTGCCGCTTAGCTCGAATGTCTTCATGATGCAGCAGACGGCAATTCGAATAAATGAATGAATATTGCAGCGCCTCAGAAGCTTGCTTATAACAATGAAACAGATCTTCGATTTCATTCCCCTCGGCGCTTATCCCCATCCGCAGTCCGTCCAGCTCCTTCCCGCCAGCCTGCCTAAACAATTCTTCGAACTGCAATGCTGGGCTGCCGATCAGTACGAGCTTGCCTTCACTATCTAGAAACGAGACATCCAGTACGCCTTTAATCGGCTGCATCATTTTCTCCACTAGCAGCTTGAACTCTTCTTTGTTCATGGAGTCGCCGCTCTCCGATTTATAATTCAGGACGGCAACAGTAAATGGTCTAGTAAACTGCTCAAATCCGATTTTAGCTTCCAGATCATTTGCAAAATCGTAAGCAGGGTCATTATGCCTGAACCATTCCTTCAGCCTGTTTATCCGCAGCTGTTCACGGTACGTATCGCTTACCGCTACCCGCTCAGCTAATTCAGCTTGTGCTTGCAGCGTGTGCTCGCTCTTTGTGAGTGATTCAAACAGCTCGTCCCGCCGAATCGGCTTAAGCAAATAATCTTTAACCTGGTATTCTATCGCAGCCTTTGCATAGGAGAAATCGTCATAGCCGCTTAAAATAATGAAGATCGGTTTCTGCTCCGGCTCCGACACCTGAGTTAGCTGTTTAATGAGTTCAATTCCATCCATCACCGGCATGCGAATATCTGTAATTACGATATCTGCTCGTTCATTGCGATATTGTGTTAACGCATCTTCTCCATGAATCGCCATTCGAATGTGATACAATTCGGGAAATTCTCTCTCTATCATCGTCTTGAGCCCTAATCGGATATTTTTCTCGTCATCTACGATCAGCATTGTTCTCATATCCGGAACTTCCTCCCATCAACAGTACCTTAGGAAGGGTAATGACTACTTCTGTGAATTGCCCTTCTCTGCTATATACCTGTAATCCATATGACTTGCCATAATAAAGCCGAATACGCTGATGAACATTGCGCAGGCCGATTCCAAACGCTTGTTTTCCGTTTCCAGTTTCTTTCTCTGAAGAAATCCCGTTACTATTATCGGTGTGAATCATTTCATTTAACCGCTCCAAGCGGGCCGCTTTAATACCCATACCGTTATCTCTCAGCCTGATGATAATGCCTGCTTCCTCATCCTCAATAACATCAATTAATATTTTGCTCGTGCTCTCTTCCACACCTGTCCATGCATGTTTTACTGCATTTTCTACGATTGGCTGCAGGGACATCTTCAGCACTTCAATCTCCAGCAGCTTGGGTGGAATATTTAGTTCCAGCTGAATCGGTTCGTCGAACCGAATATTCATGACGGCAATATAATTCTGAATATGGCGAAGCTCATCCTGTAAGCTTACATACTCGCCAGACCACTTGAAATTATAACGCATCATCCCGCCAAGCGAGGTAAGCGAATCGGATATCGTCCGCTGGTTTTCCATCTCTGCGAGCATCTTAATATTCTCGAGCGTATTGTACAAAAAATGCGAGTCGATCTGACTGTGCAGGGTGCGCAGCTCCGCCTCTTTCGTTAGCGCCTGCTTCTTAACTCCCTGGGCAATTAGCTCATTAATTGTATGAATTAATTTGTTAAAATGATGCGCTAGCTCGCCTATTTCTCCGCCTCCGCCCAAAGGAAGCCCCGTTGGCATTTCTCCTCTTCTTACTTTCTTCATTGCCTCTGTGAGACGACTCAGATTTTTGAGAATAAAGGAGTTCATTAAATACGTTATGAAGGACAATAGACCGATCAAAATAATATTAGCAGCGATGATTTGTCTCTCGGCTCTGGATACGCGTTCATCAACATTTTTTAACGACACCACATTAAGAATATGCGCACTGACTTGTTCCACAGGCGTGGAGACCAGCAAATAAGGATGCTTATTTACAGAAAATCGCTTTTCCTTAACCCCTTGCTCATTCATTTCCCGGAACTCTTGCAAAATGGCTTGATGAAGCTCTGGATCACTGCCGACAAACGGTTGATTGTCATCCATAAAAATAGTTCCGTTGCCATCAGCAAGCATCATCTGTGACCCGTCATCCTTAATATTGGCAAACGCTTTAGGCGAGAACTGCTTCAGCAGCATTTCGACTTGGATAATCCCAATACGCTTGCTTCCGGAATTCACGACGCGCAGGAGTGAAACCTTCGGCATTTGCTCGTTAACATCCGTCACGTAACGATGCAAAATGTCGAGATCCTGCTCTTTGAATATCCACATCTCCTTGCCATCCAATTGATTCAGCTTGGCGTACCACGGCTCTTTTTGAATCCGGCGTTCATGGAAAATAATCGGCCAAACTTCGGACATATGATCATTGTTTGCAAACAATCGAAGATGGACAATATTTGGATTATTGATTTGAATGTTGATCATGTCGGTAAGGGCGCCGCGATATAAGTCGAGGAGCTCTTCAATAGGAAGTTCTTCATCCTTTGAAATATAATCCGAAATTTCAGATTTCGATAGCGTGAGCTGGGCAGCCCGTTCCATAGCTTCAATCTGATTTAGAACATTCACTTTCTCCATTTCAAGCAAGTATTGGCTTTGCTTAAAGGTATCGTTAATATAACTATCCCTAATCTGATTAAAGAGATAGTTCGATACGCCGATGCTAGGGATTAATAATATGACGATATAAGCCGCCACAAGGCGGCTTTGCATCGATCGATGTCCTAGCCAATTCGTAGCAGACTGAAGATGTAACCGAAATTTTCTGCCCATAATGCTCTCACTTCCGCTCTGTATTTCATTCACTCGATTAACTTCCCCATCAAGCAAAAACAGCTATTCTTATATTGCACAAAAAGCACCCCAGACCGTTTCCGGTTCTGGAGTACCTTTCGCTGGGGTCTTCCCCCTAAGTGGTAGAAATGATTATATTATTTTGCTGCGTCCAACTTCGCAACATTTTCTTCGTATTTCTTTTGTTTGTAGGCTTGTACTTTGCTGAATCCAAGAGTCTCACGTTTCTTTAGGAAATCGCCCCAAATTTTATCGAACTCTGCATCCGATTTAGCAAGCACTAGTTTTGGCAATACTTTACCAAACTCTTGATCTATTTTTGTGTTCATAATACCTTCGGCTGAAGTGCCAGTTGGGTTCAACTGGTCGAATTCCGACAAGCTCTTCGCCTTGCCGCGAGTCCAATCTTCCAATTGCTTGAATGGCTCAACAGCTGGCGGAGACCAGATTGGCGTTAGGTTCGTATCCATCATCATCCAGAACGTGTGGGATGCGCCAAGCTGCTTGTCGAAAGCGCCACGATCTGTATTCAATAGATTCAATGCGTCTGGCAAGAACTGATCTTTGCCATCAATATTATCCCAAGTTACGCCTTGTTTACCGAAGAACGTATCATGCTGTCCTTCTTCCGAGATCAAATAGTCTAGGAAACGAATCGCGCGCGCTTTGTCTTTCACATCTTTGGAGATCAGTGTAACTGTCCAACCTGAGATCGATGGACCAGCAAGCGTCGGCTGATCAAGGTTAGTATTAGCAGGACCGTCTACAGCAATGTAGATGGAGTTCGGATCATTTGCAAATAGTGCATTTTGTTGGTTTGCAAGGTCAGATCTAGCGTAAAGCATTGCGAAATAACGGCCTTGTGCAATTTTTTCTTCCATTTGCGGGCGCTTGTCAATGAAGATATCTTTCGACAGCAAGCCGTCTTCGTTCGCTTGACGCATTGTTTTCAGCCATTTTACGTATTCAGGATCTGTATTGCGATCATACAGCTGACCATCTTTATCGTAAGGAATAGCAAGGAAGTTCTGAATATAATGTTGAAGCGACGCGTTGCCTGTGTCGCTGAAATCATACATGCCTAGTGGAATAAGCGGTTGGCCATTCACATCAGGATACATTTTTTTCGCAGCCTCAAGTGCATTCAAGAAGCCTTCCGGCGTACGCATATCCGGCTTGCCTAGTGCTTCGTACATATCTTTGCGCACAAGGAAGGTTTGCGTGGATGTAATGTTGTCTCCGAATTTCTCATAGTCCTTAGGTGATGAGGAAGAGTTCGGATAACCGTATACATTGCCGTTTTCTTGTTTGTACCAAGAAAGCTTAGCAGGGTCTGTTACTTTGTAGAAGTAAGGGTCATATTGATCAGCAAGCTCGTTCAGCGGAAGGACTAGATCGCCTTCGATCATTTTCTTAACCGCATCTTCGTACCAGCCTAGTGTAATAAAGTCAGGCAAAGAGCCCGAAGCGATCATTGTATTCATCTTCTCAGCTTCGTTGCCGGCTGGAACGATGAAGTTAATGTTAACGCCAGTTTTTTCAGTAATATATTTCGAAGTCGCATCTACGCCCCATTTGTTAGGGAACCAAGAGAAGTTGATGTACCAGTCGAACGTAATCGGGCTTTTATCCACTTCCCAGCCCTTATCGTCCTGAGTAAGCTTCACTTGCTCAGCAGGAGCGCCATTGCCCTCTTCCTTGCCATTGTTTTTGTTGCCGCCTGAAGAGCAAGCGGTCGTAAAGACTAGAACCGTTGCGACCATCAGCATCAATACATTTTTGAGCTTAAGCTTCTTGTTCATGTTTGTCTTCCCCTTCTCTGTATGAATGATTATATATGCAATCCTCTGCTCAATAAAGGGCGGAAGGTACTGCCATAAGTTAACCTTTAATCGAACCGATCATCATTCCTTTTACGAAATACTTCTGCAGGAACGGATAAGCGATAACGATTGGAAGGGTCGTGACAACCATCGTAGCCAGCTTGATGGATTGTGTAGTAACGGATTTCCCTATACCTCCAGGGATAGCGGCCAACATTTGGCTAGAGCTGGACTGAGCAACAATACGGTACAAATAAGTTTGTATCGGCTGCATGTCCATGTTGTTCATGTAGATTACGCCGGCAAAATAATCATTCCATTGGTATACCCCGTGGAACAAAGCAATTGTAGCGATAACCGGCATCGATACGGGCAAAATCACTCGCACAAAGATCGACCAGTCATTTGCTCCGTCAATTTTAGCAGCTTCCTCAAGGCCATCCGGAATATCCCGGAAGAAGGTCATGAAGATAATAAGATCGAAGAAGCTGAACATGGCGGGAATGATATAGACCATGAAGTTATCCAGTAAATGCAGGTCTCTCATAAGCAGGTAGGTCGGGATTAGACCGCCGCCGAAGAACAAAGTAACCGTTCCGAAGAGAATATATATTTTGCCGCCGATGAGGCCTTTGCGTGAGAATGCATAAGCAACCATCGCCGTAAAAAACACGTGAAGCACCGTGCCAAGCAGTGTTTTGGCTACGGTAATTCCCATCGCAGTCATGATGCCGCTGCTTTGGAAAACCGCGTCGAAGCTCTCGATGCTGAATACCCGCGGCCACCAGTAGATCCCGCCGCGCATGCCGTCCTGCCCTTCATTGAAGGCATTGACCAGCACATACCAAATCGGATATAGGGTCGCGAAGCAAATGAGCAGCATACCGAAATTGTTGAAGATATCGAAAAATGCTTCTCCTTTTGTTTTACGTTTAATATTAAACACGGTTAGTCGCCTCCGTTTCTAGAACAGTGAAGTATCGTTCATTTTTTTCGTTACTCGGTTTGCAATAAGCAATAGAATTAATGCGATTAAAGACTTAAACAATCCGACAGCAGTCGAGTAAGAATAACGTCCTTGCTGCATACCCGTCTGATAAACATAAATATCGATAACGTTGCTCGCGCTCTCGTTCAATGAGTTGCGCAGCACTAGAATCTGGTCAAAGTTCGAATTAAGCACGCCGCTCACTGCTAGAATGAACAGGATGGAGATTGTCGCCTTAATGCTAGGCAAAGTGACGTACCACATTTTTTGAAAACGTCCTGCGCCATCAATCGTTGCTGCTTCATACAGCTCTGGCGATACGCTGGCAATAGCCGCTAGATAGATAATGGCGGACCAGCCAAGCTCTTTCCATATATCTGATGTAATAATGATGCTCCAGAAGTAGCTAGGCTCTGCCAAATAGGAAATCGGCTCATCGATGAAATTAAGAGCAAGAAGAACGTTGTTAATAATCCCAACATCCGAAAGCCAAGTGGCAAGAATACCGCCGAGAATAACCCATGACAAAAAGTGAGGCAAATACGAAATGGTCTGAATCGCTTTTTTGAAGCCGACCGAACGAACCTCGTTTAAAAATAATGCAAAAATAATAGGTAGTGGAAATCCGATCGCAAGTTTGATAAGACTGATGCCGAGTGTATTTTTCATGACATCAACGAAGCTCTCATCCTGGAAAAACTCCTTAAAGTGCATAAAGCCAACCCAAGGCGCCTCGCTTATGGATTTGACAATGTTGAATTCTTTAAAGGCGATAATAACGCCATACATAGGAACGTAGTTGAATATAATCATCCATAGCACGCCTAGTAACGCCATAATTTGAATGTGCCGTTGGCTGTACAACTTTTTGAACCATTTGCTTCTTGCTGCCTTTGCGTCCGCAGCAGGCAAGGAAGCAGGCGCTGAACCTAGCTGTGTTTTCAAAATAATTACCCCCATGCTGTTGAAAATCTGATGTAAGCCCTTGCATCTCTTATACTTTAATTGTAGATTGTTGGCTCCTGTCTCGTAAGGCTTTAGATTTCGTATTCAGGTGACCATTTTTCGGTTTTGGGTGCATCTACCGTTTTTTGCGCACAAAAAAATGTGATGCTGGCAGAACCTGCCTCGCATCACATTTTGTTTTTTTCATTCTATTTAGCAAACGAAAATTCAATCCAATCCAAATCTACACTGCCGCTTAAAATACGGATGATGACACGAACTGCTCCAGCTGGTAGATGAATGTCCTTTAGAAGCAGGCTCTCCGTCCAATCCTCACCGTTTACCTCACAGCTCACCGGCTCTTGGCCTTCTAGTTCAATGGATAATGTCGCTTGACCCGCAGCTGCTAGCAGCCCTGCATGCAGATCAAATGACTTTGCTTCGACGCACAAAGCATCATACGCGAGCCAATCTCCTTGATGCAGCTCAACACAAAGCGTATTATCCTCTGCCCAAACCTTGCCGCCCTCTGAATGATAGCTTGGCATCTCGGTCTTGCCCGTAATCATCCTCATTGGCACGCCGTCACTTGCACGCAGTCCTGTCTTGTTCGTTTTCTTGTTCACGATGCCAAAGCCGGCACCCTCACCTTGTCCATAAAATTCAGCAGGAATCTGGAGCGGAAGGTGACGCAGCAGCGCACGGGATATGCCTGGGAACACATCACAGTTGTCCACTTTAAGATTATCGAGATATTCATTTAAGATCGCTTCCGCAGTTGCTTCATCCGGTTTAGCGCCGCCCTCCAAATAAGCCGTCAGCAGATTCCAGCCTTCCGGCATCCGAATAGAGTATGGAGAATTTGATGTGTTCATCTTTTTCCACGTCCAGAAATTCCACGAAATCTGATGATCCTCGAACATTTGGAATGCTCCGCTGTACCACTGTGCGTTATTTTCACCGCCTTCACCCATGAAGATCGGCACATTCCACTCCTCACGCTTATCTATATATTTCTGAATACTTTCCGTATCGGGGTTGTTCCAATACTTATGGAATTGCAGCATTAAATTATCATCAAATTTCTCTGTGAATACACTCCAGTCCGTTGACCAATGCACCCCTTCAATAATGATCATATGGCGCTTGTCCACTTCACGGATCGCTGCTGTAATTTCCTTGTGCAGCGGCTCTACAAGGTCGTTATATTGATTAAACCAATCCGGAAGAGGTTCATTAAAGAGGTCATATCCGGCAATAATCCAATCGTCTTTATAGCGCTCTGCGAACATTCGCCAAATCGCGATCGTCAGCTCTTGGTTGCGGCGATCCGTAAACAGCTCCGGCAAATCATTTTCCGAATCATCAATGTTGGCTCCCGTCTGCCCGCCTGGCGCCCCGTGCAAATCCAAAATGACATACAGCTTATACTTTCTGCACCATTCAATCACTTCATGAATTCGTGCAAGCCTTTTTTCATTAAAAATGATCTCTTCGCCTTGTTCTAGAATTCCGCGGGCATTGATTGGAAACCTCACGGAATTAAAGCCCTGCTTCGCTACTTCGCGGACATCAATCTCTTCCACATAACGCTCCACATAACTATCCCAGAACTGTGCTGCTTTCTCTTCGCCGATTAATTCCTTGACCATCGCCTCGATTTTGCGCGGACGGTCTCCGCCTTGCGGAAACTTCCACATATAGCCTTCCGGCAGCAGCCAGCTTCCGAACCCAACGCCTCTCAGCACAATTTCTTTGCCGTCTCCATTAAGCAACTTTTTACCTTCCGCTCTAACGAAACCGCTTACATCATTGTTGTTGCTATGCACGCTCATCATCGGATTGCCTCCTTATATGTATGGTTTGGAACTATCATCGTTACTCTCTCAAAATATAGCACAAGACCGCAGTTTACGGTGAGCATTCCGAAATACGGAGAGCATATACGAAAGGCGCAGCCTTCTAGCAGCCGATTTGCGTTTTAGTTTGTATATAGCGATGCATCTGCATTTGTATGCGAAAAGGTAAAGTAACACGTAGAACTGTCCACCAGAAGTATCATGAGTACCCCGGAGGTGACAGCAAGTACCAGCAGTTCCAAAGGTACCTGAGGTACCTCAGGTGCCTGAGATACCAGCGGTTACAGAGATACCTGAGGTGCCAGGGATACCAGCAGTACCAACACTTCCAGCAGTTCCAGAGGTACCTGAAGTGCCAAAGATACCAGCGGTACCAGCGAAACCAGCAGTATCAGCAGTACTAGAGGTACTAGAGGTACTAGAGGTACTAGAGGTACTAGAGGTACTAGAGGTATCAAAAATACCAGCAGTTCCAAAGGTACCTGAGGTAACAGAGATACAAGCGGTACCATAGGTACCATCATTACCTGTAACGAATCTGATACACGTTATCCGCCTACATTTCCGCTTTTAAAAAATGTAACGAACACCAGCAACCTTATTTCCTTCAAAACATCCCTTTTCGTGTACAAAAGTACCTATTAGCGTTGCTGTGATTCGTTAGCATCTTCAAACATCTCTTTTCCGCAAAATAAGCTCTTTACGATTCGTTAGACTTTAACTCTTTCCAAATGGCTAATCCATCCAAATTATGCAACCTTATCAATCATTAAGGTGTCTATATGATTACAAGTAAATGTCGCAAGGCAGCATTATTATTATGTTGGGGGTGTACTATCGGTAATGTCGAAAATAAAACCAGTATTTTTCATTTTATTATGCATCATCATCTTAGGCGGATGCTCCAAAGATACAAATAGCAAGGAAAATAAGTTTATTTTAGAGGATGTAACTAAAGCGATTGAAGCTCAGAAGTTAGAGCTAATATCCTATGGGATAACAGGTTACCCACCGAAATTAAACGATGTTATTCCCGAGGTCTATTCCGTAGGAATGCCACTAGATAAGAAAGAAAATGAACCTGAGTTTATGCATTTTTATATCTTTCAATCTGAAAAAGATCGTATTAATGGGGCTGAAGAACTCAATAAACAAACAGAAAATGCCGATTCCAAATCGTTTCCGAGATTATATCAGGAAGGAAACGTTCTGATCGTTTATTGGAGTGACATCAAGGAGAATACACGACTAGACAAACCTATTGAAGCGGCGTTAGAGCAGCTCAAGAATGCCTAATAATCTCATCCGCTACCGCTTGAGGTGGGGATGACAACATCGTGTAACCCTTTGTTTTGATCGTTACTCTTTCGCCGATCCTCAGGTCATTATAAAGCTCTCTATCATCAACGCGAATAATCATCAGATCGTTATGATTTTCGTTATTCAAAAAATCAGAAAGCGATTTGGATTTAGCCTCTTTTTTGGAAATGTTATAGACAACAAATAGGGTTGGAGCGTCATTGCTGTTAAGTTGCTTCTCTAGAATATAATCGCCTTTTTCAAATGGTTTATTAATGCCAATGATTAACCCGCAGACTGCAATTGCGACTACCAAATACGCTATCCATTTTCTCATCTTGTTCCTCCCTATTTGATTGGTGGCTATTTTATTTCCAAGCTAAGCCACTCACAATATTTCAAGAAAAACTTGTCCAATAGCTCAGCATTGACCATCGATAATTGTTTGACCAATGCGTATTTAAAGAAATCCAATAGATCATCTTCAATACTCTCCAGTTGTTCAATCAATTCAATATCGTTATATTCAATAAAAAACATTTTCTGCTTCTCTTGTTCTGTTGGTGGTTTTACATTCATCACTCCATAGTAATCATCCGACCAAATCCTTACTGATTGATCCAAGTATTCGATAGATGGAAAGGGATCATGTCCTAGCCAGGCACTTTTCTTATTTATGACCGCGTCAAGGACCTCCTTCCATTGCTCCAATCCACAGCAACAACTGGGAAGTATCACATGGCTATGACTCTCAAAAGCAATCCCGCCGCTCAGTACAATTTCATCTGTATTAATGAGTTCTTTTACCACTTTATTAGGTTCTTTATTTATATCAATATCATTCATGCCACATAGCACTGTCAGAAAAATAACAACATCCTCTGCGCTTGAATTTTTTGATAAATATGCATTTTCTAGGCTCTCTGCTTTTGGAAGCCATAAAGGCTTATCGAAAAAGGGATTAGTAATTACGGCTTGAACACGTGTCATGGCCATTCTCCTCTTACAAGATACTTAAGCTTGCAATAATTCCCTGCATAACTATTCTAATACAGTAGAGCAGGCAATGGCTATATCCATCAAAATGTGTTTGATAATGAAATGCCCTCATGATATATTTAGCAATATTTAGGAGAGATTGAAAACAACGCGAATGACATAACTATTTCATATGACTAAGGAAGCGAGTGTTGTTTGGTGGAAAATAAAGCTGTCATACTTGGCTCAAACTTTTACACAGGTTTAAGCATCATAAGAGGCCTCGGCTCCAAGGGGATCTATACAGTAGCAATGGATTATTCCAAGCAAAATACATATGGCGCCAAATCCAAATACTTAAGCGAGCAAATTATTGTTCCTCATTATAAACAGCAGAAGGAACAGCTTCTGCACTATTTAATCGACTACGCCAAACAGCAGGACAAGAAGCCTGTCCTTTTTCCGAGCGTCGACCCTTATGTGGAGTTCGTTGATTCTTATTTGGACGAACTCAAAAAGTACTACCATATAAATATGAACGTTCAAGGCTTTTGGAGCAATATTATGGATAAGGAGTATCTCCATACCCTTACAACAAAACACGGTGTATTAGTGCCAGAATCGATCAGCCCAGCTGAGGAACGATTTGAAGAAAGAGTCGTTGCTGAGATCGGCTTTCCATGTATCGTGAAACCCACGGACTCTCCAGCTTTCGTGGACTTTTTCCGAGCCAAAATATTCACATGCCATAACTTGGAGGAAATGAGAGCTGCAATCGAGAAATCGAGGCAAGCTAAACTTCAGGTTATCGTGCAAAGAATTATTCCCGGCTTCGATGACCATGTCTATACACTTGATGCCTACTTGGATCAGAGTTCAAAGGTAACTCACTGGATGACCTGTCAAAAACTACGGCAATTCCCGATTAACTTTGGCGCTTCTTCCTTTACAAAGCAAAAGTACATAGAGGAGCTTTACCACATCGGTGCCCCTTTTCTAGAAGCGATTGGCTATAAGGGCTTCGCCGAAATTGAATTCAAGAAAGATGCGGTAACCGGCAAGTATTATTTGCTGGAGATTAATGCAAGAACGACTACACTGGACCCTCTCCTACAAAAATGTGGCGTTAACTTCCCACTGCTCGCTTACAACGAGCTTGTAGGCAAGCCGATTGGAAGCTATGCGATTACAAGCGATACAGGGATCGCCTTCTGCTTTTTGTTTGAAGATCTTATTTCATCGCGCGATTATGTCCGAACCAAACAGTTAAGCGTCCTGCCAATCGTTAAATCCCATTTTGTCAAAAGAGCGCCTGCCATCTGGAGCCTAAGCGACCCAGCGCCTGCCGTATCATTCTGCTATATGGTATTTAAAAAAATAGTGAGGAAAGTTTCACAACGGAGGGTAATACGGCAGCCGTAACTATAAGACGAAAAGATAGCACAATAGGAAAACCTCCCGTTAAAGCAGCTGAATCAGCTCAATTAACAGGAGGTTTTTATTAAATTTCTATAAGTAAGGTGTTCCCTCCATCAAGCTTCATTCCCTTTTGAATCTACAAAAAACCAATAAACGATAAATTGTAAAACGCTCATCCATAGGATGAACAGCAATGAATTTCCGTTTAATGAATCTAGCACTTGTTTCAATAAAGACAAAGGCTCCGTAAACAAATGAATAGAATGAAAGCGTAAAAATCTTCCTATATAAATCCCTAGACCGCCGAGCAGCATAAATCCAAATAAAATCAGTTTATTCCACTTCGTATTTATAAGAAGCAGTTGAATCTCTTTGATCATTAAAATGTAAAAAAATAGAGCTATGAAAACCCCGCTGATTAACACAAAGAAGTTCCACCACTCATTAACGTGAAGTCCCTCCATATAATCAAACGAAAAGAAATTGAGATGAATCAGATCGGTTACAACGTAGAACACATTTGGCGAGAGCAGGATGAAAACGATAAAGAAAACAAAACTAACCAGCATATTTCTTTTCTTATGCGACTTAAATAAAGGCAGCAAAAAAGACAGCTCCAGTGCTGCAAAAGCAAGAAATAAATTAAAGATCATAAATGAATAATAGTTATCTAAAGTAAACAGAAGCGCTATATACGTAAAAAAAGATATTCTCGCCTTAAAACGATTATTCATCCAAACACTCCTATTTTTATCCATTTTTTGCATTTCCGTGTGAAAAGGTATCAAAAGCCTTGCGAGATTGCCTCGCAAGGCTTTTTCGTTCTACTTTTGAAGCCGATTGGCTAATATTTTCCCTAATGCCTCTTCCGCTGCAAAAACTTCAATCGGGCTATCAGGATTTTCTCGGGTATGCTTTAACCGTTCAATTGATTCATCATTAATGTGAGCGGGATCAATGAAAGACAATGCCCATGCTGCCCAAAAACAAGCTTTATCATTTGTGGAAGCGAGTATTTGCAGTAAATAAGGGACGCTATGGCTGCCTATTCTCGTTAAAGTTAATGCAGAGGCCATTCTGAGCTGTTCATTGTCCTCCATCAACAAGGCAGCAACCTGAGCAGCAGATTCTGATGCTGCTTCGCCAAACTCACCTAGTACAACAACGATCATAGTACGTACAGATACATCCGTTACTTGCAGTTGTTCGCTTAAAGCTGGAATTACACTTGTCCCTTGTTTTTTCAAATTATGTATCGCATGAAACGCTTCTTGTGTATTTGTGCTGCCTAGTTTCATGATATTAGCATCAAATGGTTTTAAGTCAGACATTGTTTTATCTCCTTTTTATAAGATGAAAAAAACAAATCCTTTAATGTATACAAATCTCAAAAAGATGACACACTACATTTTTCCATTCCAAATGTAAAACGTTTTTTTCTGAAAGAATGTTGCGGAACATACACCTCTAAGCTCGGGTATCAGCTCATTGTAAGTACAACTCATGAATTTTTCCTTATAATCTACATTATCCAACATTAGGATTGAACATTTGTTCATTTATGATTTTACATATGTTCAAAGTCGTGTTATTATAAGCGTGAAATTAAGCATTCGTATAAGGGGAAGGTGAACTGGCTATGTTAAATTTGTCTGGAATGATTGATCATACGCTTTTGCGTGCAGATGCCACAAAGTCTGAGATTACAAAATTAACGGCAGAAGCGAGAAAATATAGTTTTGCTTCCGTTTGCGTCAATCCAACTTGGGTAGCTTACGCTGCTGAGCAATTGGCAGGCAGCACCGTTAAGGTTTGTACAGTAATCGGATTTCCATTAGGGGCTTCTACTACGGAGACAAAGGCCTTTGAAGCTAAGAACGCTATTGCAAATGGAGCGACTGAGGTTGATATGGTCATTAACATTGGTGCACTCAAAGATGGCGACGACGACTTTGTACAAAAAGATATTCAAGCTGTTGTTGAAGCCGCTGCTGGTAAAGCCATTGTGAAAGTAATTATCGAAGCATCACTGCTTACAGACGATGAAAAAGTACGCGCTAGTCAGTTGTCTGATCGTGCGGGTGCGGATTTCGTGAAAACATCGACAGGTTTTTCAACTGGCGGAGCAACTGCTGAAGACGTAGCGCTTATGCGCAAAACGGTTGGGGACAAGCTCGGCGTTAAAGCTTCCGGCGGCATTCGCAGTCTTGAAGATATGGAAAAAATGATTGCAGCAGGCGCATCAAGAATCGGTGCCAGCTCAGGCGTGAAGATTATGGAAGGCGAGCAATCGACCTCTTCTTACTAAATAGATATGATGGTGCTGCTCCAATTTGGAGCAGCCTTTACAGGAGGATTTTAGGATGAAGGAACAGTTAATTAAAGAAGCGATTGAAGCCCGTCAGCATGCTCATATCCCCTACTCGCATTTTGCAGTTGGTGCCGCTCTACTAACAGGCAGCAAACGCATTTACCGAGGCTGTAATATTGAGAATGCATCGTTTGGATTAACGAATTGCGCTGAGCGAACGGCTATTTTCAAAGCGGTATCCGAAGGTGAACGCATCATTGAAGCTATTGCAGTAGTGGCAGATACCGAAGGTCCTGTATCTCCATGCGGCGCTTGTCGACAGGTATTGGCCGAATTTTGTGATGAGAATACAAAAATCTATTTAACAAATCTCCATGGGCATACAGAAGAATGGACCATGGCACAGCTGCTGCCAGGTGCTTTTCAAGCCTCCGATATGAAATAGTAATCTGTGAATCTATTGTAAGCGCTTCATAGTAATTCTAAACTCGCACAATATTAACTAACTAGGAGAATGAACCATGAAATTTTTAATCGCTATATTAGGTTTGCTTGTTGTTCTTGGGCTTTCTTACATCGCGAGCAATAACAAAAAGAACATTCGCTATAAACCGCTAATTATCATGGTCGTCCTGCAGGTGATCTTAGCCTTCGTTCTATTAAATACCGTTGCTGGTGCTGTCTTAATTAAAGGCTTCTCCAGTATGTTTGAGAAATTGCTTGGATTTGCCCATACCGGGATTGAATTCGTATTTGGCGGCTTGCTGAATGAAGGACAGTTCTCTTTCTTCTTAAGTGTGCTGCTGCCAATCGTGTTTATTTCCGCGCTCATTGGTATATTGCAATACATCAAGGTTTTGCCGTTTATCGTCAAATATATCGGTCTTGTCTTGAGCAAAATAAATGGCATGGGCAAATTGGAGTCCTATAATGCGGTAGCTTCTGCAATTTTGGGACAATCAGAGGTTTTCATCTCCGTTAAAAAACAAATCGGGTTGCTGCCTAAACATCGGTTGTATACATTGTGTGCCTCGGCGATGTCTACGGTGTCGATGTCGATCGTCGGCTCATACATGCAAATACTCGATCCAAAATATGTAGTAACAGCGCTTGTCTTGAATCTGTTTGGCGGATTCATCATCGCTTCCATTCTTAACCCTTATAAGGTTGAGCCGGAAGACGATATTTTGCAGGTGCAAGAAGAAGAAAAACAATCCTTCTTTGAAGTGTTGGGCGAATATATATTAGATGGCTTCAAGGTTGCTATCATCGTCGCAGCTATGCTTATCGGTTTTATCGCCATGATCGCGCTCGTAAATGGACTTTTCAGCGGTATCATTGGCATCTCGTTCCAAGAACTGTTAGGCTATATTTTTGCTCCCTTCGCTTTTATCATGGGTGTTCCATGGAAAGACGCAGTCGACGCAGGAAGCATTATGGCTACAAAAATGGTATCCAACGAGTTTGTCGCTATGCTTGAGCTAGAAAAATATCCTAATTTGTCCGCTCGCGCTGTCGGCATTGTCTCTGTATTTTTAGTTTCATTCGCCAACTTCTCATCGATCGGCATCATTGCCGGCGCTGTGAAAGGCCTGCATGAAAAACAAGGTAACGTCGTGGCTCGATTTGGGTTAAAATTGTTGTACGGGGCTACTTTAGTTAGCGTCTTGTCTGCCATTATTGCCGGACTGTTTATTAAATAACAAGGAGCCTAAAACCAATGAACAAGTTTCAAAGAATTCACCTTGTTGTCATGGACTCTGTAGGTATCGGCGAGTCGCCGGATGCAGCCAGCTTCGGGGACGTTGATGTCGATACACTCGGTCATATCGCACGGGAATGCGGAGGTCTGGAGATGCCTAATATGGCTAAGCTCGGACTATCCAACATTAAGGAAATTGCTGGAGTGAAGGTCGCAGACCAGCCGCTTGCTTATTATACAAAAATGCAAGAAGCGTCCAATGGCAAAGATACAATGACGGGCCACTGGGAGATCATGGGACTTCATATTGCAGTACCATTTCGCGTCTTCGCAGATGGATTCCCGCAGGAATTGATTGCTCGCATTGAAGCTCATACCGGTCGCAAGGTCATTGGAAACAAACCTGCAAGCGGCACTGAAATTATCGACGAGCTTGGTGAAGAGCATATGCAGACGGGCGCACTGATTGTATACACTTCTGCTGATTCCGTGCTGCAAATTGCTGCTCATGAAGAGGTTGTTCCACTGTCTGAGCTTTATGGAATTTGTGAATTTTGCCGAGAAATCACACTGGAAGATCCCTACATGCTGGGGAGAATTATCGCACGTCCTTTTGTTGGCGAGCCAGGCCATTTCAAAAGAACATCCAATCGCCATGACTATGCATTGAAGCCATTTAATAGAACAGTAATGAATGAGCTAAAAGATGGTGGATTTGATGTCATCGCTCTTGGTAAAATATCCGATATATACGATGGTGAAGGTGTTACGAAAACGGTGCGTACAGTGTCCAATGCAGATGGCATGGATCAATTTATCGCGACCCTTGACGAATCGTTTACGGGAATCAGCTTCTTGAACCTCGTTGATTTTGATGCGCTATTCGGGCATCGCCGCGATCCAAAGGGCTATGGACAAGCATTGGAAGAATATGATGCTCGTTTGCCAGAGGTTTTTGCCAAATTAACGGATCAGGATTTGCTGATCATTACAGCCGATCACGGCAATGACCCGACTTATCATGGTACGGATCATACTCGTGAATATGTGCCTCTACTCGCATACTCGCCGCGTTTTCAACAAGCTGGTCAAGCTCTGCCGATAAGCGAAACCTTTGCAGATATTGGGGCTACCATTGCTGAAAACTTCGGAGTTAAGATGCCAGAGCATGGCAAAAGCTTTTTGGGACAATTAAAATAACGATTTTAGAGGAGAATGTTGATGAGCGTTCATATTGCAGCCGAACAAGGCCAAATTGCAGAAACTATTTTATTGCCGGGTGATCCGCTAAGAGCCAAATATATTGCGGATACTTATTTGGAGGATGTCATCTGCTATAACGAAGTTAGGGGCATGCTAGGTTTTACAGGTACTTATAAAGGAAATCGCATATCCGTGCAGGGAACTGGTATGGGCGTCCCTTCAATCAGTATTTATGTGAATGAATTGATTAAGGACTATGGCGTTAAAAATCTAGTTCGTGTAGGCACTTGCGGCGCTATGCAGGAAAGCGTACATGTTCGTGAAGTTATTTTGGCGCAAGCCGCTTGTACAGATTCCAGCGTTAATCGCCATGTTTTTGGCGGATATGATTTCTCGCCAATCGGCAGCTTCTCCTTGTTGAAGGCAGCCTATGAGCGCGGTAGTGAAAAAGGGCTTAAATTGCATGTCGGCAATATTTTCTGCTCGGATACTTTCTACCGCGATGATAAGACAATCGTTCAAAGACTGATGGATCACGGCGTTCTAGGTGTAGAAATGGAAACAACAGCACTTTATACTCTTGCAGCTAAATACGGCGTCAACGCACTAACGATTCTAACGGTAAGCGACCATCTTCTAACTGGCGAAGAAACGACTTCGGCAGAGCGTCAAAGCACCTTTAACGATATGATGGAAGTTGCTCTTGAAACCGTAATTTCACTATAATTTGATATTAAATAATCAATGAACAGCGAGGAGACAACAACATGAGAATGGTTGACCTAATTGAGAAAAAACGTGATGGCGGAGAGCTTACAACAGAGGAAATCAACTTTATTATTGAAGGCTATACGAAGGATGAAATTCCTGACTATCAGGTTAGTGCCTTGGCTATGGCTATCTTCTTCAAGGATATGACAGAGCGCGAACGCGCTGACTTAACGATGGCGATCGTGAATTCCGGCGATACGATTGATCTGTCGGCAATTGAAGGCGTGAAGGTAGATAAGCACTCCACTGGCGGTGTTGGCGATACAACTACGCTTGTACTTGCTCCACTTGTTGCTGCACTGGATATCCCGGTTGCCAAAATGTCAGGCCGCGGTCTTGGACATACTGGCGGTACAATTGACAAGCTGGAAGCCATTGCAGGATTCCATGTGGAAATCGGCAAGGATGAATTTGTGAACCTCGTGAACAAGGATAAAATTGCGGTTATCGGACAATCCGGCAATTTGACGCCAGCTGATAAGAAGCTATACGCTTTGCGCGATGTTACAGCAACGGTAGATTCTATTCCGCTCATTGCCAGTTCGATTATGAGCAAGAAGATTGCTGCCGGTTCAGATGCTATCGTGCTTGATGTGAAGACAGGCGCTGGCGCATTTATGAAAACCGTTGAAGATGCCAAGGAACTTGCACATGCTATGGTAAGCATAGGCAATAACGTTGGCCGTAAGACGATGGCCGTCATCTCGGATATGAGCCAGCCGCTTGGACTCGCAATCGGCAACGCGCTTGAAGTGAAAGAAGCAATCGATACACTTCAAGGAAAAGGACCTAAAGATTTGGAAGAGCTTTGCCTTGCACTAGGCAGCCAAATGGTGTTTCTTGCGAATAAAGCTAGCTCTCTAGAAGAAGCCGAGGAAATGCTGAAGGAAGTTATTCGCAACGGCAAAGCACTCGAAAAATTCAAATCATTTATCGCTAATCAAGGCGGCGATCCTTCGGTTGTGGATCATCCTGAGAAATTGCCGCAAGCGCCTTATCTGATTGAAGTGCCTGCCAAAGCAGACGGCGTGGTCACTGAAATAATTGCCGATGAGATCGGAACTGCAGCGATGCTGCTTGGAGCTGGACGTGCGACGAAGGAATCGGAAATTGATTTGGCTGTTGGCCTCATGCTGAATAAAAAAATCGGCGATGCGGTTAAAACAGGTGAATCCCTCGTTACGATTCATTCCAACCGTGAGAATGTTGATGATGTGCTTAATATCATTTACGAAAACATCCGCATCGGCAGCAGCGTAACACCACCCGTACTCATCTACGGAATTGTGACAGAATAATATAATTAAAGAAGAGGACCGTTGGAGCTTGCCGTTTAGGCAGCTACAACAGTCCTCTTCTTTAATTACAGCAGACCATATGCACCGATTTAATTACCTTCAGCCAGCAACAGCTGCTCTGCTTTGAAATGCAGCTCCCATACGTTGCAGGTTTGATTTGCCAGTATAATACTGGTAGAATCCATCTCCGGGTAATAGGCAAACATAGCAGCTACACCTGCATTTGAACCCTCTTTATACATTCGAATTAGTTTGCCATCATTATTGTAGAGAAAATGAAAGCCATATCCGTTTACGATTTTGCCCCATTCATACTTTTGTTCGATGGCAGAATGAGGCTTCATGATCTCGGTCGTCATCTCCTCGGATAACAACTTTCCATTAATGAGTGCACGCATGAACAAGTCAAGGTCGCTGACAGTAGTAAATGCACCTCCATCAGAAGTACCCATTGGCGGATAGGAATATATGTTTTTACGCCACGCGACTATATTTTGTTCGTCATAAATGGCGGCGTAGCCTTCAGCAATAGGAGCATCTCCCTCATCTTTTGAGCTAAATGCTGTATTCTGCATCCCGCAAGCACGAAATATATGTTCATCTACATAGCTTCGATAGTTTCCATTGGTTGCTTTCTCAATCGCGAGGCCTAGCAGCACAAATGCACAGTTATTATAGCTGACGTTAGTTCCCGCCTTGAATTTGGGTTCCTTATACGCAAACTGAGGAATAAAATCAGCACAATCTCTTATCGAGTAATTGGGCTTGTTTATGAACAAATCCTCGTAGCTCTCTCCCATTTCTTCATCTGCATCATCAGCAATACCTGACGTATGCGTAAGTAAATGAGTGATCGTAACGTCGCTTGGTATTTTGGTGCCAGTGAGGTCGATGATCGCTGTAATTCGGTCTTCCAGCTTTATTTTGCCTTGCTCAACAAGCTGAAGTATCGCAACTGCAGTAAACAATTTGGTAATCGAAGCTGTATCGAACATCGTATTCATCTGGTTTGCCACTTTAAATCCTCTATGTGCAAAGCCGTATGCTCGGGCGAATATGACCTTGCCGCCTTTGTTCACTAATCCTGCACCTGAAAAATGATGCTGCTCATGATACTGATCAAATAAGGAAGTTAGTTCTTTTTCCATCTCTAAAACCCTCTCATTATTAACATAGCTTCATTTTACCATTTGCATATTTCCATATCCGATAAAGTTTAACTATAATGATTTGTTATCAGGTTTTAGTACTCCTGAGAGCCGCGGCTTGTTCATTACCCGATTAAAGGGGCAGACCCATCTAACAAGCCATTTACCTCATTTCCTTCCTTACGCCAATATTCCATGCCGCCAAGCATCTCCTTTACCTTAAAGCCAAGCCCAGATAAACGAGCGGCACCTTTGGCAGCTCCATTGCATGCCGGCCCCCAGCAGTATACAACAATGACTTGTTCCTTTGAGAAGGATGAAGTCCTCTCCTCATTAATCATATTGGACGGCAGGTTAATCGCACCAGGAACATGGCACTCTTCATAAGCTTTTGCGCTGCGAACATCGATGAGCAGAAAGTCATGAACGCCCCGCTTCATATCATGACATACGTCAGAAACATCTGTTTCTACAGCCAGTTTGTTCATATAATGACGATGGGTATCCTCCGGTGAAGCTGCTGGTGTTTCAAGAACAAGCGATACATAAGATTCGTTTTCCATTTCCGCTGCCTCCATTTGGGCTGTTATATTTAAGCCGTTCGATTTCTTAAATACAATGTAGCACAGCCTTAAACAATGGAGTTATCGATAGAAATCTATAGTACACTTCATTAATTTTGATGATTAACCCCGCCAACAAGCTCTAAGAACCCCGTAAACGCTTTGGATTTCCATTTCTTCTTGGCATAGATGAGCTGTGTATAGAACTTACAATCGGGGTGCGCAAAAGGAACAGCAATCAACTCGCCTTTCTGAACCGCATCAGCAACGACAATACGCGGCAATAAAGCAATTCCAAGACCGTACATCACACACTGCTTAATCGCTTCTAAATTGCCAAACTCATACGATAATGTATAATTCACATGGTTATGTTTGAGTACCTTGAGCAGCATAGCCCGGTAGGTGCAGCCATTCTCTGTTAAAATCATCGATTCGTTCTCCAAATCTTCAACCTGCACCTTATCAAAGCTTACGAAGCGATGATCGGGACTTGCAATGATGACAAGCTCCTCTTCCCTCAAAATACAGCTGTGAAGCTCAGGATCAGCAAACGGCGGATCTAAGATGATCCCGACATCTAAAGCTCCCTCTTTTACACTCTCGATAATTACCGGTTCATTCCCCGGCTGAATGACAATGTTAACCTGCGGGTAGCTTAAACGATACGCCTGAAGATGCGGGGGGAGGAAAAAAGCAGCCAATGTCTCAATCGTACCAATGGTCAGCGTGCCCTTCGACTGTGTGGAGAGAACTTCTTTTGACTCCTCATGCAGCCTAACGATATCGTCGGCATATTGCAATAGCGTTTCCCCGGCCATCGTTAGCCTCATTTTCCTCCCAAATCGCTCCACTAGAACTGCCCCATACGATTCTTCAAGCTTCTGAATTTGAGTCGTAATACTCGACTGCGCATAACCCAGAGTTTCAGCAGCTCGTGTGAAGCTCCCCCACTTTGCTACTTCGCGAAATGTTTTTAAGTACGTTAATTCCAAGGCGCTATTCCCCTTTCTATAGGGAGAATCGTTCCCCCTATTGTAACTAGGATTTAGCTGTTATTCATTCGTATTTCACAACATTAAATACGTCCTAACATGATGCGCAAGCCAACTACGATCATGGACGGCACTAATAACTTATCGCTTTTTCCCCAAATAGGAGATGTGCTATGTGGCGACTGTATCTCGTAATTCTTTGAATCTGCAAATTCCTTCAACCGATCTTGCGAGGAGTCTGTTTCACCATTAGGATATCCAACTTCGACCTGCCCATTTTCTACTTTAGATGCCGTTATCCAGCTTGGGGATAGCAATTTAAGATTAGGAGGGATGTCAGATAAGAAAAAGACGTATTCTTCACCGGATTTGAACTTCATAGAAAAATCAGGACATGCATTTCCAGCTGGATATTTGCTTCTATTGTCTATCGTTTCTGGCAAATAAATCGTCTGCGGCGCTTTGCCCGGTCCAGCATATGAAGTAACAGCCAGTGTAACTTTTCTTCCGTCCTCACTTATATCAGCCACCTTGCCATAAACCATAGCTTTCGACTCATAAGCCTCTTCAAAGTTCCATGGGATAGGTGAGCAAGCATGGACAAAATTAGCGTTCACTACGATAAACAAACAGATGAAGCTAAGTGTTAGTAATAGTACTTTATTTCTCATGTTCATCACTCCCATTCATTCTTATATCCTATAACGATGGGATGGAAATAATTGTTGCTGCTCTGCTGCCGACTTCAAAGCAATAACCGCAGTCGCATCTAATTTAAGTCAACGGACTAATATCTTTTCGAAAATAATAATGTTTGCTGCCTAAGGGCGCGTCTTCAAAAACCGCCACTTCTCTATAACCGTTTTTCTTATAAAATTCCGGCGCCTGAAAACTAAACGTGTTTAGCTTAATGAAGGTGCATTTCTTCTCTTTAGCTATTTTCTCTATTTGGGATAGCAGCTGGCTGCCGAGACCTGTGCCTCTAAGAGCTTGATCTACCCACAAAATATCGACCTCTATCCAATTCCAGCAAAAGACGCTTAATAGTCCGCCAAGGATTTTGCCTTCATCATCCTTTATCGTCAGGTTTATTTCCTCATAATTGTTTTTCAACTCGTCGGGGACATGCCCATGATTAAACTCGATCAGTTTTCTTTTCACATATTCGCTTTCTTCTTTGCTTCCATAAGTAATTTCAGCTGACACTAGTTTCCACCACCAAATAAGATAATATAATGATCACTTTCCAATTATAGTATATTGCACATTCAAGATGAAGCGTTTTGCTTATTCATGGAAACGGCTGCGGAAGCTGCTTGGCGACTCTCCCGTCCAGCGTTTGAACTGCCTGCTGAAGTGCGCAATATTATGGTAGCCAAGCCTCGCCGATATCGACTCTACCGTTGCTTCGGGATTCATCAGCAGCAGCTTCGCTTTTTTCAGCATCAAAGTGGACAAATATTGACGGGGAGACACGCCATACACCTGGGTAAACATGCGATTGACCGACGACATGCTGTAACCCACCGAATCCGCAATTAATTTTATCGTCTCCATCTCATCCTCCTGCTCTCTTCTGCTTGCCGCACCCTCAACCGTACGCTCCAGCATTGTCGCAATCTGTGCTGCTGCAGCCGATTTCCGTGCACCAGCCTCATCGCCGCGGTTAAGCTCAGACAGCGTACCGCTTAATCCAGCAAACAGTTCAAATAAAGCAGACAAAATATTCATGCGAGATTCTACTCGTACCACTGCTTCTTCAGAGGTTAATGCCATTAATTTATCCAAAGCTGGCTTGATTGCTACTGCCAGCTCACTGCCAGCTTCGTGAAAACAACGGCTATTGCGAATAAGAAGCTCACGGAAAGACCTCTCATCGACGTCAAAATGCAAGCAGTAATAGGTCATTTCATCATTACTAGCGACAGAGCTTTCATGATTGTCCCCCGGATTGAGCAATATAAGATCACCTGGACCTTGCTTATAGCCATGTCCGTTAACCTTCATCTCCTGCGTTCCCGATAATACGAGATTCACTTCAAATAGAGGATGCTTATGCAGCGGGTATTTCCATTCCGGATCAACCGTACGCCAGTGTGCTGCAAAAACACGGAAGGTGGAATCCATATCAGGCAGCATAAATTCCTTTCTAGCGGACTCTATTTTCATTTGCATAAGCGCGCATTTCTCCTTCCTTATTTGCATACCCAAAAATATGATTGATTTGGGTAAATATCAACATGGTATGGATATGGGAACGGGTTAAAATCATTGCTATGATATAGATAGTATAGATTACAATTCATTTCCTAAAAAGGAGAAAAGATATGACTGCCATCCAAAATCCGATTTTACCTGGCTTTAATCCAGACCCCTGTATTTGCCGTGTAGGAGAAGACTACTATATTGCGGTTTCAACCTTCGAATGGTTTCCCGGCGTTGGCATTTACCACTCTAAGGATTTAAAAAACTGGAGGCTTGCCGCAAGACCTTTAAGCAGGCTCAGCCAACTGAACATGATGGGCAATCCTGATTCTGGCGGTATTTGGGCTCCTGCACTATCCTATAGCGACAATAAATTTTGGCTCATCTATACCGATGTGAAAGTGACCGAAGGGCAATGGAAAGACTGCCACAACTATTTGGTTACCTGCGACACGATTGATGGCGAATGGTCCGAGCCCATTCATGTGAATAGCTCCGGCTTCGATCCATCGTTGTTCCATGACGAGGACGGCAAAAAGTATTTTGTAAACATGATGTGGGATCAACGGGTCGGCCATCACAACTTCTATGGTATTTTGCTTCAGGAATACAGCGCGAGCGAGCAGAAGCTAATCGGCAAACCTGAAATTATTTTCAAAGGAACCGAGATTAAGCTGACCGAAGCTCCTCACCTTTATAAAATGAATGGCTACTATTACTTGCTTACGGCTGAGGGCGGCACCAAATATGAGCATCAGGCGACCATCGCTCGCTCCAAACAGCTTGCCGGACCATATGAGGTGCATCCGGAAAATCCGTTAATCTCATCGTTCCATGCACCGCGTATTCCATTGCAAAAGGCTGGCCATGCTTCTATCGTTCAAACGCATACCGGCGAATGGTTCTTAGTGCATCTTGTTGGACGACCTCTCTCTAGAGAAGGCCAGCCGCTGCTTGATCCGCGTGGTTACTGCCCGCTTGGCAGAGAAACAGCTATTCAGCGGCTCGAATGGCGCAATGATTGGCCTTATGTCGTTGGCGGCAACCAGCCATCCCTTGTCATTGAAGGACCTAACATTCCCGAAGTGAAATGGGAACGCGATTATCCAGTTAAGGATGATTTCGATAGCAGCACGCTAAATCTGCATTTCCAAAGCCTGCGCATCCCTTTAGGAGATCAAATTGTTTCTTTGACCGATAACCCTGGACATCTTCGTCTATACGGCAAAGAATCATTGACTTCTAAATTTACGCAGTCATTTATCGCAAGGAGATGGCAGCATTTCAACTTTACAGCTGAAACAAAAATCGCATTTCAACCGACGTCCTTCCAACAATCAGCTGGGCTTGTGAACTACTACAATACGCAAAACTGGACATCCTGCCAAATCTCATGGAATGAGGAAAAGGGAAGAATTTTGCAGCTTGTTGCATGCGATAATTTTTCGTTCTCTGAGCCGCTTCAAGGAAACGAAATAGCAATTCCAGAAGACGTTACCTATGTGCATGTCCGTGTTGACGTAGAGAATACACTGTACTACTACTCTTATTCGTTTGATGGCAAGAGCTGGACTCGTCTGCCTGTAAACTTCGAATGCTACAAGCTATCGGATGACTACATTCAAGGCGGCGGCTTCTTCACAGGCGCATTCGTCGGCATGCAGTGTCAGGATACATCGGGACGCAGCCTGCACGCAGACTTTGATTATTTTATATACGACAATCATTAATGAAGCAAGAAAGCTTTTGGGAGCTGAGCATCGTTCCTAAGAGCTTTCTTTTTTTATCCTTTGCATAAACGAAAGAACCTCCATAATCACTGCTGTGATTGGAGGTTCTTGTACGGTTCAGATACTGCCAAGCGGACGACGTCCCATCATCAGCTTTAGCCTTTGACCGAACCTGCTGCTATGCCTTCAACGATACGATCGCTTAAGAATAGGAATGCAATCAATATTGGCAATATACTAATCATTAATGTAGCGCCGATTGCGCCCCAGTCCGTCGTATATTGGCCGATGAAGTTTTGCACGCCGACCGTCAGCGTTTTATAGGCATCTGAGCTTATAAATGTATTAACGAAAATAAATTCATTCCAATTATAAATCATGTTAATAATGCCTGTCGTTGCGATAACAGAGCCAGTCATCGGCAGTACGATTCGGAAAAATATTTTGTTCACGGAGCAGCCGTCGATAACCGCCGCTTCTTCTACCTCACGCGGCAAAGCATAATAGAAGCCAAGCAGGATCATAATCGTGATCGGCATATTGAACGCTACATAAGACAAAATAAGCGACAACGGATGATCAATAAGATGTATTTTGTTGAAAATGCTGAACAACGGAATGAGCGTCGAATGCACCGGAATCATCATCGCAACCATGAATAGACCGAGTACAAAAGAGCTTCCTTTCCACTTCAACCTTGTTATCGCGTAGGTAACTAGGCTGCCTAACACAATCGTAAGCACCGTCGCAACAACTGTAATCCATACGCTGTTAAAAAAATAAACATCAATATTTCCAGCGCTCCATACCTTCTCGTAATTTTCCCACCTAGGATTCATAGGCAGTGACAGCGGAGGAAGATTGAATACTTCCTGATTGTTTTTAAGCGAGAAAAACAGCAGCCATACGAGCGGGAAAATTTGCAATATGGCAACGACCGATAACACGATATATAGTACGGAATAACCCAGTTTGCTTGCTATCCAAGCGCCGGAGCTTTTGTTTCCGTTCCTCAGCTGTCCTGCAGTTCCGGGCATCATGAAGCTTCCCTCCTTACGAATATTGAATCGTATCTTTTGTAGCAGTCAATTTTCGGATTATCCAAGTTACGATGAGACAAATGATAAGCAGGAAGAAACCAATTGCACTGCCATAACCAAAGTCATATGCCCGGAAAGCTTGGTGATACATGTACGATGCCATCACTTCACTGGAACCGTTTGGTCCACCATCTGTCATGACATAAATCAGATCAAAGTATTTAAGCGATCCAACAATTGCCAGCACGATCGTTACTTTAATGACCTCCATCGCCAGCGGAAGCTTGATCTTGTAAGCGATTTGAAAGGCATTCGCGCCGTCAATCTTCGCCGCTTCCTCAAGTGAAGCTGGGATGTTCTTAAGCGCAGCGTAATAAATTAAAATATAAAAGCCCGCATACTGCCATAGGATTGGAATGAATAGAGCAAACAATACCAGTGAAGACTCAGCCAGCCATGCGGGAGGATTTGCAAACCCAATGGATTCGAGAAAGCTGTTCAGAATCCCATTCGTTGGATGATAAATTTTCAGCCAAAGCTGTGCAATCGCTACGGACGACAGCAGCATCGGAATCAAATATATTTTGCGAAAAAAATTGACGCCTTTTAGTTTGGCGGACAACACCATAGCAATAACTAAATAGAGAATGAGACTAAGTGTTGAAAAAACAGCTAACATAAGCGAATGACCAGCGCTGTTCCAAAACATTTTATCCTTAATTAGAGCTTGATAATTATCCAAACCAATAAATTTCATCGCTCCAATGCCATTCCACTGGTTTAATCCATAATAGCCAGTCAGAACGATTGGAATGTATACAATAGCTAATATCAGAAGCAGGGAAGGCAGCACATACAGCGCAATTATTCTTTTGTTCGACATGACCTTATCCAAATTAGCCGACTCCTTTCTCATTCTCAAGCAGTAAGCGTTTACCCGGCATCATATGCCGGGTAAACGGCTTCCCTGCTCCCTATTCTAGAAGCTGTCAGTTTCCTTTGGAAATGGCCGCATCATGCTCTTCAGAGAATTTCTCTGGTGTCACTGCTTTGCCGAATAACGCTTGAATTTGGTTGAGATGCGTTTCTGCGGCATTTGCTTGCATTTGTACATCTGCAAACAAGGTAATGCTGCTAGCTTTGTTCATTTCATTGAACAGATCTACATATAGCTGAGGCAGCTCAAGCTTGGAAGTATCCACCTTCGTTGCTGGAATAACACCTGCTCCAGTAACGGATTGCTCGCCCCATTTTTCCACAAAATATTCTACGAAAGCTTTCGCTTCTGCTTTGACGTTTGAGCTTTCTGAAACGAACAATCCAACGCCTGGTCCGCCTACCCAGCTGTTGATATCGCCTTTGCCGCCTTCAACCGTTGGGAACTTGAAGAAACCAACGCTGTCGCGGAACTCTTTAGGAATATCTTCATTCGTTGTGAAGTTAGGAAGCTCCCACGTACCCATCATGTACATAGCCGCTTTGCTGTTCAGAAACTCTGATTTTGCTTCTTCGTTGGACAAGCCGTTAAAGCCTTTTACGAATGCGTTGCTGTCTACTAGCGATTGAACCTCACTAGCCGCTTTTACCAGGTTTTCATCCTTGAAAGATCCTGAGCCGCTAATCGCTTTGGACAATGCTTCTTGTCCTGCAAAACGATCTGCAAGGTACATGTACCACAATGATCCAGTCCAACGATCCTTGTTGCCAAGGGCGATTGGCGCGACACCGTTTTCAGAGAGCGTTTTCACAACTTGCTTAAATTGCTCGTAGGTTTGCGGCACTTCCAGCTTGTATTTCTCAAAAAGCGCTTTATTGTAATATACCGGGGAAATATTGAATTCAAGCGGCAAACCATACGTTTTACCGTCTACAGCATAAGCCTCTGTTGTGCCGCTGACGAATTTGCCATTAAGATTTCCGCTAAGCAGATCATCCAGCGGTGTGAACAGCTTGCCCTCTACATACGGCTGAAGGAAGCCCGCTGCCCAAGTCACACCTACATCCGGCAGTTGATTTGATGCTGAAAGCACTTTCAATTTATTTTTATATTGTTCGTTATCCAGCACTTCTTGTTTGATCGTAACGTTAGGGTTCTCTTTTTGATATTCAGAAATAATTTGATTCACAATTTTGTTTTGTCCAGCCGATACGCCCTCAGGCCATAAGTGCATAAAATTAACCGTTACTTTCTCGGAACCGCTTCCATTTGCACCATTCTTTGAACCCTCTTTACCGCCATTGTTCGAATTTTGACCGCAGCCTGCTGCAACAACTGCAAGACATAGAGTCAATAGGAGAATCGTCCATTTCTTTTTGAACACGTTTACAACCCCTTTTCTGCTGGTGATAGATTTGAATCTTACAAATCCATTTTATCAACACGATGTCAGCATCGTAAGGGTACATGAATTGGGGAAAATACTACTTTTATTGGATTGTCTCCTCGGAATGAGCGATCGTTCTTCGGTATTGACCCGGGCTAGTTCCTTCAAGCGAACGAAACACTTTCACAAAATATTTCGCCGTTTGATAACCGACTTGTTCAGCAATATCAGCAATCGCAAGTCTTGTTGTAGACAGTAATTCCTTAGCTCTTTGCACCCTTTTTCTCGTCAAATAATCGCTAAACGTAAGCCCCGTCTGCTCCTTAAAGAGCACGCTGAGATAGCTTGCATTCATATGCAAATGGTCTGCTGTATCGCGCATAGTGAGCGGCTTCTGCAAATTGTCTTTTAAATACTGAATCGCTTCTTGCACCTGCGGGCTGTAGCTGTCTTCTTCCTGCGCAATATCCAGCAGCTTCGGGTCCATTAGCTTCTCCATGCGCTCAATCCGGTGTTTGCTTTCTTCTCTTTTCATAGCAAGCTCTACCGCTTTAATAAGTTTAGTCTTATCCAAAGGCTTGAGCAGATATTCGACCACACCAAACTGCAGCGCCTTCTGCGCGTAATCAAATTCAGGGTGACCCGAAATAATGATGACGACAGGAGGTTGCGGCAGCTGCTCGTTTATTCGCTCCACTAAATCGAGCCCTCCGATTTCAGGCATGCGTATATCGGTGATTAGCAAATTCGCCTCGTTAAGCGTAAGCCACTCCAACGCTTCTATTCCATTGGACGCGATCTCTATCCGATATTGTCCAGCCGACCATGCTTCAAGCACTTTGCGTACGCCTTCCCTCGTTCTCGGTTCATCATCCACGATCAGTATGGTTTTCAATTGGAATTCCCCTTCCATGTTCATTCGGTATCTCAAAGGCGACGGTTGTGCCACTGCCGATCTCGCTCTTAATTTCCAAGCCTTTGGTTTCCAAATGATAATAAAGCAGCAATCTTCGTTCCACATTGCTTATGCCAACCCCAGTTCCTTTGGAGGAAGTTTGATGCTGACCTTTATCCATTGCTGCGTACAAAGCCCGAATTTTCTCCTCATCCATGCCTGGTCCATTATCCGTCACAGCAATGCGAGTATAACCCGTCCGCTCAGACGGCTCGACCCGAACAACAACGGTGCCTGCCCCAATTCGCTGTTCAACGCCGTGCAGAATCGCATTTTCCACGAGCGGTTGAATAAGAAGCTTAGGAATCGGCACGCTGCGGCAATTTTCTTCCGATTCAACCTTCCATGCCAGTCTATCAATCATGCGCATATCCATTATTTTTAAATACCGCTGCGCATGCTCAAGCTCATCACCGATCGTTACCCATTCATCCTCATCCGCGTGTGAAATGACATATCGGAACAACCCAGACATCGCAATAACAACATCCGCCAGCTCCTCTTCGCCTTTCTCATCCAGCGCCCAATAAAAGGCTTCCAACGTATTAAACAAAAAATGCGGATTAATTTGCGCTTGCAGCGCCTTCAGCTCCGTCCGGCTTTGAACAATTTCCTTCTGATAAACAACATCAATGAGCTCATTCAAAGAGCCAACCATCTGATTGTACGTATTATTAAGCTCGTTAATTTCCATCGTTTTGGACGTAACCGGTATCGGCTTCAAGGTCCCGAACTTCGCATTGCGCATCACTTTAATCAAATTCAATATCGGGCGAGTAATCATCGTTGATAAAATAAAAGTTAAAATAAGAAATAACATGCCGCCTACTAAAATCGAAACAATAATAACGGTACGCAAAATTGAAATGCCTTCGGCAGCATACTTTATCGGCGTTAAAATAATAATTTTCCAGCCGGTCATTTCCGATTTTTTCTCAATGGCCATGAAACGTTCTCCGTCCAGCGCTACCGTCTCATCCCCTTGATTAAGCATCTTCTCAACGTCTACTTCCTTCGAAAAATCGGAGGTAATCGTCTGATTCTCGGCATCGAATAAACCCATCATTTCGCTGGAATTATTGTCAGCGTTTCCATTCGATTCCGTGAGCTCAAAATATTTTTTATCAATTTGCACCATCAAATACCCTGCATGCGAGAAGGAATGGTCAATAAGCCGAACATGGCGAATCGCAATGATGGAATCGGGGTACCTCGGGTCCATCCCGAACCAGACCAACCTGCCTCTTCCCTTGTCCACAAGGCTGAGCCAGCCCGTAGATACCCGGTTGTCCAAGCTTATATCCGTAAGCGGGAACAGCATCCGATAGTCGGTTGTATACAGCTCCAATGAGCGAATCCCCGTTGCATAAGCTTCTTGCTTTCGTATCTCCTGCTGAAGGGATTGACGTTCTTCAAAGCTGATCTTTCGTCCTTGCACCTCTTGTGCCATCAACCGCTGGATCGTTGCGCTTGTTGCTACCTGCATCGTAAACGTATCGATCTGCCGCAGCAGCACATCCAGCTTGCCTGTCGCTTGAACAGCCGTTTGTTGAATATGTTTTTCCGCATTGTTGCGCAGCAGAACCGAAACTTGATCATACGTAAAAAAGCCGACCGCCCCCAGCACGATAACCATAACGAGCATGAAGCCAAGGAAAATTTGATTACGCAATGTATTCATTTGTCCGAAACGATTCATGCCTACACTCCTTGTCCCATTCATTTCGTTTTTACTATACACAATTAAGATAATAAAAAGAAAGCCCTATCATTTCCACTGCTAATATATTAATTAATTAGATTAATAATCCATTGTTCACTGTAATCAGATATAATGATCATAAGCTTATGGCATATCAGAGTATCTACTTGCTAATCATCTTAGAGAGGGGAATTCCGTTGACCGTTGATTTCCTAGTACGCAATAACGTAAATCTTTTAGGCAAAGGTGAACAAACGATTGTATTTGCTCATGGATTCGGCTGCGATCAAGATATGTGGCGCTACATCGTCCCGAGCTTTAAAGATGATTACCGCATCATCTTGTTTGATTATGTAGGTTCTGGAGAATCACAAATCGATTATTATGAACCCGAAAAATATAGTAGTTTACATGGTTATGCGCAAGATGTCATTGAAATTATGGATACGCTGCATGTAAAGGATGCTATATTTGTTGGCCACTCCGTTAGCAGTATGATTGGGATGCTTGCATCCATTCACAATACGGAATATTTTAAACACATCATTATGCTTGGTCCTTCTCCGCGTTATGTAAACGACCTTCCTGATTATTATGGAGGTTTCCATAGGCATGAAATCGATGAATTGCTTCATATGATGCAAATGAATTTTATTGGCTGGGCGAGCTACCTTGCGCCAATCGTCATGCAAAACCCAGATCGCAAAGAATTAACTAGCGAATTGGAAAAATGCTTTTGCTCTAGAGATCCCCATATTGCAAGGCAATTTGCTGAGGTAACTTTTTTATCCGATTGTCGCGCTGATCTCATTCATGCAACCGTCCCTACCCTCATTCTTCAATGTTCTGACGACAGCATTGCTCCTATTGAGGTTGGCGACTATTTGCATGCTCATCTTAAAAACAGTACTCTTCAGCATATGCTAGCAAAAGGCCATTACCCGCACTTAAGTCATCCCGAAGAGACGACGCAATTGATCAAACAATATCTATCCAACAACTAGAACTTGAAGAGAGGCAGTCGTTACATGGATACCCAGTTAAATTATGCCCCCTGTGGATTTTTCACTATTTCAAGTACAGGGGTAATTCTAGAGGTCAATCAAACGCTGTTAAACATGCTTGGTTTTGACCGACAGGAACTGCTGAACCAACATCTTGAAACCACTATGTCTCTTACGAACAAACTGTTTTTTCATACCTATTTTTATCCGTATATCCAGCTGTATGGGCATGTGAATGAAATGTACTTCTCGTTTAAAACGAGAGACCAGCTTGATGTGCCTGTACTGCTAAACGGTATTCGTCACGAACGAGATGGCGAAATTGTCATTGATTGTGTCGTTGTGGAAATGCGCAAACGCATTGAACATGAGAACGATATCCTGCAAACCAAAACAAAGCTGGAGGAGCTTTATCGGGCAACCAATGAAGCGAACAAAAAGCTTGAACTTCTACATGAAGAATATGAAAGCAAACAATCGCAATTGCTAATTTTGAACCACCAGTTGGAAAAGCTAGCCTCAACCGATCCTTTAACAGGGCTCAAAAACCGAAGGTTTTTTCAAGAGAGCTTGCTCGCGTATATCGCATTATTTCAACAAACTGAGCTGCCATTTTCCCTTTTAATTATCGATATTGATCGTTTTAAAAGCATTAACGATACCTATGGGCATCCGGTCGGTGATTTGGTTCTTACAGAGCTGGCACAATTACTCGTATCCGCGTCAAGAGAAGACGACATTGTGGCTCGATTTGGAGGAGAGGAATTCGTCATTATTATTCCTAATACCAACCAGGAGAATGCCATATTAGCAGCCGAAAGGTATCGCAGCAAGACTGAAACAGCTCATTGGGGAGAATATCATGTGACGGTTAGTATTGGCGCAGCAACGATTACGCAGGAGGATACCGATCAATCCTTGCTTCAAAAAGCTGATCAAGCGCTCTACAACTCCAAAAAAAGCGGGAGAAACCAGGTCACACACTACTCCAATTTGGAGGAGGGCTAATCGCTTGTTCCCCTTTTTGAAAACAAGAAATAGACCGAGAACCACATTTCCGAATGGTTTCGGTCTATTTTGATTTCTAATTTTCATATCGTTCGATTCATATAATAATAAAAAAGCCCATCCCTTAATTCTGCTTCCTTCTCAAAATGCAGCCTATTCAGCAGTTGAATGGATTTTTCATTTTGCTGTTCCACGGTGGCTTCGATCATCGATAAACCCATCTGTTCAAATCCAAACGCTATTACAGGGAGCAGCGCTTCTTGCATTAGCCCCATTCCCCAGTATTCCTTGGCTAAATCAAATCCTATCTCTGCTTTAGGCTGCTCTCCTTGAACCCAGCAATGGAAACCGCAAGTTCCAACGAGTCTATGATCCTTTTTACTGAAAATCCCCCATCGGCAGCCCTTATCATCGATGTGATATTGAATAATCTCTTTGGCCTCGTTTAAATCTTCACATGGGTTTATATCCATAAATCTGGTCACATTTTCATCCGAAAAATGCTTATAAATTGCTTCAGAATCTTCTAAAGTCAAAATAGAAAGCCTCAAACGTTCTGTCTCTAGTTCAGGAAATACAAAATCATAAGCAGTCAATTCACAACACCTCCGCTCAGCTAACCCTTTTACAAAAAGTGATCATACTCTATTCGCATTCTATATAAATTCAAAATTCGAACTTGTTCCTCACCTAATTGTTCATGATTCCAATACATATGCATCAGGTTGTATTCAAACAGCTGTTTCAATTTCAAAAAAAGAGGCAATGTGTCTACCATCTCCGGAGATAGATTGTGCTCTTCTCTATACCCATCAAGGAGAGCTTCTGTAATGGACTGTCGATAGTCCTTTATGTTCCCTCCGCCTGAGAATGAGAATTCCATAGCAGAATAGATGGGCACAGCTAAATCAAAAATATTAAAATGTTTTTCACAATCTTGGAAATCAATCATCGTAATTTCAGAGCCGTCCACTAAGATGTTTTCTAGCCATAAATCACCGTGGATCAGTCCGTAGTTTGAATTATTTTTAGGTAAACCCTTAATCTTTGTTAAAAGATGATCCGCCATTTCTCGTATCACTGTTTCTTCCTTCGGGATATGTGTGAGAAAATCATATTCCTTGTTTTCATACCAATCCTTAAGATGTGCCGTAGACTCACGATAGGATTGGGTTACACGATGCATCTTACCTATTTGTTTTCCAACCTTTTTAAGTACGGATGTGTTCCACTCCGCCCGTGGCAAATGAATGCCCGCCGCAGCTTTATATACAACGGCCAGCTTTTCTTCATCCAGCATGATCTTTTCAATATATTGATGATTAGAGGAGCGGACAGCTTCAGAAGCGCCAACGCCTTGATGGCATAAAAAATTCGTCCAGCTCACTTCTTCTGACTGCTCTTGATAGGTTTTATAGTTCGTTATTCGAACAAAAAAGGTGCCCTGCTCTGCAAGACAACGATAGATTTCATTGGTTACCGTCTCCACCTTATAACAACCAATAGAATAAGCTCTTTTAAGAAATTTCAATATTTGTTCTTCCATATTTGTATCCGCCTCGTTATAGATAGTTATCTCAACCACTTCTTTAGTTTACCATTTATAAACATGGGGCTCCGATAAAATACAATTATACTTGTTCTTGGCATGGCCGAAACACTCTTATTGCAGCTATTTTCTATAATTTATAGTGCGTGAGCGGCTAGAAGCAGGCGATTCGCAGGTGACTGCGCTTGTACGCCAAGCAGGGCAATATTTTGGCTACGCTTTAACTAACCTGCTTCATCTCTATAATCCAGATGTCATCGTGGTTGGCGGCAGTACTCCGACATATAAGGGCTATATGGAAGCTGCCAAGGCTGCTCTTGAAGAATGAATTGTTGAAGTGCTGCAACCTAACAGAACCTAAGATTCATAACCGTGTCATCGCCTTTGGCGCTAGAGCTTGGATAAGGAAGCTTACACAATAACCATATTTGCGTAGCTTTATTTATTCATAAAGAACAGAAAAGCCGGACACCATTCGATTGAATGATGTCCGGCCTTCTTATAGCTGCTCCTTATGTTGCTTCCCGCAAAAAAGAGCACCAGCATGGTGCTCTTTTCATTCAAAATACACCTTATAATGTCGAGGCGGCCTGGCCAACTAACGACGTCAGTTGATCATAATCAACTGTATTCCCCTGTTTAAGCTTAATGGTTTTCCGTTCAGGAGGACCGTCAAACAATGGCTCCGGAAACGAGAGCTCACTTGCGTTAAAGATCGTAAAGCTCACCGCATCCTTCGAAGTTGAAATAACGGCAGCGTATTTTCCATTTTTCAAAAAATGAGGTTTCTTATACTGAATGCGCTCCTGAACGTCTGGGATAGCTCCATGAACAAGCTTGCGCAGCTCAGAACTCAGCTCCACTTGCCAAGGCTCTTTTATCGCTGCGATAAAATCTGTTACTTCTTGATTCATATGATATTTCTCCTTTGTAATTGAAATTCTACCTGACTCTATCATTACGTCGAACGAGGATTAACAAAATCGACAGCTTCATGAAAAAACTCAACTTTTATTTAGGATGTCAATTTGGTCTCTCAAATCCGCTTCCAGTGCCATCATTCTTGAGCCTTGCAGCAAATTCGTATCATCAAGAAGCAAGCGGAGCTCAATTTCACCCTCACCGCCGTAGGCTGGGTTTGGCATACGCAGCGCAAATGCAATGGCTTCTTCCTCCGATTTCACATCAATCAGCGTAAATCCCGCAATTATTCCTTTTGCCTCCGCAAAAGGACCGACTACAACATTTGGCTTTTCTCCGTATTCGGAATACGTGATCCGCAGTCCGCTCGAGCTGGGCTGCAGACCTTCAGCAGCTAAGAGCACACCAGCCTCAGCAAGAGATTCATTGAACGAAGCCATCTCATCCATAAGCTGTCGATCGGGCTTTACACCAGCTTCAGATTGCTTGGTTGCTTTAACAATCAACATATATCGCATGTATATTTCCTCCCTATCGGTTGAGAACGGGGTGATTTCAAACCATCCTCTACTTCAGCAACGAATGGGGAGCTTCATAATCGACATGATCGTTATGTTTCATGACATTCATTTTCTTTATCCGCTTCTAAAGACAAGCACTCGGCAGCACGATTCAGCAGAAGCTCGCGCTCGCGAGCGTTACGTGTCAACGAAGCAGCACGCTCAAACTCTGTGCGCGCCTCATCCATACGGCCCAATTTAACCAGAAGATCACCACGGACGCTCGGCAGCAAATGATAGTCTTTTAACGATGCTGCGGACGTGAGCTCATCAACAATTTGAAGGCCGAACGCAGGACCGAAAGCCATTGCAATCGCTACCGCCCGATTTAATTCTACGATAGGAGACGGCATGACGCGCGACAAAGCTTCATATAAAGCGGCAATACGCGCCCAATCGGTCTCCGATGCCATCCGAGCTTTAGCATGGCACGCCGTAATCGCAGCTTGAAGCGCGTAAGGACCAAGCGGACGGCCGAGCTTTTGCGCTCGCTCAAGAGCGGTTAAGCCTCGGCGGATGAGCAGCTGATCCCATAAACCGCGGTTTTGATCCATCAGAAGAATCGGTTCACCCGCAGCATTTACCCGTGTTTTGAAGCGTGACGATTGGATTTCCATTAAAGCAACCAAACCATGTACTTCAGGCTCGGCGGGTGCAATTTCCGCAAGGATACGCCCTAGCCTTAGCGCTTCCTGACAGAGCAGCGGTCGAAACCAGCTGCCGCCGGAAGTCGCCGTATACCCCTCATTAAACATTAAATAGATTACTTCGAGTACAGTAGAGAGTCGTTCCTTGAGCTCATCGCCTACAGGAACCTCGAAACCAACTCGCAAGCTGCTTAATGTACGTTTCGCTCGAACAATCCGCTGTGCAATAGTCGACTCTGCTACAAGATAAGCATGTGCGATTTCATCCGTGGTCAGTCCTCCGAGCAAGCGCAGCGTCAAAGCTACTCTCGCCTCCTGAGATAGAGCAGGATGACATGTTGTGAAAATCAAGCGCAGGAGATCATCTCCGACCTCTCCGTCCATCGCAATATGAATATCTTCCTCGGTATATAAGACAGTTCCCCGTCCAAACTCTTCATATTTCTGGTCCCGCAGCTTGCTCCTCCTAATCATATCAATCGCACGGCGTTTCGCTGCAGTCATAAGCCATGCTCCTGGATTATCCGGAATTCCGCTTTCCGGCCACTTCTCTAGTGCAATAATAAGCGCATCCTGTGCAAGGTCTTCCGCAAGGCCGACGTCGCGAACCATCCGCGCCAACCCGGCTATAAGCTTAGCTGATTCAATACGCCAGATCGCATCAATTGTACGATGGACTGCAGACTGGCTCACGATTTTTTAGGCCTCTCCATCTGTTCTCGAAGCGCGGCTTCCATAGCCAGCGTTTCCGGGTTTTGTGTCAACTCCATCGCATCAAGCACCTGCCGCAGCTCAATTTCACCCTCGCCATTACCATGGGGATCTGGCATCCTCATCGCCCATTCAATGGCTTCTTCCCTAGAATTAACTTCAATAAGCGTATACCCTGCTATAATTTCTTTGGCCTCAGTGAATGGACCGTCTATTACTTTCGGTTTTTCACCGGGATTTGGATAAGAAATGCGTATGCCGTTCGAGCTTGCTTGGAGCCCGTCCGCTGCGAGCAGCACGCCAGCCTTAGCCAATTCTTCATTGTAACGAAGCATCGCTTCGAGAAGCTCCTGACTTGGCATAACTCCTGCCTCGGAATCTTTCGTGCCCTTGACGATCATCATAAATCGCATATGTATTCCCTCCTGATTTTGTAATAGAGTCTCTGTTATTGTTTTTACTCAGCCGATAATTTCGTCCTTATTTAAACGACGAATACCATTGTTCAAATTCGACTTAGCGAGTTAAAATGATGTCTATTAATTGCTCATGTTGTCCCGCTCCAGTTCATATCCGTTATTTATTCTTCATCCATAGATAAAACTCCTTTATGAAGCAAGTGTAGTGTATACGTCATGAAGCAAAATAAAAACCTCTATGTCCGCCGCCTTCTGCAAAAGAGAAGAAGCGAGGCAAATAGAGGCTCTCGTATTTGTTAGCATATGTAATTTTATGCTTTTAACAATTAATCACATCAACAGTTTAAGTGGACGCCTTGCTTTCCATCTCCCTTATATTAATGCCTTTATTTCACGCAGCATCTCACCTGCAAATGCCGCTAAAAGCTCACGGTCAAACGATTGTTTCCCTGTAACTCCGGCGTACTCGTCTAGACACTTTCCAATCAAGTCCCGATACTCTTTTGGAAGAGCTTTGACGCCCCATTCTCCTCCTTCTTTTTTGGACGATATATTTCCTTCTCTCAGGTAGAACAGCACTCTACACAGGTTCAAGGTAACATACATCGGTTGATCCATAATGTCTTCCGAAGCCCCTTTAATATCATGATAAATGGACGCTAGAAAATACGTTTTATCGATAGGCTCATATAGCTCCTTAAGCGGCTTGCCATATAAGGTAATTCCGCGATAATAAGCGACAACCAGCTGCGATGCAAAATCATGATCCTCGTACCCGCCGCAAACATAGTTTTCATCTGAGCGATATCTCTCCTTGTGGAAGTCAGAATAATGCATTTCACAGGGCGTAGGATAGACGAAGGAACTCAGGTGCGATTCCAAAACCATACTAAACTCCATACCTCTAGCATTTGGCATTTCATCATCCAGCGCCAGCACTAACCTAGCCGTCCTCTTTTTGTTTTCCTCGGTCAAACTCTCTTTGATCACAACGATAAAATCGATATCGCTTCTTTGGGGATGAAAGCATCCCATAGCCAATGAACCGTGCAAATAAATGCCCGACAAATTGTCGCCGAGCTCCCCTTTAAACAAAGAAACGATTTTATCCAAGTACAGCTGCATGCTTTTGCCTCCCCCAACTCATCTGTCCGCATTATTAAATCTAAACACTATTTTGTGACCGTCAAATGTCATGCCAACCGCTTCTTCAAAATGGTTCTTTGTGTAGCTTGATACTGTTTTTCTCCAAAATTTTTGCCCTGTTATATTTTGCTCCATCGGGTTTGTAAAGAGCTCCCACTGGCCTTTGAACATCTCAAATACTTGCGTCGCGGCCTTTTGTGCAACACCTTTCCCTCTGAATGGCTGCAATAGAAAGAAATCATTCACAAAATAATTGACCCCTTTTGCACAATGAGGAGGTGTAGCAATAAGCATAAAGCCCGCAGGAATGTCATCGACCCTTATTAGGAAAGGGTACAAACAGTCAGGCTTTTCCCACCAAATATTCTGAACATCATATTGCTCCGTTAATGTTCTACAATCGTTATTATCCTCGAAAATACCATGGCTGTTCGGCATATGTCCGTAATGCCCAGATAGATCGTGCAAATAAAGAGGATATACATTTTTTATGATATAAGCTTCATCTGGAGCAGCCAGTTTCACTTCTATTTTCATCATCTATCCCACTCTCAATCTTTATTTTCAAAAGAAGCTATATTTCAAACTTATACCAGTATGCGGCTGCAAGCAAGGTACAGTTTAATTGTAACTAATCTACACGTTTTTTCGGTGCAGCCTCTTCTAGAAACAAAAAAACGGTTCAGCAAAGACTAAAATCGTCTTCACTGAACCGGAACAAATTAAATTTACAGCTGTACGGTTGCTTTTATTTCACTTGCCTTAATAATAGCATCTAAAATCTCTTGATTGCGGTAGCCATCCATAAAGCCGGCAATGCCGTCCGGAATGCTTCCTTCAAGCAATGCCGTAAAATCAGCATACTGCGTCACTTTACAACTTGCAGGAACTTCGACAACCACTCTCGCAAGTTGACCAGGAGCCTCCTCACGAATCCAAATCAACTCATTCGGATTTAGCGTTGAAGCATGGAGCGTGCCTAAATCTCCATATATGGATACTTCGTGCTGATTGCCCGATCCAATCGCATTGCGAGTCGTTTGGAAGACGCCCATTATACCGCCCTCCATACGAGCCTGGAAGCTTGCAAAGTCATCCACCTCGATGGTAACCATGTTGCCGCTCGCTGGATCTTGCCGCTGCGGAATAATGGTATGCAGCTGTGCCGACAGCTCTTCGAATTCCCCAAATAGAAACCGTGCCATATCGATCATATGCGAGCCCAAATCGCCAAGCGTCCCCGTGCCGGTAATATCTTTGTTAAAACGCCAGATATAAGGGACATTATTTGGCGCTGCGCCCCATCCCTGCAAATATTGGACACTAAAGCTGCGAACCGATCCGATTTTACCCTCGCGCACATGCTGCCGTACGTAACGGAATGCAGGTGTATAACGGTAGGTGAACGCCATCATTGCTGGAATGGGCTGCTTTTCATACAACTCAAGCAGTGACTCGGCTTCCTCAAACATGCGGGTAAAAGGCTTCTCCGCCATGAATGGTTTCCGTGCTTGCAGGCAAGCCCGAATAATGTCAGCATGAACGTTGTTCGGCGTAACGGACACTACGGCATCCACATCCGCATCCTCAATTAGATGGTTATAGTCCAAGTAACGCTTGCCCTCAGCAACATCAAGCTGGTCGCCCACCTTGGCTAACGCTTCTTCATACACATCGCTTACCGCAATAATCTCAAAGCGGCCTTCCGCTTTCATCCACCGAATATGCTCCTGAGCCATTCCGCCCAAACCTATCAAGCCGATACGAAATTTTCTCATATTTCGGTTACCTCTCTCGAGTAAGGCTTGGATTTAATAGGCTCCAGCGGAGCTGCATTGCCATAAACAGGCTCAGCCGTTTGACTTGGCACTGCCCATCGCACGCCGTTCTCGATCACCTTCTGGATTTCTTTATTGTAATAGGTCGGATAGGTCTCATGCCCCGGACGGAAGTAAAAGACCTTCCCTTGTCCGCGGTGGTAAGTAACGCCGCTGCGGAACACTTCGCCGCCTTCAAACCAAGAAACAAAAACCAGCTGGTCTGGAGTCGGAATATTAAAATGCTCACCGTACATCTCTTCCTGCTGCAGCTCGATGTATTCGCCAAGGCCTGACGCAATTGGATGGGCCGGGTCAATGACCCAAATCCGTTCCTTTTCATCCGCCTCGCGCCATTTCAGCTGTCCTGTCGGTGTGCCAAGCAGCTTGCTGAAAATTTTCGAAGCATGCCCTGAATGCAGAACGATAAGCCCCATTCCTTTCAGCACCCGCTGATACACCTTGTCAACGATACTGTCCTCGACCTCATGATGCGCCAAATGCCCCCACCAAATTAATACATCCGTCTGATTTAATACCTGCTCCGTTAGTCCATGCTCCGGCTCATCGAGCGTAGCTGTTCCGACTTCAAAGCCTGCTTTCGTCAGGAAGTCTGCAATAGCGCCATGAATGCCGTTCGGATAAATGCCACCTACAACCGGATTGTTTTTCTCATGACGATTTTCATTCCATACCGTTACTCTCACCATTACGTACGAGCTCCTTTACAACAGTTACTTAACACTTGTGTAGCGTTTGTAGGCATCACTGCGAATCTCAACCAATCGTTTAAGTCCCATACCGTTCAGCTGTTTAATATACGCGTCCCACTCTTGATCGATGTTTCCTTTTATAATCCATTTTGCACGGTTCGTTTTGACGTAGCTGTCAATATCCGTAGTAAGCGTTGGAAGCTCTTTGAATTCTTCTACGTTGTACATAACATTCGGGAATGGCGTCGTTACATATTCACTTACGAGCTTGTCGATTGCCAGCTTCAGCCCGTCGCCTGTCGTTTCATCCAAAACGATATTTTTCTCAAAGCTTGGGCTTACATATTTTGGACCAAAATCACGGACCGATTGATCCCAGTACCAAGCATCCGCGCTTGTGCCTTCTGGAGGATTCATCAGCGCATAGCTGCCATCGCCTTTTTTATCAATAACGGTACCGATTGCGCCCCAGAAATTTTGAATGCTTGCTTCATTTGTGTAGAACTGATCCGCCCAGCGCGCAGCGACTTCCGGATTTTCACTGAATGTCGTAATCAGCATTTCATTGCGTCTTAAGCTTAATCCAACAGGATCGCCGGTTTGATAACGTTTGCCATCTGGACCAGCAATGGACGGAATAGCTGCATATTCATCCTTCCACTTTCCGAAGACAGCATCCGGTATCCATTGATTCGAGAAGCCGATCATAGCTGCATCTGGATTTTGCTGTTTAGCAGAAGACATGGTATTGTCCTGGGTGAACAGCTCCTGATCGATCAACCCTTCTGAATACAATTTATGCGTCCATTTCAGCGCTTCTTTATATTCGTTCGAAGTCGGATAGAAAACGGGCTCGCCGTCCTTGAGCATCATGCTGTTGCCGTTCAAATCTGTTATGCCAAATGGGTTTAGAAAATCCATGCTAATATCTACCGAGCCGCTAAAAGGAATTTCATCCGCTTTCCCGTTTTGGTTCGGGTCTTTTTCTTTGAATGCTTTGAACACATTGTACAGATCTTCAATGTTATTAGGGACTTCAAGGCCGAGACGATCGAGCCACGCTTTATTGATTACAGGCTGCATCGTCGAGAGAGGACGTGATGGCAGCCTAGCAGGCAAAGAATAAATTTTGCCGTCTGGGAATGTGCTGATTTGCTTCAGCTCTGGCGTTTCGTCCATTGCCGCTTTCAAGTTCGGCATATATTTGTCGATATAGTCATCGAGCGGGCGGAAATAGCTTAAGTTGTTGACGATATCGGAATCCGAGAAGGCGTTGTCTCCAAAAATAATATCAGGAAGCTTGCCGCTCGCCAGCATGATCGATTTTTGCTCGGCCCAGTCATTGGAGGACATGACCTGCCAGTTTATTTTAACGTTCGTTGCTTTTTCAAGGTCCTGCAGCCATTTATTATTTTTGAATGTATCTCCCATATTGCCCCAGCGCACAGTCAACACATCCAGTGTGATTGGCGCCGTTACGATCGGCAGCCCTTCTGAGCTGAATTCGGAGCCTGCTTGGGCAGGTTCCTTCTCCGTTTTGCCAGAAGCGCAGCCTATAAGACTGATTAACATGCTTAAGCTTAGAACTAGTGCAATGAACAATTTTTTCTTCATTTGAAGTTCCCCCTAGTACTTATTGTGAATGGCAAATGGCTAAATTACTTCACAGCGCCAATCATCACCCCCTGATTGAAATACTTTTGAACGAATGGATACATACACATGATTGGAAGCGTCGAGACGATAATAACGGAATAGCGCATTAGGTTCGCTAGTCGCAGGGCAATAAGCGCCGCTTCGCCTGTTCCCATGCTTGACTGCATTTGGTTCGTAATTAATATGTTCCTAAGCACAAGCTGCAAGGGATACAAATCCTGATCCTTTAAGTAAATGAGTGCATTAAAATAGGAATTCCAGTAGCCAACCGCCGTCCATAAAGCCAAAACAGACAAAATGGCTTTTGACAGCGGCAGCACGATTTGCACATAATACTTCAGGTTGCCGCAGCCATCAAGCTGCGCGGCTTCCCACAAATCGCCAGGTATGCTCGACTGGAAAAACGTACGCGCCACAATGATATTAAACACGGCAACAGAGAATGGCAGTACCATAACTAGAAAAGTGTCATACAAATGAAAGTCGCGGATCGTCAAAAATGTAGGAATGAGACCGCCATTAAAAAACATCGTGAATATAAAAAATATATTGATGCTCTTGCGGCCTACAAGATCTTTTCTGGAAAGTGCATAAGCTGCCGAAACATTGATCGCCAAGCTAATGATCGTCCCTATTACGGTATACAGGAGCGTATTTCGGTAGCCGATCCATATGTTTGAATGATTCAATAATTCCTTATAGCCATCGAGCGTAAAGCCTTTTGGCAAAACCCACATTTGACCGTTAGCGACGGCGGCAGGATCACTGAATGATGCGATGACGATAAAATAAATCGGATAAACGATTAGGATCAGCATCACAATCGCAAACAAATATAACAACCATTCCATGGCGTCGAAGGAACGCCTTTTTTGTTTATGCAAAGCCGGTTGTGCTGCGGTTTCCATTGTGCTCATCCGTATCCTTCCTTTCTGTTACCACAGGCTGTTTTCGCTGTATTTTTTGGCTGCCTGATTAACTAGAATCAGTAATATAAAGCTAATGATCGTATTAAACAGATTGATCGCCGAGGAGAAGCTGTACTGGCTGCTCAGCATCCCGATTTTATATACATAGGTAGCAATAACCTCGCTGGAGGAAATGTTCAAATTATTTTGCATCAAATAAACCTTTTCAAATCCGACACCTAGCAGTCCGCCAATTCGAAGGATCAGCAATGTGATGGCCGTTGGGAGCAGCATCGGAATATCAATGAAACGTATTCTTTGCCAGCGGCTTGCCCCATCCACCTTCGCTGCTTCATAAAGGCTTGGATCAACAGCGGATAACGCCGCAATGAAGATAATGCTGTCCCAGCCAGCGTGCTGCCAAACATCCGTCCATACATAAACGCTGGTAAACCATTCCGCTGAGCCCATCAAGTTAGGAGCCTCAGCACCAAACAAGCGAAAGATATTGCCCATTAGCCCGGTGCTCGGTGAGGATAAAATGAGGATCAGACCCACCATTACAACGGTAGAAATAAAATGCGGCATATAGGTTACCGTCTGAAATACTTGCTTAAACCGGTTCACTCGCATTTGATTGATCATCAGCGCGAGCATAATCGGTATTGGAAAAGTAGCTATGCTATAGAAGCTAATAATCAACGTGTTTTTAATTGTGCTGGAAAATTGATAGGAGTTGAAAAACTTCTCAAAGTACTTGAACCCTGCCCAAGGACTGTCCATAATTCCGAGAGCAGGACTGTAATCTTTAAAAGCAATCAGCACCCCATACATCGGCTTATAAGAAAAAAGCAGAAGCAGCACAACTGCTGGCAGCAGCAAAACATACAAGCCCCAATTCTTTCTTATCCGGCCAATCGTTTGCTGCATATTCATGTTTAATTGGCTGGTCTTCAATGAAATTCCCCCATCCTTCATTCGTCTGCGTCCATGTTGTTTCGTCACACTCTCTCTTGCCTCTTTATTATAGAGGCTGCTTTGAGAACAATTCGGACTATTCTAAATGGCTATTCGGACTTTTCATCCCATTCATCTAATGGTTTGGCAGCAGAATGCTAAAAATAAAAAAAAGACTGACACTATCCAGACTTTCTTGCGTTTTTTTCGGACTTTCATGTGAAAACGGGCTAGACCCGCCTCTCATTCTACTGCGTTTGCATTATAATTGGTTTTACTAGCAGACAGAAAGCCCGAAAAGAGAGGAAGCTAATGAGACCTATGACAAAACGCAAACCCGGCAAATCCTATCCGATTAGGCACTACGTAAAAGTGATGCTCTTGATTTTAGTCTCTGTATTAGTACTGGATTGCATTATTAGTATCGTCGCTATTTCCATGGTCAAGCAGCAAACGACACGGTATTTGCAAAACACCGCGAATATGTACATTAATCAAATCAATCTTGATTTCTCCAATATTAATCAATACATGGGCTGGACGCTCGCAAACGATGAAAACGTAAAAAAGATGAAGCAATTTCGCTCCACCGATAACGAATTTATTAAAGCAAATACAGAACTGTACAGGCGTTTCTCCGAGCTCCAAAAAAATTACGAGAAAAAGTATAATTTCTTCATCTATTTAGAAGATCAAAAATACTTTTTAAATTCCTCACCAACCAATGTGTTGTACCCCGATTATTTATCGTTAAAAAAACAAATCGCATCCTATGTACAAGATAAAAATTCGCTTGAAACCTATTATTCCAACTGGTCGCTTATCCAGCTGAATGCGAAATATTTTATCATTAATATCGTGCCATTTCATGAAAGCTACCTGATTTGTCTCATTTCGGCTGATGAACTGATTGGTCCGCTTCAGCAAATGGATCTTGGCGGCAACGGGTTTGTATCCTTAATAGATCATACCGGCAATGTCATCAATAATCTGTCGAGGGATAAGGGCACTGAGGTCCGTAACAACGAGCAAAAGAAAACGCTGCTAGGCATGATCCAGACCACAACAACCGTCAGCAAACCATTTGCAAACGCAACCTTTGGCGTGAAAATGTTCATCAAGTTTGGCGCGTTTGAGAAAATTATGATTGCCCAGCTGCTCATTATGCTCCTTGCTGCTATTGTTGCTTGTGCCCTATGCGGCATCATGGTATATTTCAATATCCTGATTTTAAGACCGCTCAAAAACTTTTCATTCAGCCTGACGCAGTTTAATGAAGACAGCAAACCGCTCGATCTCAAGATGAACAAAATCGTTGAGCTGGAATATGCCAATAAACTGTTCAAAAACCTGCTGGAGCAAATTCGAATTTTCAAAATCGATATTTATGAGCATGAAATTGAAAAACAAAAGATTCAGCTCGATTATATGAAATTACAGATCAAGCCTCACTTTTTTTTGAACTGCTTAACCAACATTCACAGCATGGCTCAAATGCAAATGTTCGAGGAAATTCAAAGCATGGCCATTTCAACGTCCAACTATTTTCGTTATATTTTTCAAAATGGGGAAGATTTCGTGAAGCTGGACGATGAGATTGATCATGTTCGCATTTATTTGGAAATTCAAAAACATCGTTACAGAGATGCCTTCTCCTATCATATTCATCAAGGCCAAGACACGGGCAAGATGAGAATTCCGCCGCTTGTGCTTCAGACCTTCATCGAAAATTCAGTGAAATATGCTGTTTCGCGTGTACAGGAGGTTCAAATTAGGCTGGATGTTGATGTGGAAAGGGAATCCGAGGAAGAGGTTGCTGTTATTCGTATATCCGATACCGGCCCTGGTTTTGACACGGATATATTGGAAAGGCTTGAAAGTGGACAGCCGCTTGATCAAGCAGACGGGAATCACATCGGCATCATGAACACAGTACAACGTTTGGAGTACTTATATCACCGCAAGGCTAAAATTCATTTTTCCAATATTGATGCTGGAGGGGCTTGCGTGACGATATACCTTCCTCATCCTACGCAGGATACACCGTGAAAGGAGTAACAACAAATGAATGTACTGCTTGTAGATGACGACTATTTTGTTGTGACCGCACTAGAGAAAAAGGTCGATTGGCAGGCATTATCGATTGATCATGTCTATACTGCTTTTAATATCGCCCACGCGCAGGAGCTGCTCAAGCAGCATCCGATTCACATTTTACTTTGCGACATCGAAATGCCGCAGGGCAGCGGGCTTGAGCTGCTTGCTTGGATTCGTGAAGAGAAATACAATATTCAGACCATATTTCTGACCAATTATGCTGATTTCAACTACGCGCAAAAAGCGATTGAGCTGCAGAGCTTTGATTATTTTCTAAAACCAATTGAATTTGACAAGCTGACGCTAATTATTCAGAAAGCCATCTTCAAAGCTAACGAACAGCAGGGCGTCGCCAAGGCGGTTCAAGAAGGCTACTACTGGCAAAAAAATCAAAAAAACGTACAGGAGCATTTTTGGCGTAAGCTTGTGACGGGGAAAACAACCTATTCTACCCCCTCCAACATTTCCTATTTGATTGCAGAGCAGAATCTCCCTTACGCTTTATCAGACTTGGTACTGCCTGTCCTTATTCATGTATTTCCTCACGAGGAAAGCCTAGAAAAAAAAGACAAGGATCTATTTGATTTTGCGCTTATGAATGTGCTGCATGAGCTGTTCCAGAATAAACGTTTTACAGTCGAATCGATATTGGAGTTCAAGGAGTCCAATTGGATGGCGATACTGAAATGGAAGGACATTCCCGACAGCGGAATCATTGAAAACATTTGCGCTACCTTCATTCAAAGAGCAAGTACATTTCTCAAATGTGATGCAAGCTGCAATATAGCAAGCACCGGAAAACTGGAGGCCATCCATCACGTCATGAAGGATTTGCTTAGCATGAATGAGAAGATCATTAAATATCGAAATCAAACCTTTTTGCTGGAGCATTTCAATCAGCAAGAAACTTCTTATATACCGCCTAACTTAATGCTTTTGGAGCAGCTGCTGGAGCAAAATAATCCAAGCTCCTTCCTTGCGGAAACGAGCTCATATTTGCACAATATCACCCAAAAGCAAATGCTGAATGCTTCTGTGCTGAGTTTGTTTCGGCTGGATATCGTTCAGCTTGTTTATGCGTATCTCAAGAGCAAAGAAATTCAAGCACATAAAATGTATACGGGAAGAACCAATGACCAAATGTTTATGCAATCGTTGAACTCCATAGAGGATATGGAGAACTATCTTCAATATCTGGTGAATACGGCGACAGAGTACCGAAATTTCACGGAGCAGCCCAAGTCCGTCGTAGAAGAAATCAAGCAGCATATTCACAGCCATTGCGGAGATGAGCTGACCAGAACGAGCCTGGCGGAAACCGTCTATCTTAATCCTGATTATTTGGCTCGATTGTTTAAGAAAGAAACGGGCATTTCATTAGGGAATTATATTATTCAAGTGCGCATCAAGGCCGCCAAGCATTTGCTCGAAACCACACAGTTATCGGTTAATACAATCGCCAGCAAAACCGGATACACGAACTACTCTTATTTTACCAAGCTGTTCAAGCAGGAGATCGGCTGTACGCCTAATGAGTTTAGGAAAATGCAAAATGGTCTCAAACAGTGACACTGACGATTATTTTATAAAATCCTTCCATATTTGAATCATAACTTGAGGTCCTATTTCTTGAGGATAAAGTAATAAACAAATAAATGAAGTTAGGATTATAGTCGTTAACCATATATAGAATTTTATTTTTTTACTCAATTCAGCTTTTATTGTTACGGTTAGTACTGTTATGATAATGCCACTATTAATCAAAAAAATCATTGGGACTGCGATTATTCTTCCTAGTCCTGTAAACGGGTATAGTTTGAACAGTATATTTACTAATAATATAGAGGGGATCAAGCCTGCAATACAAAGTAAGATTCTTAAGCTGAATTTTTTCAATCTTCATTTCTCCATTCTTGAATCGAAACTCATCTTCGTGCAAAGACACGATAAGGAATAGTTTAGGAAAATGCATAATGAAAATAGATCTAGAAAATAGACTTAAGCTTGCTCAGCACCCGTATAAAAGCACTTTATGAGTCGTTTCAACAAAAAAAATCTAAAATCTAGATCTATTTTCGCCAAATGAGTCTTACTCGCAAAAATAGATCTAGATAATAGATTTAAGTCTGATCATCTTATTCCGTTTACATTATGTAGGGGCTGTTAATTGAAAGAAAATCCATCTTTGAGTCTACTGACTAATGATTTTCTCTTTTCTTTTATCCCCCATACGAGCCCTAAAATGATTGGTGGATAGTAGATTGGATTCATCCAGCTATATGTACCATCTAATAATAAATCGCCTAATAAAATCTCATCTTTCTCGTCAACCTTTAGTGACCAATTTCCACTATAAGCATGTTTCCCCTTGTTGCTTTTTATATATTTGATTGCTCTATTGAAATCGAACGTCTCAACTAAAGACTTGTCCACGTCTTCGCACATCGATGAATACTTTTCCTCTTTTTGCTTCCACGAGAAGTTTGAATCCCATATCTCAATAAGCTGAAATCCAAATAACTGTTCCTCAATTATTTGTTTAAGTTTATCCGATAGATAGATCTCGTCGAGTATATGATCACCTTCATGTAACCTCACCCTAAAAATGTCATGGCCTTCCACTACTTCTTGGCGGAAAGCAAATTGTTCATACCCTATTAATCTGCCTGATCCATCTATTCTTTTTTCTAGCGACTGGTCTGGGTCAACACAATCTAAAGCGGTAAGTACATTTAGGACATAAAGCTCAGAATCTGAAATGAGGGGTAAAAACTCCACATTAATATTCGGAATTTGTAAGATTAAATCTTTGGCTCTGGCGCTAACGATGAGTGAGCCTCCAGTTCTATACATAAAATCAGAAGGTTTATTCCTATCCTCAATGGAAACACGCAGTGCCGTCCAATTACTTGCAACTGATTTGCACTCTTTAAATAGCTTCCTCATATTTGCGTAGTCATCGTAATTCACATAACTTGCCGAGTTAAATGCCGGATGATAATCAAGCCACCATATTTTCATAACGTACACTTCCTCAATTATAATTTGCACGCACGAACCCTCATCAGCTCAAACCATCCAATGAGAGCTTTATATCATAAAAGTGGCCGATATACTCATGTTAAGAAAACCTGAATTTTCTCAAGCAGCCTATTCCATTCGATAGGCTTAGTATCAAAATCATCGCATCCCGCTTCAAAGGCTTTATCCCGATCACTTGCCATCGCATGGGCGGTCAAGGCGATAATCGGAATATGATTGGTCCCCTCAGCTGCCTTCAGTTCCCTTGTAGCGTCCCAGCCGTCAATGACGGGCAAGCTCATATCCATCAAGATGAGATTAGGCGACTCCGACTTTGCCATCTCTACCCCTTGCAGGCCATCGGATGCCATGACCACTTGATAACCTTTGCGGATCAAGCGGCGCGACAACATATCCCGGTTCATCTCGTTGTCTTCAACCAACAAAATTTTATACATGTTCTCCCCCCTCTGCAAGCGAGAGCGCAATCAAATGGCGTACTTCATGCAAGAGAGCCTTGCGATCCAGATGTCCCTTTTGCACGATGTTCTCTACACAGCCATTAAGCCTCCGCCGATCTTCTTCCGTTATACTTTTTGCTGTCACAACGACAACCGGGATCGGTCTCCATTCCTCGTGCTCACGCATCGCCGCAACAAACTCAAAGCCATCCATTTCCGGCATCATAAGATCTAATAAAATTAAATGAGGCGCTTCCTCTTGCATGCGCTGCAGTGCGTGATGCCCATTGCCGGCCCTTGTCACGCGGTAGCCTTCCCGCTTCAGCAGCTTTGTCATCATGTCACTTGTCACCGCATCGTCTTCAATGACCAGCACAGAGTGCGACTGGCGCTCAGGTATATACTTATCTAATGTAGAGATCAATCGCTCCCGATAAATCGGCTTCGTTAGAAATTCCGACGCGCCAAGCGCATAAGCCAAATGCTGCTCGTCCATCATGGAAATCATTACAACAGGAATATGCGCAAGCTCAGAATCATTCTTGAGTGCTGCCAGTACGTTCCAACCGTCCATTCCGGGCATGAGCACATCAAGCGCAATGACGGCTGGCTTCAACGTCTTCGCTAAGCGGACACCCTCTTGCCCTGATGGGGCGAGCTGTACGTTCCACTCCTCATTCCCCAAATAATACTGCATTAGCCGAAGCATCGCTGGATCATCGTCGATGACGAGAATCGTTCTAGCCCCTTCCATGGGAAAGCTTTCATCACTATGTATTAAGGCATTTAGTTGTTCAGAGTCAGCATTCTCCAGCAGGGGAAGCCAGATAGTGAACGTAGTACCTTCACCTACTATGCTGCTCGCGTTTATGTTGCCTCCCATCATATAGCATAGGCTTTGGCTAATGGCGAGCCCCAAGCCGGTACCGCCATATTTTTTCGTTGTCGACGAATCCGCTTGTTTAAACGCTTGAAAAATTTGATCCATCTGCTCCGCAGTCATCCCGATGCCAGTATCTTGTACCCGGAATACAATGCCAGGCAGTCCCGCCTCACTCTCAAATTCCACTTGCAGCGTTACTGTTCCATCCTTCGTGAACTTGCTTGCGTTGCTGAGCAAATTAAATAGGATTTGACGGAGCTTTGTTATGTCGGTTTTGATCGAGCCTTCCGTGCATTCTACCTTGATCTGGTTCTTATTCACTTCCATTAGCGGATGCACAGTCGTTACAATGTCATGAATAATGCTCGGAATATCACATTGCTCCAAGTATAATTCCATTTTGCCTGCTTCGATTTTGGACAAGTCGAGTATATCGTTTATGAGTGTGAGCAAATGCCTGCCGGCATTATTAATCTTGTTAAGATCTTCGGCAAAAGCAGGTTCGCCCATCTCTTCCATGTCTTCCTTCAGCATTTCGCTATAACCGATAATTGCGTTCAGAGGAGTCCGCAATTCATGGCTCATGCTCGCCAGAAATTGGCTTTTGATCTGACTGGCTTCCACTGCTTCATCGCGGGCTTTCGACAACTCAAGCGTCCGTTCTTTCACAAGCTCCTCCAGCTGATCATTTAATTGCCTCAGCTCTTGGTTAACATAATAGATCTCACGAGTTTTTTCCTCGGCAATCTTCTCGGCTGCTTGGCGAGCCTTCTTCTCCCGCTCAAGCTGCCTGCGGACTACATCAATATCATTCATGGCATGGTTCACCCCACTTGGGTTAATTCAAAACGGGCAGACGTTCCATCTGCCAAATCGATTCTTTTCACATCTATTGCTTCTCCATAGTGCGCCACGCAGCCTAAAATAAGTCCTTCAGCCAAATCAGCGAACGGCCGTGAGGAGTTGTACATCATAATCAAAGTACCCGGTATAGAAGTGTCATATTGAAACGCTGGAAGCTCCGCTCCAGGATAAAGCTTGCGCACTTCTACATGGATATAGCTGTCGACCTTCTGCAAAAACTCAAATACGGTGCTATTCTCCACCATAAAGTCAGGATGCATATCTAGCAGCTGGCCAAATAAATATTCGCCAAATGTTCGAATGAGGTCAGGCACAGGGATCTGGGTTCGAGCGTTAAGCTCTACGATCAATTTAATCATCTCATGATGGTCATATGTGCCAACCGTTGTATAGCTTCCTCCTGAAGGCAGCTCCGCTGCTTCAATAATTTGGTCTACCAGCTTCAGTGAAAACTTATTTTCTACCATTTCCAAAAAAGATGTGAACACCATTCCTTTCACAACTGAACACCCTCTCGTTCTCTCTCATCTTCACTGCTGCTTTCTATCACACGCAAAAAAGCCTCTACGACCTTAGGATCAAAATGAACTCCGCTCTGAAGCTTAATTTCAGCAATGGCTTCCTCTTGTGTCCATGCTCGTTTGTACGGTCGCTCATGCGTCAGGGCATCGTAGAAATCAGCGATCGCCACAATTCTACCGGCAAGTGGAATATCTTCTCCGCTAAGTCCATTCGGATAACCTGTCCCATTCCATTTCTCATGATGAGACAGCGCGATGCTTTTGGCTAATTGCAGAACTGGGAACTGGCTTCCCTCCAAAATGCTGGCGCCAATTTCCGTATGCAGCTTCATCTTTTCGAATTCCTCCGGCAAGAATCTTCCCGGCTTCAGCAGGATGCTGTCTGAGATTCCGATTTTTCCGATATCATGCAAAGGTGCTGCCCGTCTAATAAGAGCTGCTTCCTCTGCCGACAACCCTAAATCAGTTGCAAGTCTTCCAGCCATATCACCCACTCGCTGCGTATGCTGCCCCGTCTCATCATCACGATATTCCGCGGTACGCCCCAGTACGTTCAAAATTTCATTTTTGGCCTGTTCGATTTCTTTGGTACGTTCGCGAACCCGCTGCTCCAAATTGTAGTTTTGCTCTTGAAGCTTCAGATGGTAATATCTTGTCTTCAAAAAGTTTTGAATGCGCAGGACAACTTCCATCCGATCAAAAGGTTTTGTAATAAAATCGTTGGCGCCTTCATGCAGCACCCGCGTTCTGGCCTCAGGTGTCACATCCGCTGTTAAGACAAGTACTGGCAAATATTCGCCTTCTTGCTTCCATTTCCTTAAATGCTGCAGCGCCGACAATCCATCCATAACAGGCATATGTAAATCTAACAAAATAATATCGGGCTGATTGGCCCGGTATAGCGTCTCTAGCTGCGTTGCATCTGTGGTCGTGAACAAATTCGTATAACCCGCTCGTGACAATATACGCTCTAGGAGACTGATATTATATTCCTGATCATCTACAATCAGAAACTTTGCGGATTTCATCCATAGCTCATCCATAATTTATCCTCATTTGTTCTTCGGTTATTAGATAATCTTTCCATACTTGCTATCATTATAGATCATCATTCGACATTAATCGAGAGAGTTCTTGCTAAGCTTTTGATTTCGAAAATAGGATAAGGAAGGGAATTTCTTATATTTTGTCGAAATGTAATCATTGCCATAATGAACCGAGTAGGAGTTGGTTAGCAAATGAATCATGCTCATGGAACATACGATATCGTATTGGTCATCTTTTCATATCTTGTAGCGGTCGTTGCCTCTTATACGGTGCTTGATTTGGTCGGACGAATAAGTACTACGCATAATAGAAAACGATGGTTATGGCTCCTATTTGGCGCTTGCGCTATGGGTATGGGCATATGGTCGATGCATTTTGTTGGAATGCTCGCCTTTTCGCTGCCCGTTCCCATTGCATATCATATGCCAACCGTTGTTCTGTCGGTTATTGTAGCTATAGTAGCGTCTTTTTTGGCCCTTCATATCGTCGGTAGAAACCAGCTTTCACTGCCTCAATTGCTGAGCGGGGGAATATTGCTGGCAAGCGGTATAGTAACGATGCATTACATCGGCATGGAAGCAATGATGATTGAGATCACCTACGATCCTATTTATTTCTCGTTATCTATTATTATTGCTGTTGTGGCCTCAGTTGCGGCCTTGTGGCTTTCATTTTATTTTCGTAAAGGCAGTGAGAACAAGCGCGGACATATGTGGAAGAAGCTGGGTAGTGGATTGTTAATGGGCGCTGCAGTCGTTGGCATGCATTATATCGGCATGATGGCTGCGCATTTTGATATAGACAATATCCATTTACACAGTGCGGAATCTGGGATGATTCTGAATCAACAATGGCTCGCTTATATCATTTCCGGAGGAACGCTGTTTACATTAGGCATGTCCCTTATCGGTATCTATATTTCCAATAAATTCTCTGTTAAAGACTCTGAAATACAAGATAAGTCGGATGAGATTCTAAAAATAAACCATGAATTGCGGCAGCTCAACGAACACTTGGAGCAGATGGTTAAGGAGCGGACAGCGCAGCTCGAGCAGGCCCATGATGAAGCGATTAAAGCCAATCGAATCAAGAGCCAATTTCTTGCCAATATGAGCCATGAGCTTCGGACACCGCTGAACGCCATCATTGGCTATAGTGAGATGCTGATCGAGGAGGCAGAGGAGCTCGGTGAGCAGACGTTTGTAGAGGATTTAGGCAAAATCGGAAAAAGCGGAAGGCATCTGCTCTCCCTTATTAACGATATTTTGGACATTTCAAAAATTGAAGAAGGCAAGATGGAAATCCATGAAGAGATGTTTCAGGTTCATGATTTAATCCAAGATGTCATGACAACCATAAAACCGCTTATTGAAAGTAATGGCAACCAGCTGCAAACTCACTATGTACGAGGTGAAATGATGGCTGATGTTACAAAGCTGCGCCAAATCCTATTAAATTTGCTTAGCAATGCTAGCAAATTCACCCATAATGGAGCTATTCAATTTAACGTCTATGCAGAAGATAAGGAAGGACAACCAGGCTTTAGCTTTCTTATCAAAGATTCCGGCATCGGCATGAGCCCTGAGCAGCTGGACAAATTATTTCAGCCGTTCACCCAAGCCGATGCTTCCACCACTCGCAAATACGGCGGCACTGGACTTGGGCTTGCCATAAGCAGCCGATTCTGTTCCATAATGGGCGGACATATTTCCGTTGAGAGCGAGCCCGGGGTGGGAAGCATCTTCATTTGCTGGATTCCAATCTCGCGAGCCTAGAATTCGTAAAAGCTCAAATAATGGCTTTATGTAAAGTTCAAACAAAAAAAGCACCGGGTTCTCTTTACGAGACTTTTCCGGCGCTTCTTTTTGAATACTTTTTTCTAGAAAATAGCTGGTCAGGCATGCATACATAAGTAATGCCCGCCTCAGCTCGTAATACCGACCTTCTACAGTCATCCGTCCCAGCCTGATGATKAGCTTTCTAGTTCAACCTTTCTAACTTTCCTTCGCTGCTTCTACTTATCCTGTGTCAATAATTGAACAGCTTCCTTTATTTGAACTTCAATATCATGAGGCGTGTAGCCTAACCAAGTATCCATGCTAATATCGTAAATATGATTATCTTTAACAGCCGTGAGATTTTTCCACAACGAGCTTTGCTTTATCTCGTCCAAACGCTTAGTTGTATCCTCTCCCTCAAGCAAGGTCAGAAACACATAATCAGCGTCGTAATCCGGAAGCACCTCCAAGGAGATCGGAACTGCCCACAAATTCGGATCCTTCTCTATTTCCTTATGAACGAGAGCAGGCGGAGTGAGTCCAAGCGCTTTATAAAGCGTAAAGCCCATATTGCGAACGCCATAGACATAAAATTGTTTCGGGTCCACTCTATAAATAGCAAAAGTTTTGCCCTCGCCAATTTTACCGATAATTTCATCTTTTGCTGTTTTCATTTTCTCATCGAAATCCGTTTTCCATGCTGCTGCTTCCTGCTTACGATTCAGAATATCTCCTATAACCTCAACGTGGCCGAATACATCGTAATCCATCCATGGAACAACAACCGTTGGAGCTATTTTTGTAAGCTTGTCATAAACGTCCTTCTCAATGTCACCAGCAATAATCAAGTCAGGCTGCAATGACACGATTTTCTCGTAGTTTATTTGATCTGCGCTTCCAACGTCCTCAATACCTTTAAAGTCCGCATCCGTTGTTTCAAGCAAATGGCTTGAAGCTCCGATTGGTTTAAGACCTACCTTAAGCATATGGCTGGCATATTGGAGTGTAACGACTTTTTCCGGGTTGACCGGGATCTTCGTTTCTCCAAAGAAATGTTTATAAACCCGCGTTTCGGTCGTACTTTCATTAGATGCCTTCTCATTCTGTGAAGCCGCGTCGTTCTGCTCAAGGTTTGACGTTGCTTGTGGATTCGTTTCTGCCTTCCCGCATGCCGCTAATGCTAATACAAATAAAAGCATACTCATGCATATGAATACGTTTTTCTTCAAGATGATATCCCCCAGTAATGTGTAGCTATATTTTTGGACGCAGCTAAGCTTACTTTTTCCCAGTAATACTGGGCTAAAAGTTCTCATCCGCCTCTTTCATTGATAAAGATTATCATTATTAATTAGATGCGTCAATGAAATATATTGGGTATATTTTCTCGCAGTTTTATAACCCTATTAACATTTGGGACTCCCTTCCTTTTATGTATACACATAGTCATCTGTACGATATATTGTGGAGAATATTAAATGTCCCGATTGACTGTTATCAAGTGTTATATAGATTAGAAAGCACCATTCGCGAAGGGAGGAGATTTCATCGAAGACCAGACCATTGAGCAATTCATCGTACGGGTGCAAAAAGGCGATTCGAGTTACTATGTCGAGGTCGTACAAAAGTATCAGCAGGCCATCTACCGCTACTGCTTGCGGTTACTTGGAAATCAGCAGGATGCTGAAGATGCAGCCCAAGATATTTTTATAAAAGCGTTCGAGTCTATTATGCAATATAAGAACACGGTCAGCTTCTCTTCATGGTTGTACAAAATTGCCTACCGTCATTGTTTAAACCTATTGCGTAAGCGAAAATACCAGCTTCGTCTGCTGCTTCGATTGTTTACTCCAGAAGTGAAAGCAGAGAGTCCAGAACAAACGATAGACAACCGATTATTCAGCCCGCAATTAATGTATGCACTGACTGCGTTATCTCCAGAGGATCGATCTATGCTCATTCTTCGCATTTTTGAAGAACGAACTTTTGAGGAGCTGGGTGAGATTATGGGATGCAAACCAGAGGCTGCCAAAAAAAGAGTAAGCAGAATGAAAGAAAAGGTTAGAAAAAAAATGGCGGAATGGCAGGAGGAGCTAAAATGGGACGAGAACAATCAGACGATCAATTTAAAGACTTAAGGCAGCACTCCATACTTGATCATCAGATCAATACTATTAATTTATCAGATGCTGTAATGAACCATATTTCTGCTTCGCAATCAGGCATAAAGGTCCGAAGCTACAACCCAGTAAAGCGATTTCCGATCTACGCCACGATTCTATTCATTGTGCTTCTAACATCTGCATCCGTATATGCTGCAAGTGAGCTGATTCAAATTCGTGATCGTGCGGGAGATGTCAAAATTAAATCCATTGTGCTAGAGTCAGAATCGAAAATCGTACCTTATACGCATCAAAATAATTCTCCGCTTCCAACTTATAGAGATCGCGTACTAGAATTAGTTAAGCCAGGACAAATGCTGGCCTACTTCGTTAGAAATGATCGTTCGTCTCTAGCTATACTGTACCTCCACAACACAAATACGAACACTTCTTACAACGATTTTAAGGAGCTTCTCGATCGCACTTCCGCTCCTGTCATTAAGGAGCCCGTTAACTTGCCAGATGGGTTCACATTCAAATACGGCAGCGTCATGCCGCTCACTCCGAATGAACATGACGCTTCCTTGGCTGAAGAATACGCTAGATTGCTTGCGTTGTTCAAACAAAGGGCTGCGGCGGAGCCGGATCAGGATTTATTCGTCGAAGAGGTAAACTGGACAAAAGCAAATATATCGGAGCTCGAATACATGAAAAACAACATGAGCATTCGAATCCAAGCCATGAAAAACATGATTGGCATGGAGGTTGCTCTTTCCGCGGAATATACACAAGAAACAGTCGCTATAAACGGCATAGAAACCATTTTTGCAAGCGGCAGTATACACGGCTTTCAAAGCTATCAAGCGATATGGTATGACGAAGCGCAAAAAACACATTATCAGGTGACAGCATCAGGCAATGTAGATCTGACAGAAGAGCAATTTAAGCTCGTCGTAAAAGGCTTGATCTAGGGCTAGAGACAGGGTCAAATAAAGCAAGTTTAATAGCTGTTCTCCCTCCAGTATTCACTGGATGGCGAGCGGCTTTTTTTTCTATTCATTCCACTGAATCGTATGTTTAGATCTTGTATAGAAGCATAGTGTAAAATAACCATTGTTGTATGTATATTGCCATTTAAACTGGTCTTTTTGAGCTAAGTTCTATTAAATACTTCATTTTTTGGCGCTATGCACAAATTGGTAGTATATGCGAGCTGCATCCGGAGCATTTTGCATACTGTTGAAATGGCTGTTTAGTCCCATTCCACATGTTGGAACATGTCGGATAAAATAGAATCAAGTTGAGAATAAAGGGGAAAACGTGCTTGAATCAGAAAATTACACGCAGCAATAACCGTCAAAAAGGCAGCTTTGTATCTTTGAAAAAAACGACTCTCATCATCTACTTGGCAATCATCATTATTCTCATTGGAGTCTGCGGAGTTCTGTACGGCAAATATTTGAGTGTGGTTGATTTCAACCTGCAATCCGCTGTTGCTAATAAGCTAGAGCAATCAAATGAGCAAGCGCTCAATAATGAAACCGCTAACTCGAATTCAAGCAAAAATGAAAATGGCGGGCTTGAAACGATTGTAGACGAGCTAATCCCCGCAGGATCTGTAGACGATGAAGAAAAACAAGAACCAACTGAAGAAAAGCAGGATACCAATACGGGTTCCAAACCTGTTGAGACTAATAATCCAAATCCACCGGTCAAAGAGACCGTTAAAACACCTGACACTTCTAAGCCCGCTGTGACAGAAAAGCCTGACAAGGTGGAAAAACCTGTACAAGAACCGAAGGACAGCGACAAGACAACAGGCTCCTCCAATGAGACGATAAAGCTTCCAACTACCTATATCGTTCAAAAAGGCGACACCTTAAGCTCAATATCCGAGAAATTTTATCAATCGAAAGACCACTATGCACTGCTTGCAGAGCATAACCATATTTTGTTTATTAATGATATGAAAGCTGGAGATAAGCTAACTATTCCGGCATTATCCTCTGGCACTGGATCAACAGGCGGCAGCTCGCAAGGGTCAAAGGATTATTCCAAAATCACCCTGCCAGCAACCTATTTGGTACAGGCTGGCGATACCCTCTCCAGCATATCCAAAATGTTTTATAAATCCGCGGAATATGTAAGTTACATTGCGCAGGAAAACAAAATTGACAAAAACGCCGGATTGAAAGCAGGCAGCAATCTCATCATTCCTTCTCTTAAAAATTATAAGAAAGAGGAAGATGATAACTCATGGGGCGTATCTCCAGGTTTTGAGACAGTAGATCATACCGTTAAAAACGGTGAGACGCTTTACAGCATTTCCAAAACCTATTATGGCTCTAACAAATACGCGATGTTTATTGCCGACTTCAATCAAATCGTAGATATTGATAATGTAAAAGCCGGCACGGTATTGAAAATCCCTAAATGATTAGCTAAAAGAAAAACGACGCCCTCTTTTGCGAGAGGCGTCGTTTTTTTGTCTATTTCTTCCTTCCATATTGCTTGGCATAAGATGTAATGCGTCGATACATGCTTTTGTCCTTTAAATGCTTCAGCGGATAAAACTGCGGTCTCGTATTTACCTCTAGAATCCAGGCATTTCCGGTTTTGTCCAAGGCGACATCGAGGCCCAGCTCGCGAAATCTACTTCCATGTCTATCAAATATACGTCCAACTGATCTGCCAAGCCTCTTCAGTTCTGCTTCCTTTCTTTTTACTCTAGCATAACTGAACCCTGCTTGAGAAAGTGTATTCTTGAAATATCCGATCTGGCCGCCTTGGTGATAGTTTGTTGTAACTTTCCCCCGCTTGCCTATTTTCGTGAAGAGCGCACTGCTCTTCCATATGCCGTTGTTTGTCTTTTGTACCATGACCCGTATGTCGAAAGAGTTGCCATTCACAGTGGCAAGATGAATGCCTTTTTGCAGCAAATAAGAACGTTTCCTGGCATGCTTTTTCAATTTTCCATAAAGGGCCTCGAGCGTGGAGCAGTGATTTTTTTCGGAGTTGTGTTGGATCTGATAACCATTTCCCTGCTTCTTTATCCGTATAATATTAAAGCCGCCTGAACCAGTGGTCGGCTTGAAATAGACAGTTGGATATTGAGAAAGGATCATACTAAGATTCCTTCGGTTAAAGCGCAGCGTCTTAGGAACGTACGCTCTTACATCTGCATTTTTAAGCAGCCATTTCGTTTTTGTCCACTTGCTCTTAATCGTGGTACTCTTGTAGTTCATAATGTACATTCCCTCCTTATCCTTAACATATGAGGAGGTATGATTGTCTGATCGTGCTCTTGTCTAGTCGGTGATAGATATCTATGCAGCTCACTTTAATGGGAGCATGATTCCATAATTTAATATGATCGTTCAGCTTCATCGCAGTGCGAAGAAATGCGAAGAAAATCTATCCGTTCTCACTTGGTCAAGCACTGTAAAAAATGCGATACATGTGTTTAAAGGATGAGGCTTGTATGGCATATCATGCGGCTGATACTCATAATCCTATAGTAAACAACTAAGAATCAGCGCACATCCATCAGGCTTTTCAGCAAAAAAGTTAGGAAACCCCATTAAGGAGGTTATTTCTGATGAAGGCACTTAACGTAATTAGTCTTATTCTGATCATCCTAGGCGGCTTAAATTGGTTATCCGTGGGCTTGTTCAATTATGACGTCGTCAGTGAGGTTTTTGGGGGAACAGAAGAGGTTGGATCACGAATTGTATATATCGTCGTCGGTGTCGCTGCGCTTTACGCTCTATCCCTTTTTGGAAAGGTAACAAGCGAGGACTAACAAACAACGGCAGTAACTACAGGCCACGCCTGGCTAAGCCAGGCATGGCCTGTAGTTGTTTACTAGGAGATACTTGCACTTTTTTAAAAATTCGTTCTGCAAGCAAGAACATTATCATTCTTATCTCACTCGAAACGTTCTCGGCCCGTACCTGCGGACAAGCACTGGCGCAGCAGCGAAGTAAATCAACGTCAAAGCAGCTATACTCACCGTAAATGGCACTATCGGAATTCGCAAAAAGATACATGCCCCGCTAGCTGCTGATATCCCCATATTCACTATATAATATAGCGGGTTTTTCACATTCAGCTCTGTAGAATACGGTTGAAAAATATAATACATAAACAAATGATGTATGGTGAAAAACACGGCCAACGAAATAACACAGATCCAAAGCATAAGCAGTTCGCTGTTTAGCCACTCCCCGCCCGCTGCTGCGATAATCGCTGATAGTGACACCCCAAAAGCAGCGGCAATACTCAGGTTCAAACCCATCATTTTTTTTAGCCGAATGAGGAAATGACCAAAAGCTGAGCCGCGATAGAAGCTATAACGCATTAGGCTAAGATCACAGTTGTAGAACATGGCCTTGCAAATGTTCTCTCCAACGGACATGTAATACATAATCAGAACTAAGAACGGAAATACCATTCCCGCATTCCATTTTAGACTCTGCAGCTGCTCTCGGAATAGGAAGGTAAGTAGAACACCCACGACGCCAAAAGCACCAACGATAACTAATCGTTTGTTAACCGGGCTGCTGATCAGGCTGCGATGCCGGAGAAAAAATATAGCGTTCAAATACGCATAACCTTTTTTGCCGTCTAACTTGCCTTGCTCATTTACGTCTATGATATAATCGCTATCCTTTGATTTGACGCTCTTCTTCTGTGACTCTGTCACCATACGACCCAGATCGAGCAGAGGGTCATCCCTTTTAGTTGCCGCATCAACCACTCCACTATAACCGGTATAACGGGCCAACTGAAAGACAGCAATCAAGCCTACAGCTATAATGACAATACAAACCGGCAGACTCAGAAGAAACGTACCTGTAAACGGAACCTTGCCGAGCAGCAATGGCAAATACGCGCCGGCATAACCAATTAAAATAATCATCCATACGAGAGCTGTTTGTTTAATCAGTACAATGCCCGTTTTCTCAAAAAGCTTGAGATGTGCATACTCCGCAAGAACTCGCCACATTGTGACCATAATGGTTAGCAAAACCGCTTGCAATATGGAGACTCCCGCGAGTGATCCGAACAAAAGCATGGCTGGCAGCAGATATAACAAAAAGGTTGTATAACGATAGGCAAGTGACGCCTGCATATATCTTTTTCCAGACAACCTCATCAGCTTCACCGCTACGTACTTCTCTCGCTTTGGTTCGAGCACAGTCGCGCTGCTGATCGCTGCCACAACAAAACTGATGATTGCAAAAATATGTACAAACTGCTGGTGCTTTTCTTCCTCAGATAATCCCACAACGAATTCGGCTATAGGCAAGTAGATTAGTATCCCCAAATACGCGAATCGAAGCATGAATCCCCACAGCTGGGTAATGATGAGCGCTATTATAGAAACGGCCTTCTTGAGCCCCAAATTGGCGTAGAAGCTATTGTGCACCAGCTTGCCGAGCAGCGGCAGCTTCTGAATATAATAAATGAGCATGTTTGCCGTAATGGAGGTTCGAATGGCGAGCAGCGTATTAAGCGTTCTCAGCATGGGCCTCATCCTTCAGTAGGTTAATGACGGATTGCTCAAATTCCGCGCTATGCAGCAGCTCTGACGGTACGGCAGACAACTTCCCTTTGTTCAAAACAACCAGCTCATCGCATAGATCTGAAGCTAATTGCAATATATGCGTAGAGAAAATCAGAATGTGATCATTCTTCATCTCCCTCAGCATGTTCTTCATCTCCAGAGCAACAATAACATCGAAGGAGGTAAGCGGCTCATCGAGCAGTATAATTGGCGGTTTCGTTATGAGAAATAGCAGCATTTGCAGCTTGTTCTTCATGCCGTGTGAGTAACCTTTGATCAGCAGATGGCGATCCTCCATTGTCATGCTCATCATGTCAAAATAATAATCAATGCTCTTATCCATTTGCAGCTTGCCTTTGTTAATATCCATAAAAAACTTCACGAACTCATAGCCCGTAAGAAACTCGGGAAGAATCGGCAGCGAGTACACATATCCGACATCCTGCTCGCTTAGCTTCCTCGTGTGGCCATCCGCTTCCAACAGCACTTGCCCGCCATCCATGTCCTTCTCTCCGCTCAGACAGTCGAATAGCGTCGTCTTGCCTGCACCGTTTCGGCCAAGCAGACCATATATTTTTCCTTTCTCAAAAGTAAATCCGGCTCCTTGGAGCACTTGTTTATCCTCAAATCGCTTGACGATATCATCAATAATCAGACGCAATTACAGCTCCTCCCTTCATCCCACATTTTTCATCTCCTATTTTGTACGATAATGAGAACGAAAGGTCTCGAATTGTAAGGCTTCTGAAGGAAAATGATATGTAAATACATAGAATTACTTGCAGGGAGTAAGCACAAAAAGAGCAGCCAGCCTCCCTTCGACGGGAGAGCCGACTGCTCCTCATTGCAAAATATATAAGCAGCTGATAATGATTGGTACCTGATCACCGCTAGGCAGCCCTTCCGCAAACCTATTGGCTCAGATGCATACATTATCGTCCATTCGCTACTTGCTGATTTTTTCCTTCAGTTCGCCAAGCTTCTCCTGTGCAGTACCTTTCAGCTTATCCAACTTGCCTTCCGCCTGCAGCTTCTTATTATCTGTCGCTTTGCCGTAGCTATCCTTCATTTCGCCTTTGCTTTGGTTCGCAATACCCTTCACTTTATCTTTCAGTCCGTTTGTATTCATCTTCATCATCTCCTCGATAATTGTATGCTTCTTCTTACCTCCAAGGGGTGATTTTGAAACAGGGCTATATTGGAAGTCGGTAGTTTTACGGGTGAATTACCCTTTATTTAGTCTATTAAATACTCAAAATAAAGCTCGTTTACAATGTCATTTTTGATATCGATATAGAGATTAGTGGTGTGCGTGAACCAATAGTAGAGTGTAAATAAGCGCAGAAATGCACCTGTTTTTAACAAACGAGATGAAAATGATTCGAATAGGTGTATAAATGCATCTATTTGAGCAAAATTGAAAATTATTTAGTTAAATAAGTGCATTTATGCTCTTAGATTCAGCTATTGCTGACTGATGTGCACATTTAGCTAACCTGCTTTGCAGTGTTACATTCATTAGACAGTGTCTTGGCAAGCTTTTTCATAAAGCGTAGTTGCTTATTTTCAACTGAAAACCTTTAATATATAGACCCCGTTTATCTAAACAATAATATTACACACGATAATCGTAGGAATGCATATTCAGCAAGCTGTGTAACTGATTTATGCTAGTACTATAAGTTTGTTTGCAATATCGTTTGATCGTGCAACATTATCCGCCTATTTTGTAAACCAATATTAAATAAATATTGGTTTTATTGCATTGCGGTCTAGAATCGCGATGACTTCACACATTTAAGGAGGTGATTAAGAAAGAATGTAATGATGTGCAAAATTGAAAGCGCATTAATTCGAGGTTAAAACATTTGACTAGGAGGTTTTTTATGTTATCAATGAACGAATTGGTAAAAAGAAATCCATTCGTCATCATGTCTTTGGCATTTGTTTTATTGCTGTCGCAGCTTACGCTGTACCCCTCCGTATCTTCAGCCGCCGGAGGCCCTAATCTTGCTCTGGGCAAAGTTGTATCAGCCAGCGGCTATGCCGATGTGTATGTAGCGAGCAACGTTAATGACAACAATCAGGGTACCTATTGGGAGAGTGTAAACAATGCATTTCCACAATGGCTCCAAATCGATCTTGGTGCGAATACGAGCATCGATCAAGTTAAACTAAAGCTGCCTGCGGGCTGGGAAACACGTTCACAAACCTTAGCTGTACAAGGCAGCACAAACGGCACAACGTTCTCTAATATTGTTGGTTCTGCATCCTACACATTCAATCCAGCAGTGAGCAGCAACACCGTGACAATCAACTTTACAGCCACCAGCACCCGTTATGTTCGCTTAAACTTTACGGCTAACACGGGTTGGCAAGCTGGACAAATTTCTGAATTCGAAATTTACGGTTCCACAGTAACGCCAACACCTACTCCTACTCCTACTCCTATACCAACAGCTACTCCAACCCCTACACCTGTGCCTACACAAACGCCAACTCCTACACCGACGATTACACCTACACCTACAATTACACCGACGCCTACAATTACACCAACGCCACCTGCTGGCGGCAACTTAGCTCTAGGTAAATCAATCACTTCCAGTTCTACCGTCCACACATTCGTAGCAACGAACGGCAACGACGGCAATACGGCTACATACTGGGAAGGCGGCAGCAATCCTAGCCAATTAACCGTCGATCTCGGTTCCAATCACAACATCACATCGGTTGTTGTGAAGCTAAACCCGTCTAGCGAATGGGGTACGCGAACCCAAACGATTCAAGTGTTAGGCAACACCCAGAACTCTTCCTCATTCAGCAGCTTGGTTTCCGCGGCATCTTACACGTTTAACCCCGCTAACGGCAACTCGGTAACGATTCCGGTAACCGCTACGGTCAAACATGTCCAATTGAACATAACGAACAACTCCGGCGCTCCTGCTGGCCAAGTAGCCGAATTTGAAATCTATGGCGCTCCAGCTCCAAATCCGGATCTTACGATTACAGGAATAACTTGGACGCCTACAGCTCCGGTAGAGACGATTGCGATTACCCTTAACGCAACCGTTAAAAATATCGGCACTGCAAACGCCCCTGCGACTACAGTCAATTTTTATCTCGGCAACGAGCTAGCAGGATCTGCTCCAGTAGCCGCATTGACGGCTGGCGCTTCAGCTACCGTATCGCTGAATGCCGGAGCAAAAAATGCTGGAACCTACGCCGTTAGCGCCAAGGTCGACGAGAGCAATGCGATTATTGAGCAGAACGAGACTAACAACAGCTATAGCAGCCCGGCTGCATTAACCGTAGCTGCCGTGTCCAGCTCTGATCTAATCGCAACCGCCTCTTGGAATCCAAGCAATCCAAGTGCAGGCAATACAGTAACCTTTACCGTAAATCTTAAAAACCAAGGAAACATTGCTTCCGCCGGTGGTGCTCATGCCATAACACTAGTTCTTAAAAATGCTGCTGGTGCAACCATTCAAACCTTAAATAGTTCCTATAATGGCTCATTAGCTGTAGACCAATCCGTCAATGTCAGCCTGGGGACTTGGACCGCTGTCAATGGCAGCTACACAGTAACTTCCACTGTTGCAGCTGACACAAACGAAGTACTCATTAAGCAAGCAAACAACTCAAATACAACAAGCCTTTATTCCGGCCGCGGCGCTAATATGCCGTTTACCATTATTGAAGCAGAGTCCTCTTCCAATACAACGAACGGAACAAAATTAGCTCCGAACTTCAAGCCAGGCGATTATGCGGGTGAAGCTTCTGGACGCTCCGCCGTGCATCTTGATGCAACAGGCGAATATGTAGAGTTTACGCTGACTTCTTCGGCCAACGCTTTTGTCCTTCGCAACGCAGTTGCAGAAAATACGACCGGAACGATTAGTATTTATGCTAACGGTGTGAGTAAAGGCAAATTCACGGTAACCTCCAAGTTCTCTTATGTCTATGCAACACCAAGTACGCTTGGCCGCCTGGGTTACGACAATGCGCCTGGGGCAGGATTAACTGCTTACTGGCTGTATGAAGATTCCCAGTTGCTGCTTGACCAAGTGTATCCAGCAGGAACGAAGATCAAAATTCAAAAGGATGCTGGTGACGTTTCAGCAATCTATGTTGACATGATTGAAACCGAAAATGTCGCTCCTCCAGCAGCTAACCCCGACACGACTAAATATATTTCGGTTTCCTCTTCCAAATCCATAGAGCAGGCGCTTAATGAATTTAGACAGGATTCCACGAAAAAGGGGATTTACATCCCTGCAGGCGAATGGGTGATCAACAGTAAAATATTCCTTTATGGACGTGCAACCGAAATCATTGGTGCTGGACCATGGCATACCAAATTGGTTGCGCCACAGAACCAATCCAATACGGATGTAGGTTTTAATATTGGTTCTACCGCTAACGGTTCAACGATTAAAGACCTGTCTGCATGGGGCAACTATGTATACAGAACTGACGGTCCTGGTAAATTCATCGATGGCAACGGCATGCAGAATGTAACGGTTCAGAACGTCTGGGTTGAGCACTTCATCTGCTTGTATTGGGGCGTGAATTCCTCCAACAACACGTTCAAAGACAATCGTATCAAAAACACATTCGCGGATGGAATTAATATGACCAACGGCTCATCCTATAACGTGATTGACAACAACTACTCAAGAGGCGCCGGTGACGATGCCTTCGCCTTATTCAGCGCAGTTGATGCAGGCGGTTCCTACAATGTAGGCAACAAATACACGAATCTTACGGCAACCTGTGTAAGACGTGCAGCAGCTTTTGCCGTATACGGCGGCTCGGATAACCTATATCAAAACCTCTATGGTGCAGACACGTTGACTTATCCAGGCATTACCATCAGCAGCTTAAGCTTTGGTTACAACACATTAGGATTTGGCGATAAGGATACTATAATTGATGGCGTAACATTAGACCGTACGGGTGGAGATTTTTGGACCAGCGTCGGCGCTGATGACAAAATCAATGAATATCAAAACTTTGGCGCTATCTGGTTCTTCGGAGGAGACAGAACCTTCAAAAACATTCTCGTAAAAAATGTGGACATTAATAATCCCGTGTACTTTGGTCTAATGTTCCAGACAAAATCGCCAGAGAATCTTGCTATGCAAAACGTTCGCGTAGAGAACGTTAACATCAACAACCCTTCCCGCTACGGCATCAAGCTCGTGGTCAGAGGAGAACAAGGCCAAGGGCCAGCTGTCGGCGGAGCAAGCTTTACGAATGTGAAAGTGAATAATCCAGGTGTCGCAGCCATTTATGGTGAAAGCGGCAGCCCGAACTTTACAGTGACAAGAGTATCCGGAAACAACTGGTAATCTAGCGCAATGCAGAAGAAAACAGCGTACTCGGGTAACTGAGTACGCTGTTTTTTTCTAGCTCGAAACAATTTATAGGTAATAGTATCAGTTTAAAATCCCAAGTTAAGGCGACGTATCATACGGTCTCTTTTCTATTCTTATTAATTCTTCTTGTGAAAGTACACGCCTTTATTCCTTAATTGCTTTGTTGCAGCTTTTCCAGATGAACATCCAAGTTTTCAAACGTTTGCGTTATACCTGGAATCATTCCCATATCGATTACCGTTTGCAAAGCTTCTGGCGATGCATATTTCGCGGTGTTAACTAGCTTCGTCTTGCCATCTTGCTCAATAAAATCGAGTGTAACCATCATTTGCGGCATATTTTCCGCAACATTGCCTTCCGCATCCGAGAAACAATCTCTATAGACGATCTGCTCCGGTGCTGTAATCTCCTGATAGAATGCTTTACCCCACGATTCCATACCGTAGAAATCGCCTTGGTTCTTATCTTCACACTTCATGCAATAATGCCAAGTTCCACCTGGACGGAAGTCGACGTTGCATACAGGTATAGTCCAGCCTTTTGGTCCCCACCAATGTTTTAAATGCTCTGCCTCCGAAAAAGCTTTAAATACAAGCTCGCGCGGTGCTTGAAACACACGCTCCAATATAAGTGTGCTGCCTTCTACTTTCGAAACCAATTGATTAGTTAGGTTAGGGTTAGTCATAATAAACATCCTCCTCAAATTTGTTTATATCATTAATCCGTTTATGTCTTATTGCTAATCTTATTTATCTGTTTCCTTGTTGTGCAGCTCCAGTAAATAATCGTCTAGCCGATCGTAGCGTTCCTCCCACATACGTCGGTATGATTCAAGCCAAGCGTCTAATTCCTTAAACGGATCAGGACGCAGCTTGTAAATACGACGGTTAGCAATCGCCTGCACCTCAACAATACCGGCCTCGCTAAGGACGCGCAAATGCTTGGAAGCTTGGGGCTGGCGTAGGCCAAGCCTTTCAGCAATCTCCCCAACCGTTAGAGGACTCGCTCGCAATAGGTCAACAATCTGCAGGCGGTTAGGCTCAGCCAAGGCACTCATAACGTTAGCATTCATAAGAAAAACATCCATTCACTTGATTTAATTAATTCATCCTTCTTCTAAAGCAAACATTTAAAGCAAACATTGCTTTATCGAATCCTTTAAGCCCTCCCTCCTTGTATTTCCTTTTGTTGAATTAAATATACCACAACGGGAATATTCCTGTAAAGGAATATTCAAAATATTTTTAAAGCTTGCTTATGTTCCATGAAATCAACCGAGCAGCGGATTTAAGAACCATCGATATCATCGATGTTCTTATTCATCCTACATCGCCTCATCTAATTCTGTTTAAAGAAGAATAAATCAATTCGCTGTTTTCACTCGCAGCTATCAGTTAAAATACTATACTTTCCGATATAACATTAGGAAGTTTTTAACAATATAAAAAACGGTATTTAATTGGATTCGGAAGGATGAATTTTATGTTTAAGGTTAAGCGTCTAGTCACATGTCTGATCATTGTATCTTCATTATTTTGGGTAACAACAACAGCAAATTTGCATGCTCAGGATCAAAAAGATGACGGAAAATACGATTATCTCATTATCAAGCCCTATGGAATGAAAGGACACTGGGCTGAGCGTCTGTTTCAATGGGCTATGGCACAAAATATTATAAATGGATACCCTGACAGCAGCTTAAAGCCTGACGAGCCAATAAGTGAAGCAGAGTTTTTAAAAGCTCTTTATAGAGCCTTGGGTATGGCTTTGCCATCCGCAAGTTCCCCTGAGGGTAATAATGATTGGACAGATGGTCCCTATCGCCTGGCAGAGAACTTTAATCATCCTACATCCGGCGCTTCGAACCATAAGCTGAGAATGGAGCCACTCACAAAGTCACGAGCTTCAGAAATCATTTGTGCCGTGCAAGGGGTTCATTATGAAGGCGAAGACGCCGTTGTTTACCTCATTGGAAACGGTATGGCTAACAGTGATGCTATAACGCCAGAGCAATTCAATGGACAGGACTCTTTTACACGAGCAGAAGCCATTCAGTGGATTAGGCAGCTCACCTTTAAAGGAGTAATGGATCTATTAACAAGGCCAACCGCTCCATCGGATCGCACACTTCTACCGTCTTTACCATCTGCAGCCGTCCAGCGTATTCCAGATTTCAGCGCTGAACCTGTCACGGGAAATGACTTCAATTTATTTGGAAATAGTCCTTTTACTGAGGTGAAGATAGGAGATTCAAAAGAAACGATAGAGGATCTATACGAGGTTTCGGATGAAAAGGATGTCTTTAATAATAACATTTACCCTTTATTCTCAGCACACTACAACAAAGATGGGCTGATTGATTCTTGGAAAATAGATGAAGACACTATTGAACCTGCCAATACAAATCCGTCATTACGTACATATAAGGGGATTGTCCTTGGAGAAAGCACCATGTTCGATGTCCTTCGCCTATATGGAACTTTTGGTTTTAATGCAGACCAAACAGCTACCTATTTCTACGAGAAGACCAACGACGGAAATTTCCGTGACATTTCCATTCATGATAAGCTTAACAACCCTGATAATGTGTATTCAATATCGTTCATATTCGATAAGGAGAGCCATGCTGTTGTCTATGTCTCGACTTCTTGGTTCCCCTATTCTTATTTTGGATGGGAAGATGTTTAATGTTATACAAGAAACCCAGTACCGATGCGGTACTGGGTTTCTTGTATAGGTATAACATTCGTTCCAGAACCCTACATGAAAAGCACTTTTAAAAAAAGCATCCTTCTTATAGGTCACAATTTAGTTCACCAAACCATAAATCATAAATTATTCCTTTTTCAATCCCAGCTATCCCTTATGCTCTAACAGGTGCCACCTTATACGCGGCTCTATCCTCTGAATCTTGCTCCCCATCATGAGGGGATACGCCCCAGCCGAATGAAAGGACGGAAGCGAGATGCTGTGCTTCAGCTTCTGACAAGCGGGCGATGACCGCTTCGTTCTCCGGCTCCAGAATAAGCTCTGCTTCTTGCTTCAGTGCGACAAGTATCCAGCTATGAATGCCGCGAATCGTGTTGTACTTGATTTGATAGCCGTTCGTTACAGCTTGTACGAAAGTATCTTGCTCCTCATTCGCCAAAGCGGTTAAAGCGGTGTATTCGAAATGGAACTTGCTTTCATCTGTCGGCAAATTGCCAGCCTGCACTTTGCTAATCAGTTCATCATTTGGCCAGCCGTAAGCCTTCAGTGATTCCAGCATCAAGGCATCCCATTGTGAAAGCTTCGTTTCGGGCTTTAGTGTGTCAGCCATTCGTAATCTCTCCTTTATGCTCGCATTGAGCAGTCCTATGTGAAAGAGACTGCCCCGGTCATCATGGATAACCGGAGGCAGTCTCTTGCCAATATTAAAAGTTACTTGCTTGCTTTGTAGGCGTTTAGGAATTCTTTCGCTTTCGCCGGATCAGCTTTCAGCTCCATGCCTGTATTCACAAGCGGGCTAAGCGTGGAAACGGCTTTGAACTTGTTGCCATTGTAGAATGCCAAGATCTCATCCTGGTTGATGGAGTATAGAACTGCTTTCCGCAGGTCTGCGCTTTCTGCAACTGGACGATTTTTTGTATTGAACAGCAAGTAAGAAACAGCGTTGCTTTGTACAGTTTGAAGCGCCAGCTTGCTGTCGCCCTTCACAACGTCAAATTTCGTCTCGGATACGCCGTAGTAGATATGAATCTCACCACTGCGAAGCGCGGACAAGCTGCTGTCTGCATCTTTGATAAAGCGGATTTTAATATTAGCGATATTCGGCTCATTTTCTGTACCCTTCATATACGCAGGGTTTTTGTAGAAAATCGCTTCATAATCATTTTTGGAGGACAGGATGTAAGGACCGCTTGTAAACAACGTGTTGTTATACGCGCTGCCTTCTGTTACCGTATTTTGGTCGCCGTAAGGAATATCTTTGTTCACATCGAATTTAGCTACATCGTACGTGTTGATGCTCTCTACTTGTTTCTTGGACACGATACCTGCCGATTGGTGAGCCAAGTAGTTCAGTACTTGTGGGAAAGGCTCAGTCGTCGTAAGCTTAACGACTTGGTATTTACCCTCTTTGTTGTTCGCTTGCTTCTTATCAGATACAAGAGCGGAAATTTTTGAACCAAGACCTTTTTCAAGAGCTGCTTTTACTGTGTCGCTGCCACCGGAAACCTTAACAGCATCTAGTGCTGCAGCATCCGTTACAAGCTCCACGTTATTGATATGCTCGTGAAGAGTAAACGTACGGTGGTCAGGTACAGAGTTTTTGTCTTTCGCACGGTTCAACGAGAAGATTACATCGTCAGCACCAACGCGTTCGCCAGTATCTACTGCGAGCTTGTTTTTGATTTGAGCAAAATTGATATCGTCTCTTAGGATAAAGTAGTAATCGGAATTGCCATCAGCAATCGCATGATTCAACGATAGGGAACCTTCGGAAGTGATTTTATCATCATCTGTTAGATTCACTAGACGCACATACATATTCGTATTAATGATGTTGATGGAGCCGTCGTTGCCTTTGATTGGATCAAGCGACGTCAGCGTCGGCATAGTCGATTGAAGCACTAGCGCATCTTTTGCACGCTTTGAAGTGTCTTTAAAATCAACATCTTCCCAAGGTAGGGAACGTGACTTCGAGATGCGTACGGAATCCTTGTTCAGTACGTCTTGATTCAAGGCCTGTGCTTTCAATGAGTTGTATAGCGGCGCGATATAAGCCTTGTCAAAGACAAGCTGCTGCTCGAATTGCTTGTACGTTTCTGTGTACTCTTCTGGCGTTTGAGCACCAGCCGCATCAATCAATTTATCGATTTCTGGATCAGCAAGGATGCTGTAGTCTCCGCCTGTTTTGAAGAGCGAGCGTACTGCATAGTCGGGGTTACCTGTAACGGTAGTCCAGCTGGACAATGCGATGTCATAGTTGCCAGCGTCCTGCTGTGATTTGAAACTGCCGTAATCAGCTTGTAGATTCAATTTCACTTTAAAGCCGTTTTTGGTAAGCTGATCGCGAACAATGTTAAGGTCTGCCTCGTTTGAGCTCATGCCAAGCAATTCTATATCTACTGGGTTACTGTCAACGACTGCCTCTGTTCCTTGCGTTGGTGCTGGTGATTCCTTCACGTCGTTCTTTGTTGTTAATTTGCATCCGCTGAGCATAATCGAAAGACTGATTAGCAACAGTGCGGCGAATTTGCCTTTGTTCTTCATGATAGTAGTCTCCTCCTGTTTTATCTTTATCTTGTATGTTAACTCACATTCAGTTATCGCCCATTCCTGTCTCGTAACGTAGAAGTCGATGGAATATGAATGAGGTTAAGAAGAAACGACTTCGTCGTCCTTGTTTAAGGACAAGAAGTTTCTCGCAAAATATAGGCGGAGTATAAATGTGAAGCTTATACTTTCCTATATTTTAAAAAAGGGATGAAATCTTTAATCCAGCTTCGGATCCAGCGCATCGCGCAAGCCGTCGCCAAGAAAGTTGAATGAGAGTACAAGCGCGATAATCGCAAGTCCCGGATAAACAGCCGTATAGGCATGCGTTTCCAGATAGGCGCTTCCGAGCTTTAATATATTTCCCCACTCCGGAATATGCGGTTCGACGCCAAGCCCCAAATAACTCAAGCTGCTGGTCGAGATGACCGCAGTACCAATCGTCAGCGTAGATTTTACAATCATCGGCGCGATGGAGTTAGGTACGATATGCTTGAACAAAATAGTTCGGTCACTGGAGCCGAAAGCTCTAGCAGCCTGTACATATTCCAGCGTAGATACGAGCATGACATTGGCTCTCATTGTCCGAGCATAAGTTGGAATCGCACCTACACTTAATGCCAAAATTAGATTGACCGTGCTTGCGCCAAATGCCGCAATAATCGCAATGGCAAGCAGAATGCCAGGAATCGCATAGAGGATATCTAATATCCTCATAATAATATTGTCCGTATGCCGCCCATAATAGCCAGAGACTGCACCTAGAACGCCCCCAATCAAGACGGGGATGAGCGTTGACAACAAGCCAACTGCCAAAGAGATTCGTGCGCCGAAGACGATACGCGAGAACAGGTCTCTTCCGAAGTTATCCGTTCCTAGCGGGTAAGCCAGCTCAGGCGATTGAAGAATTAAGCTGTAGTTGTTCTCAACCGCAAGGCCGTAATCAAAGGTCAGGTAACTGGTTATGGCCAGCGTGAGCAGGAACAGGATAAAGAGCAGTCCCAGCATGGAAGTAGAGCTTCTCGACAGACGCTCCACAACTTCTCCAAGCTTAGAGCCGGATGAATACCCCTTGTCCCGCAGCTTCGCAATCAGCAATAACCCAAGAAATAATGCGAACAAGTTGCCGGATACCGAAGTTAAAATAAGGATCCCAGCAACGATTCCCATCCAGCGCGGCATCGCTGCTTGATCTGCATATTTAGCGACCAGCAGCAATGCTGCGAGCTGCAGGAGCGCGGCAACGATCAATAGAAACATACCGATCATAAACCCGTTAGCCACATAAGGCTTAAACAAGTTAAGGGCTGATACTGCGAATACGAGCAGAGTCGTAAGGAGCGAATAAACAGCTAACGTATACGCCGCGCTTTTTTTCTGCTTGATGAGCTGGAACGCCGTGGTTGCCACGAATACATTCGCGGTTAGAAGGCTTAACAGCAGTACATAACCAAGCATCCTTGTGGAACGTCTGATTGCGCCAAAACGGATAAGATCGCTTCGAATGAGCGCCCATACCGCCAGCTCGAGCAGAGCGAAGGCAAAATATGCAATGCTTGCAATGAGTACTGCAGGCTTAAATGACCCGTCACCGGGAACATAACTGTTTAGCAGAAGAACAAGACCAAGCGCCAGGGATACGATGCCAGCGAAGCTTGCCTGACTGTATTCTTGGCTCGATTTCAGCCTGAACTTGACTTCTTGCTTGCTGATAGTAGGATTCGTCAAGAGTAGCACCTGCTTTAGTATTGTTTCATTTTCGAGCGGATTCTAGGATCAAAAAACGCATACATCAAATCGACGATAACATTCACGATCGAGATGGTAATGGCTGTATAGACGACCCCGCCCATCACGCTAGGAATGTCGGGAATGAACTGCTTATCAACGATATAACTGCCGATACCGCTAATATTGAATACCTTCTCTGTAACCGCCGCTCCCCCGAGCATACCGCCGAACTGCAAGCCAATGACAGTAATAATGGGGATAAGCGCGTTGCCAACGGCATGCTTCCAAATAACACTTTTGCGGGCAAGCCCTTTGGCCCTTGCGGTCGTAATGTAATCCTCATGAATAACTTCAAGCGTCGATGAGCGGGTCATTCGGGCTACGGCAGCCGTTAGCCCTGTTCCTAAAACGACAATCGGCATAATCGCAGACAGCCAGTTCTCAGGGTTATACGTTGCAGGCAGCCATGGAAGCTTAATTGAGAAATTCAAAATAAAAATAAGCGCCTGCCAGAAGTTCGGAATCGACAATCCGAGCAAAGCAATGAACATAAAGGTATAATCAAAAAAGGAATTCGGTCTCGTAGCCGAAATAATGCCGATTGGCAAAGCAATCAATACTGCGATCAGCGTCGAGATAACCGTTAACGTGAGCGTCACCGGAAATTTATTCGCGATAGCTGCCGTAACATTCTCGTTGCCTGCAAATGACTTGCCGAGATCGAATGTAAATATACCTCTAATTGTGTCCCATAACTGGACAAGATAAGGTTGATCCAATCCGTACAGATGGTTGAAGGCTGCGATCTGCTCGGCAGTCGCTGTCTCTCCTAATAAGTTAGCCGCTGGATTCATCGGCGATATATACAGGATTGTAAAAACAAGAAAAGCGACGCCCAAAATAACGAATACTGACATCACGATTCGTTCCGCAACGTATTTCAAGTAAGGCATCGAGTAAATGGCCATCAACACATACATTGGAAAACCGATAATGAGTGATAAGATGAAGAAAGCCGGATTTAAGGCTAACGCATGATACGTATCGCCAAATGAAAACTTCAGCCCGTTCTCGCTGGCAAGCCGTTTGTCCAGCTCATGGTTGAACGATTCATTAAATTTGATCTCAGCCAACCGGTTCGCTTCCAGCTCGGTTTGCTCTGCGCTGACGGTTTGCCCGAAGAAACGATGCTTGCGGACAAGCTGTTCCTTAGCCTCGATAAGCAGCTTATCCCGGCGCCCAGTTGCAAGCAGCTTGCTCCTTGTCTCCTCGGCGATTGCTTTGTAGCCGTACTTCGTTTTACGATATTGATGAACGCCATACACGATGGCAGATACAGGAGCTCCTAACAGCAATATAAGCAGACTGTAGGCTGGATGTAATAACATTTTGCGGTAGATGGCGGCGATATGATCAACAAAGCCATTACCCGTAGCAGTTGCGTGCCCTTTCAAGCTAGTCCGCTTCCTTTCCATCTAGTAATTTTAAATTGCATTATTCCGATCAATATAGTAGATTTTATTTTATGGACTGGAATATGTCAATAACTTATAACTTTGTTACTTACTTTTTTTCATTATACATGATATAAGGAATATCAGGTATAAATAAGAATCTCTCTTTAAATTACCCTAATCTCAATTGGAAAACCACAGAATTGCAGGTGCATATATGGATACATTATTACAAGTTAACGATTTATCGGTTTCTTTTTTCGCCCGTAACAAAGAAATAGAAGCGGTACGTCACGTCAGCTTTGAGGTCCGTAAAGGCGAAACGCTCGGCATTGTAGGCGAATCCGGCAGCGGAAAGAGCGTTACCGCGCGTACAATTATGAGGCTGCTGCCCTCTCCCCCTTCCATGGTGAAGAACGGTGAGGTGCTTTTTCAAGGTCAAAATTTAGCCTTTAAAACCGATAAAGAAATGGAAGCCATACGCGGAAGAGATATTGGGATGATCTTCCAAGATCCCATGTCATCGCTCAATCCGACCATGCGGATCGGCAACCAAATTGAAGAAAGCTTGATCAAGCATCAAAAGCTGGACAAGAAGCAAGCCCGTACTGAAGCGATCGAGATGCTGAAGCTCGTAGGCATTCCGAACAGCGAAGCCCGCTATCATCAGTACCCTCATGAATTCTCTGGCGGGATGCGTCAGCGGGTCATGATCGCCATTGCGCTGGCATGCCGTCCTTCGCTGCTAATCGCAGATGAGCCGACAACCTCGCTTGACGTTACCATACAGGCACAGATCCTTAACCAGATGAAGGATATACAGAAGCAGCTGGGAACCTCCATTATTTTAATTACGCATGACCTAGGTGTCGTAGCCGGCATGTGTGATCGCGTCGTCGTCATGAAGGACGGAGAAATCGTCGAGACAGGAACAACGGAGCAAATCTTTGCCAATCCGCAGCATCCTTACACTGTTAAGCTTCTCCATGCATTGCCTCGTTTAGACGAGAAGAAAAAACCGAAGCCCATCCCTGCGATTATTCAGCGGGAAGAAGGCGTGCCTTTGCTGCAGGTCCGTTCATTGAAGCAATATTTTGATATGGGCAAAGGGCAGATTGTTAAGGCCGTTAATGATATCAGCTTCGATATACAGGCAGGTGAAACTCTCGGAGTTGTCGGTGAATCGGGCAGCGGAAAGTCAACGACCGGCCGCACAATTCTTCGCTTAAATGAGGCGACGGGCGGCGAAGTGCTCTTCAAAGGAATACCGCTTCAGCAATTAAATCGCTCGGAGATGAAGACGATGAGACGTCATATGGGCATGATCTTCCAGGACCCGTACGCGTCACTAAATCCAAGGCTTCGCATCATTGATATTATTGGCGAAGCGCTTGACGTACACGAAATAACGACCTCCAAACGGGATCGTCAGAAACGTGTCGAGGAGCTGCTTGAGATGGTTGGGCTAGATCCTTCTCATGCTATGCGCTACCCGCATGAGTTTTCCGGCGGCCAACGGCAGCGGATCGGCATTGCGCGGACGCTCGCTGTAGAGCCTGAATTTATCGTCTGCGACGAGCCATTGTCCGCACTTGACGTTTCCATTCAAGCACAGATTGTGAAGCTGCTCGAGGAGCTTCAGCAAAGGCTTGGTCTGACCTACCTGTTCATCGCCCATGATTTATCGATGGTGAAGCATATTAGCGACCGCGTCGCGGTCATGTATAAAGGGAAGATCGTTGAGCTTGCTGAAAGCGAGGAGCTTTACGCGAATCCGATCCATGCTTATACGAAGTCACTTTTGGCGGCAATCCCAGTACCCGATCCCAAGGTTGAATCGCAGAAGAAGCTGGTAGTGCATGAGGAAGCTGCCAAAGCTGATCCCTACGAGCTAGAACACTCCGAATTCGTTGAAGTGAAAAAAGGCCACTGGGTGGCCGTTGCAACCAGCTAAGCTGGCAATATTAAAGAACCGAAACCCGTTAGATGAGCGGGTTTCGGTTCTTTTTATTTGGACTATTGATACGTTGGACTTCCTTCAAGTGCAACCTAACGACGGATATACATCCCTATCGTTTACCCTTGTTTATCCGTCCATAATGTCCGCCGCCACACGGAAACCACAGTTGCCGGTAGAGCTGTCCGGTGTGTTTCCGCTTCTAGCTGCGACGCGGTAACGGTTGCAGTAGGAACGGTGGCATAGATAAGAGCCGCCGCGCATGGCACGTATTCCGGTCGGTTCCATGAACCTCGGGTTTCTCTCGGATGTCACTTGGTGGTATTCGGGGCTGAACCAGTCAGAGCACCACTCCCATACATTACCGGACAAATTGAACAATCCATACCCATTAGGCTCATAAGCATCAACGGGCGCGGTGCTTACATAACCGTCGCTGGCATTGTTCTTCACGGGGAATTTGCCTTGCCAAATGTTGCACATGTGCTTTCCTTCTGGTTTCAGCAAATCCCCCCAAGGGTAGGTTCTGCCTGTGAGCCCGCCTCTAGCGGCGTATTCCCATTCGGATTCCGTCGGCAAACGAGTCCCAGCCCAGGCGCAATATGCCATCGCATCGTGCCAAGTGATATGAACAACCGGGTGGTCAAGCCTCTCGTCAATAGTTGAATCCGGCCCCTCCGGCTTCGCCCAAAAGGCACCATCCACAGCAAGCCACCATGGCGCTTGCTGCGGGACCTGTCTGACCCGCTCTCGTGTCAGCTCGGAGGCCAGCAAATGGAACACAAATGACCAACCGAACCGTTCGGCTTCTGTAACGTAGCCGCTCTCTTCAACAAAGGAGCGAAATTCACCGTTTGTTACGGCATACGGAGAGATAAGGAAGGAATCGACATGCACATCACGAGCCGGTCCCTCTCCATCCGACGCGACCCCGCCCGCTTCACTCGTCCCCATCCTGAAAGTGCCCCCATCAATTCTTACCAACTGACTGATTCCTCGTGCGTGAGTGGATCTTGTGGGAAGCAATGGATCGTCTATTCGTTTTATTTTGGCGGCTGCTACCTGTTCTCTGCCTGCCGTACAACAAGATTTTCCTGGTATCATATCATTATTTGCCCCTCTCCCAGCCTATTAAGCATAGAATGCTGCCCCGCTAATCCCCGAGAATAAGAGAATCGTAAATGGATGCAATCGTAAACGAAATAACATGTATAAGCATGCAGCTACAATAAGGAAGGCCGGTAGGAGCTCGTTGATAGACAAGCTAGCAGATAAATGGACCACACAGAGTTGATAAGCGGCAAAAAGTATAAGAGCTGTAACAACAGGCTGCACGCCATACATGCAGCGCTTGAGATAATTTTTATGGTCACGGGTAATGAAGTAAATCATTCCTGCAGTCATCAGCATGGAAGGCAGCAGTAAGCCTAGCACACCAGCAATGGCGCCAATCACCCCGTAGGCTTGATAGCCGACAAGCAAACCCAAATTAACGGCGATGGGACCAGGAGACATTCCTGCAACTGCGATAACGTCTACAAGCATATCGCTGCTCATCCAGGCTTGGCGTTCCGTCTCCCTCTCAATTAATGGGATCAAAGCATACCCTCCGCCAAACGACACGAATCCCATTTGCAGAAAAAACCAAAATAACTGCGCCATGACTTCAGCTCCCAGATGAATGACTTAAATAAAATACATATATGAATTGTCGGCACTATCCTTGAATTGGCGTGTCTGCGAGCTTTTTGCACTCCGACCGCCATGTGTTGCAACGACACTGGCAGCAGCACCTCCGGTTATAAGCCAAATCGGATGTGTCTCCAAAAAAAGAAGTACAAGGCTTATAATCGCAATTGCTAACGAAAGTGTATCCTTAATTGATATCCTCCCCAGCCTAAAAACGGTATAGAGGATCATTGCAACAATCCCCCAGCCGATTCCTCTTAACGCTCCAATTACCTTCAAGCTGTCACTGAACTTGTTATAGAGTAGAAAAAGGCCGATAACGATGAGACAGGTCGGTAAGATGGCACCCATTGCTGCTGCGACCGCCCCCTTCACCCCGTCTAGACGATACCCGATCAATAAAGAAGCATTGATTGCCACGCCTCCTGGGGCCGCTGCCGCAAGCGAAAGCGTTTCTTGTAATTCCTCTTCATTCATCCATTTCCTGCTCGCAACAATCTCCCGTTCCAACGCAGGAAAAGTGGCGTATCCACCGCCAAAAGAAATAGGCGCAAGTTTTAGAAAGCTCCAAAATAGGGATGTTAATCGAGGAGAACTCGATTCAGAACGATTCACTTCGCAACACTACCTTCCTAATAATTAACCTTCTATTCGCAGCTTTGTTTATTCCAATCTGAAATAAGCATAGCTAAATCCGAAATGAGGGAGTGATTTCAAAGCATCTCTCACGCTTTAATCTTACACCTTAATCCCAATATGATAAAAACAATCCTTTCGATCCACCTCACAAAATAACAAATAGTAAGGACACATTAGAGCATCCTTCTCATTACCATTATTGTCTATAATGAAAAGCAGAAAGGAGATGAATCTATGAAAAAGACAAATATTCTATTGATTACGAGCGACCAGCAGCATTGGAATACGATAGGCGCATTTAACAATGAAGTCCATACTCCCAATCTGGACCGGCTAGTTCGTGAAGGTACAACCTTCAGCCGAGCTTATTGTCCCAATCCTACTTGTACACCTAGCCGTGCATCCATTATTACCGGCATGTATCCAAGCCAACACGGAGCTTGGACGCTTGGCACGAAGCTGCTCGAAGATCGACATACGATTGGCGAGGACTTCCAACAGGCTGGTTATAAAACTGCGCTGGTTGGTAAGGCACATTTTCAACCTTTGCGTTCAACAGAACAATATCCATCACTCGAATCGTATCCCATACTGCAGGATTTGGATTACTGGAGAACGAACAAGGACTCTTTTTACGGCTTCTCTCATGTTGAGCTAGCACGAAACCATACCAATGAAGCGCATGTTGGGCAGCACTATGCAGCATGGCTGGAGGATAAAGGATGCACCAATTGGCGAGATTATTTTTTGCCGCCGACAGGCACCATGGATCCTAACCAGACTTACACCTGGCCAATTCCTGAGAAGTACCACTATAATACCTGGATCGCCGAACGAACGAATCTGTTATTGGAACAATATAAACAAAATGATGACAGCTTTTTCTTGTGGTCCAGCTTTTTTGACCCGCACCCTGAATACTTGGTTCCTGAGCCATGGGACAGAATGTATGATCCCGATAAGCTAACCATTCCTGCCATGGTACCAGGTGAACACGATAATAATCCGCCGCATTTTCGAATGACTCAAGAAGAGGCGCCAGACTTCTCGTTCTTGCGAGAGAGCGAATTCGACATTCACGGTTATCGCTCCCATCATTACTATGAGTACGGCAGCAAATTCAGGCTGACGGAAAAAGACAAGAAAAAGCTGGTCGCTGTGTATTATGGCATGGTCAGCATGATGGATAAATATATTGGCACTATTCTTGATAAATTAGACCAACTCGGATTAGCTGATAATACGCTAGTCGTATTCACAAGCGACCATGGCCATTTCTTTGGACAGCACGGCTTGCAAGCTAAGGGCGGCTTCCATTATGAGGATTTGATAAAGCTGCCGTTCATCGTGAGGTACCCAGGGCACGTTGCGGCTGGCAAAACCTCTACTGCATTTCAATCACTTGTTGATCTAGCTCCTACCTTCCTTTCGTTCTCAAATCTGCCTATCCCTCATGCAATGACAGGAGTAGACCAGAAGGAAGTGTGGCTTAGCAGGTCTGATCAAGCAAGAGACCATGCCATTTGTGAATTCCGGCACGAGGCAACTACCATCCATCAGAAAACGTTCGTAAATGAACGATATAAAATCACGGTTTATTATAACCAGATATACGGTGAAATTTTTGACCTGCAAGAGGATCCTAACGAACTTCACAACTTGTGGGATAACCCTAATTACTCCAGCTTAAAAACAGAGCTCCTGCTGAAATATGTATGGGCTGAGCTTGGTAAAGAACCTATGCCGATGCCTAGAATTTGTCACGCTTAGCCTGTCCATCACGAAGCCTCAAGTCTGTAACCAAGCAGGTACTATTTGCATCATCGTACTAGGCCGCAGGCAGACTTGAGGCCCTTCTCATGAATGACGGTTACTATTCACCTATGTCGGGCGATGTTAAAATGATAGTGACTTTCATCAACTTTAACTTCGGAAGAGGTCGTCTGCATGATAGAGTTCACCCATGAATATGCGGAACATTTGTACCACACCCCCAATGCCTTGGAGAAGCATAACGGAGTTATACCCATCCGTATTGGCTATAACGAGGCAAAGCCAAATTATCATATAGGACCGCGCTTTATTGCTTACTATAGCTTGCATTTCGTTCTTGCAGGCCAGGTTACACTGTGCATGAATCAGGAAGAGACAACACTTACGCGAGGCGATCTTTTTGTTCTATTCCCTAACAGCATTCATGAATATTACATTACTTCCTGTGAAGAACCCGCTCTAAAGATGTTTTGGGTTGCTGCCGAAGGTAAACAAATGCCGCTGGTCACCCGCCGCCTTGGGCTTACGCTCAAACACCCCTATATTAAAAATTTTTTCAACCAGGATCTTGAGCGATCCTTTTTTCGATTCGCCTCCGAATGGAAGCATCTCGTGAGACAGGATGACTTCTCGTTAACGCAAGGGTTCTACTCTTTATTGAATCAGATCATTCAATTATCCAAACCGATGAAAGCAGCCTCACCCACCGATGACTGGGTAGCAACAAGCATCGACTACATTCATTTGTATTATAAGGAAGGGATAACCGTTGCAGACATTGCTGAACATGTCGGGATCCATCGTTCGCATTTTTCGAATGTCTTTCACCAGAAAGTCGGCACCCGGCCGCATCGGTACCTGACGAATCTAATCATGACGGAAGCTATGAAAATAGTGCAAACGACGGCACTGCCGATTTCTCATATCGCCCTATCCCTCGGGTATTCAGACGTGTACTCCTTTACACATGCTTTTAAAAGATACCATGGACACTCGCCAAGCTCTTACCGGAAATCATAATAACCTAACTTACAGCCTAAAAAGAGAAACCCGATGTCCTCCATAAGACTCGGGTTTCTCGACAATCTAACTGACTGCATCAAATATTCATTGATTTATATATTAATGAAAGAAATATTTGATAATGACTGAGCTTTATAAGTTCATTCAGGCTAAATTAATAGCTTTAATTGTATCCAAAGGTATTTTCGGCTTTCGATCCTCAGTCAGAAGCCCGTTAATCTCCTGCTGAACGTCGGCAAGCTGCGTATAGCAGTAACCACTAATATACTTAACGTCCTTAATAGCTTGGGTAATGCCGCGGAAACGCTTAATGAATTCCTCCTCCGACGCCACTTGATCGCCATAGCCCCAGCCTTTGTCCGACTGGAACGCGATACCTCCGAATTCGCTGATGATAATCGGCTGACCTTGATATTCGTATCCTTCGGCTAACGCATACTTCCATTGATTGCAAGTCGTTTCATTGGCCAAAATCGCATCCTTGTCCGCATAACGCTTCAGGAAACCATCACCTGTAGCTACATAGTCATGCAGCGTTAAAATGTCGGATACCGTATGCTCCCAGCCGTCGTTCGTGATGACTGGACGATAAGGATCAATGGATTTAGTCAAATGATAGATGCCCTCGGTAAACTTCTGCTGCCGTTTATCACGCAGAATAGCGGGGATGCCCCACGATTCATTAAATGGCACCCAAGTAATAATACTTGGATGGTTATATTGCTGCCTCACAATCTCCAGCCATTCCTTTGTAAACGCATCGACCGCGCGGTCATGAAACTCGAAGGTAGCCGCCATCTCCGACCACACAAGCAAACCTTTCACATCGCACCAATAGAGAAAGCGGGCATCCTCGATCTTCATATGCTTGCGCACGCCGTTGTAGCCCATTGCTAGAATGTGATCGATATCTTCAATTAAGGCTTCCTCGCTTGGTGGAGTCAGATGGCTTTCTGTCCAATAGCCCTGATCCAGAATCATTCTCTGGTAGATGGGAACATTGTTTAGCAGCACCTTGCCGTTCTTAATAGAAACTTTTCGCATGCCAAAATAGGAGAACACCTTGTCTACAGCCTGATCCTTCGCATACAGCACAAATTCCACGTCGTATAAGTTCGGATGCTGCGGAGACCAGAAGCTTCTTTTCCAAGGCCCGTTTGCCTCATGCAGCAGATCAACCTCAACGGTTAGGCAAGGGCGATCGATCGCTAGACTAACCCGTTTCACAAGCTTGCCTTTGAAGGTAACGATAGCTTCCAGCCTTAAATCACCGGCTCCCGCTTCCTCCACCCCATGCACCTCAAAATCGAAACGGACGATGGAACGGTCGAAATCCGGCGTGATTTTGACGGCGTCAAGTCTCTGTTCCTCCACGTATTCCATCCATACCGTCTGCCATATCCCGGTCGTCTGGACATAGAAGCATTCGAAATTGTCTTTGGTCCAGCGCTGTTTGCCTCGAGGCTGATAGCAGCTATTGCTGTCTACCACCTTCACCGTAATTAGATTATCAGCTCCGAATGCGAGATAATCAGTAATGTCGAACGAGAAAGCCGCGTAGCCTCCTATATGCTGTCCTGCTAACGTTCCATTCACCCACACCTTAGCTTCGTAATCCACTGCTTGGAAATGAAGGATAACCCGTTTCCCTTCAGCTTCCATCGGGATGTGAACAGCTTTGTTGTACCATACTTGCGGATGGAATTCTTCGACTCCAATCCCGCTCGCTTTGGTTTCGTACGTGAAGGGCACGTTTATTTTGTGGGTCTCTTCGAATTTCTCGTACCACTTTTCTTTCTCTCCCAAACCGCGGTCATCGAAGCGGAAGTTCCATTCGCCATTTAAGCTTAGCCAATTGTCGCGTACAAATTGTGGTCTGGGGTAGTCTTTGATATATGCCTTTGTTGTCATGCCGTACCTCCTAATTCTTGTGCTTCGCCAAAACTTCCAGTACATAAACAGATGTAGGGCGCAGCGGATAGCCTAGCTTCCATTCTTCGGCAGGGACGACTTTTTTCTTACTTATAATGCGTTCCGGCTCAAACACGGAATTGATATCGTCGTAGGAATCTCCCGTAATTTCATATAAAATCGTTTCTTCCGAAGCCTCGAAGTTTTGCAGGTCAAGCGTCGCTTTCACCTCATTTAAGCTGCGGTTTACGATAAACACGGTGATGGAGGTGCGACCGCTGTTCGTGCCTGCCACAACATCGAGATCAGGCAGCGCCTCCAGAGAGATAGGAGTCTCCCTGAGTGACGGAACAGCAAAATTTCCGCAGTCGGCTGTGGCGTGAACAAGATGCCGAACATCACAATTTGCGTACAGCTTCATCACTTCATACGTTGGCGTTCCGAATACGGTAAGGGGTAAGCCGCTCCAACCGGGCTCCTTGCCGCAATATTGATCGGCATAATAATCGCCAACGCGAATACATCCGCCGAGCCAGCCGTTTACCAGATCGGAGAAGCTGCCGATATGAACCATATCGCTGCAGCGTATCATTTCGTTCAGGTTAGCAGCATTGGCTACTGCCGCACCTAAGGTATGCTCATTCGGCAGCCCTTTCCGAATCGTGTTCGGATAATACATCGTGTTGTATTCAGTAATCGCCAGCTTCACATGGCTATGCTTCGCATTCGCAAGAATATGCTCTGTCGTCTTTGTGATGTGGTGACGGGTAAACTCGGGATAAGCAGCAATCGCTTTATATCGATCCTCCGACGGCGTATTCTGGTTCATGCCGAATGGTCCATAGCCGTGGTACAAATGTAAGGTAAGATAATCAAAATGTTCACCAGCTAGATCAAGGACGGTCTTGTTCCACTCCTGCTCGAAGTGTCCGCAAGCCAGCAGGACGATGGAGGGATCTGTCGCCTTCATAGCTTCGGCGAAGGAAACCGTACGCCTTGCAAACTGATCTGCAGAACACGTACCTACCTGCCACTGTCCCCATACCTCGTTGCCAATCTCCCAATAGCGGACATTGTAAGGCTCGGGGTTTCCGTTCGCCGCACGCCTCGCACCCATTGGCGTATCGACGCCGCCATTACAGTATTCAATCCACTGAGCGGCTTCCTCGGGCGTACCCGATCCGTCATTTACGCAGATGAGCGGCTCCACTTGAAGTTCCCGGCAAAACCGAATAAATTCGTCCGTGCCAAAATATTTACTGGTCCAGCCACCCCATGCTTCGTTGTACATGACTGGTCTTTCGAGAACAGGACCTATACCGTGCTCCCAATGGTAGGCACTGATGTAGTTGCCGGCAAGCCTCATCATCCCCGCGTTCAAATCACGCGTCATGTCGATGACTTCACGCTTCACCATGGCGATGCAATCTATCGGCAATACAGATACATGGTCAATCCAAAGCATACCGGTGGACACGTGATCGCACCATCTCTGGTGGTCATCCGGAATGTATACCCTGAGTTCGGCGTCGACGCATTCGCGAGCAATAGACAGCTGCGCTTCGTACTCACGCCAATTGTGACTGTCGAGCTCGATCCGGACTTGTCCAAGGAGCTCTTCCGAGCGCCGATCGACAGCTGCAATGATAATAGTCTTCAACTCGACGGAGGCACGGGCCACAAGCTTGACCGCGTAATCGGCTGGCCCCTTGAGCGCTGTCTTTTGCGCGATTCCCGCATAGGCCTCATCATCGCTCAGAAGGCGAATGCGCTGGGCGCGCCCCGAATGCTTCGGTGCAGGCGCCTCCAACGCGTACTTGGTGTTCCGCCCATTCGTATAGGCGTACCAGCTACCGGAAATCTCTTTCTTCGACACGGCCTCGCTCTCGAAGTCCATATCCTTAAGCGGAAACGCAAGCATCGCTTCCATATGATCCCGAATATCTTCAACGAAATGACCGAACAGGTAAGGGTTAACCGCATGCTCGCTCGCATGGCTGCAATCAATCGTAATCTTTGCGTTAGTTTTCAAAATAAACCTCCAACTGATTTGTCATAATGGTTACGATGTTAACCTTTAAGCGATCCGATCATAACGCCCTTGACGAAATGCCGCTGCACGAATGGATACATGATCAATACCGGCAAAGTAGAGACGATAATGACCGCGAACTTAATGCTCTCGGCAAGCAGAATTTGATCCTCCAGCCCGACACTTCCGCCCTCGATGCCTGCGGATTGGCTGATCATGAGAATTTCACGCAGCACAAGCTGGAGCGGATGCAGCGCCTCGTCGCGGATATAGATCAGCGCGGCGAAGTACGAATTCCAATGACCCACCGCATAGAATAGAACCATAACAGCCAATATCGGTTTGGATAGAGGCAATATAATGCTAAACAGCAATCGCCAGTTGGAGCAGCCGTCCATGTGAGCTGCCTCCTGCAGCTCCCATGGAATGCTTGATTGAAAGTAAGTCCGCATAACGATTAAATTGTACGTGGCGATCGCCCCCGGAACGATCAGCGCCCACATGGTATTCACCATCCCCAGTTCCTTAACCAGCATATAGGTTGGAATCAATCCGCCGCCGAAAAACATAGTGAGCGTGATCAAGACCATAATTTTGCCGCGCCCGGGAAGATCTGGCCTGGACAATGGATACGCCGCCAGTATCGTCATGATGATATTGATGAGCGTGCCGACCACGGTATAAACGATCGTATTGCGGTACCCTGTCCAAATTTTATCGTTGTGCAAAATGCTCTTGTACGCTTCCAAGGTCACGCCCTTCGGAAGCAGCCATACTTCTCCATTCAGTACCTTGGACGGATCGCTGAACGAAGCGCTGACAATAAAGAGCAGCGGATACAGCACAATAATAATGATGATTGCGGCGATCACGTATATAACGAAGTCGAACGCCCGTTCATCCGACGGTTTTCTTATGGCTTGTTGCTTCGACATGACTGGGTTCTCTCCTTTACCATAAGCTCGTCTCTGACGTCTTGCGTGCGAACCGGTTGACCATCAGCAGCAGGATGAGATTGATGACCGAGTTGAACAGTCCGATAGCCGCCGTGTAGCTGTATTCTCCCTTCAATATGCCTGTCGTATAGACAAACGTGGAGATGACGTCGCTTGATTCCAAATTCAAGTTGTTTTGCATGAGCAAAATTTTCTCAAAGCCTACGTTCATGAAATGGCCGATATCCAGAATGAGCAGGATCACGATGACCGGAGCTATGCCTGGAAGCGAGACATGCCATATGCGCCTCAGCCTCGATGCCCCGTCCATCTTGGCCGCTTCGTATAGCTGCGGATTCACTCCGCTGAGCGCCGCAATGTAGATAATCGATTGCCACCCCATGTTTTGCCATATGTTTGAGCTGATGAAGATCGTCTTGAACCAGCCGGCTGCCTCCATGAATCGGACTGAAGTGCCGCCGAATGCCTCGATCATCATATTGATCGGTCCTGTCGGTGATAGGAATACGTTCAATATGCCTACGATAACGACAACCGAAATGAAATGAGGGATATACGTAATATTTTGCAGCCATTTGCTAAAGGTTTTGCTTCGGATTTCGTTAACAATTAGAGCGAGCATAATCGGAACCGGGAATGCGATGAGCAGAGAGAACAAGTTGATGGACACCGTGTTCCATAACAGCCTCCAGAAATAATACGAGTCGAAAAACCGTTCGAAATGCCCAAAGCCTTCCCAAGGGCTTCCGAAAATGCCCTTTGCCGGATTGAAATTTTTGAATGCGATTTGCAGGCCGTACAGTGGACCGTAGTTAAAGATTAAGTACCAGGCTATCGGCAGAAGCAGCATAAGATACAGATCATACCGTTTGGCTATATTCCTGATCAGGCTGGATCCGCGCCTCGGCTGGATATGGGACAGAGCGGCTGCACCTTCTTGCGCGCTCTTCATGAGCATTCACTCCTTATTCATACGGTCTCGGTCTTATTTCTCCATCTTGTCGTAAGCTTCTTGATAGAGCTGTTCCAGCTCGTCGATCTTCATTTTTTTCAAAGTAGCCTGGAATTCCTCCCACTTATCGAAGCTGATCGCGCCAACGATAAACTTCGTGCTTTGCTCGTCGATATATTTGTCGATGTCGTTGCGCAGAATGTTAACTTTCTGAGCGTTCTCTTCATTGAACATCGGAGCAGCATAACGAATCTTCGGCATGTACGGCTCCAGCTTCGCGTATGCCTCTTGAACTTGCGGTGGATTGATGAAAGACGCTACCTTGTCGCTGATCAAGTGAGGCGCGCCGCCGCCTGCGTACGGTGTCATTTTTCCCTGCGCACCTGTTATTGCCAGAAAATCCTCTTTGTAATACGGCATGCCATCCTTCAGCTCGTAATGCTCGCCCTCTCTGCCAAAGCGCAGCAGGGTGGAGCCCTCGTCACTGTAGAAATAGTCGATCCAGCGTATAGTCGCTTCCGGATATTTGTTCACAGATGTAATAGCGAACGCTCCGAAGTCGCGTGGCACCGGCGCTACCGGGCTTTGCATCTGGTCGCCATGCGGACCAACTGGAGGAGCGGTGCCGACATATTGATTCTGGATCGGCAAGAAGTTGTTGTTCGTCTGGTCAAAGAAAAGACCCGTATTGCCTGAGCCTTGCTTAGCAAGATATTGTGCTTCCGTATGCGTGAAGATTTCCTGGTCCAGAAGCTTCTCCTTATACAGCTTGTTCAAGTACATAAGCAGCTCTTTGTGCTTCTCGTCGCTGCTCCAAATATTGATCTTGCCGTCTTTGATGTTGATGTTATAGCCGAGCTGCAAATCCAAGCCAAACGATCCGGCCATCATATTTACGATAGGTATCCCCGCTGCCGCCTTACGCGCAGTCATAGGAATTTCGTCCGATTTGCCGTCGCCGTTCGGATCTCCATCCCGGAAAGCAAGGAGCACTTTATATAGATCATCCGTCGTTTTGGGCTCTTCCAAGTTCAGCTTCTCGAGCCACGCTTTATTGATCCAGCGTTTGTCCGTACGCGCCGAGCCGGTCGTTACGATGCCGGGGATCGAGTAAATGTGTCCTTCCGGAGTCGTAATGCCCGAGCGGATCTCTGGATATTGCTCCATTAGGCTTTTCAAATTTGGTGCATACTGCTCAATTAAATTCTCAAGCGGAATAAGCTGTCCGGCCGTCCCGTAGCGAATAGTCTCAAGCGGATTGAGTTCCGAACGGTACAATACATCGGGAAGCTCGTTGGAAGCGAACAATAGATTTTTTTTCTCCGCGAATCCGTCTGTAGGAGCTTCGGTAAATGCTACCTGAATGTTGCTTAATTTCTCATAGTCTTGGAACACCGGCATATCTTTGAACGGCCCGTTAGCAGGCGCGATTCGCGTGAACATCTTGAGCTTGATCGGTTGCTCCACGATCGGGAATCCTTCCGCTTTAACAGCGCTTTCAGAAGCAGGCGAAGGCTGATTCTCTGTCTTTGAGCCTCCGTTGTTGTTGCTGCAGCCGGTCAGGATCAGACCGGAAACGATCATCGTAGTTAGTGCGTTTCTTCCCCAGTGTCTACGCATAAATCTGTGACCTCCAATGTTCTATTCACCGAATGGTGTAACCGTTTGCCAGCGGTGTCCACTCATTATAATTCACCCGTTTCGCCACAAAGTTATAATAATATGACTATTTACTCCACATATTTTACAACTTCGCTTCAGCTCCCCCGCCACCTAAACCGTTCAAATACGTTTGGGGCGTCACGCCGGTCATTTCCTTAAACACTCTAAAAAAATAGTTGTAGGAAGAAAAGCCCGCTTGACTGCTGATTTGCTTGAGCGAGTATTGACCGTTCTCTAGCAGCTTGCGCGCTGCATCGATTCGGATCCGGTTTAAATATTCTGAGAACGTCGACTTCGTCTCTTCTTTGAATAGTCTGCTTAAATACGATGGATTCAGGCTGATGGCGTCCGCTGCCAGCTCCAGAGTGACGCTGCCTGAATATCTTTCCAGAATGAATCCTATCGCTTGCGATACATGCCGTGAATACGGTCCCACTGCATGTGTCTCCTTGAGCAGGCTCAACAGGCTGGCATAGAAGGCTTGCAGCCATTGCTCCATCTCTCCGACGCTGTCTAATCTGCCCAATTCGCTCCTTGCAGGAAGCTTATCCATCGCAGAGCCATGCTGAGGCAGCCATTTCTTCAACACTTTATCCGCGATATGCAGAAGCTCGCTGATGATCATTTGCACGGAATGAGAGTGAATGGGCTGCCCCTTAATCGAATCGAATACGGATAAAATCAGCCGCTGCATGCCGTCCTTATCGAGCATCTCGATTGAGAGCAGCAGCTGTTTCTGCTCCTCGATGGTTAAAGAGACCCGCTGACCGTATATTCCATTTCCCCCTCCATTCACTTGGCCAGTCAGTTCCTCATTGGGTGAAAAATCAAGCAGTCGCTCTGCGGAACCGTAACTCGTTCTAAGAAGTGACAGGCTGCTGCATAAATGTCCGATGGCATAGACGCACTTTAAATTCAGGAATAGCTCCAGCGCGTGGCGAAGCTTGCTCATCATTCGGTCAGCCTCGCTTGCAGCTGCATGCTCGCTTCGTTCCTTGAACGAAAAAACGACAACCATACGTCCGTTCTCAAGGTAGGCGGCTGTACGTTCTTGTATATCACCTAGACTCTGCTGCATGATCTCAACAGCCTGCTGGACGAGCCGATTGGTCTGTACGTCGCTGCAGGATTGCGTCAGCAGCAGGAAAGGGACAATTTGTAGAGACGCTGCAGCGTAGCTCACCGTTTGAGGATATAGCCCATTCTTCCGTGCAAAGGCTTCAAGCTCCTGGGCGGACTGCGGTTTCCTTCTTACCAAATCGGCAATATAACCACGGATGAGCACCGGATTCATTCGTTCTGCCATCGCTTTCTGATCATTGCGGTTCTCCAACAGCCGATCCTCCTGCTGCAGTGCAAGAACCGCTTTGTTCAACAGGTCAATCAGCGTTGCTCCGTCGAGACGATGCTTCAGCAAATAATCAATGGAGCCATTTTTCAGGCATTCACGCACATAATCGTAGTCGTCAAAGCTGCTAAGCATAATCGTCTTAATGGCAGGATATCTTTCTTTGATCGTTCGATTTAGCTCCACACCATTCATTTCGGGCATATTTACGTCTATAATGGCGATATGCGGCGGAGACTGCTCGATCAATGCCAAGGCCATGACTCCGTTGTGCGCTTCACCACATATTTCAAAGCCGTATTTCCGGAAATTGATTAGCGTCGATAAGTTGTTGCGGACCAGCGGCTCGTCATCAACCAACAGCACTTGAAACATAACCTATATCACCTCATAATCTAATTTTTCCGTGTCCCGTAGAACGGGAAGTGTAATTACGACCTTCGTATATAGTCCCAGCTCGCTGTACAGCTTGACACCATAAGGTTCTCCATTTATGCGAACAATTCGTTCATGCACATTGCGCACTCCCATGCCACTGAAACGTGATGGAGCCTCTCCTTTGCTATGCTCGCCCAGCAGCAAATCCATCTGCTCCAGAGTCATACCTTTGCCGTTGTCCGTCACTTCGATTTTTAGGTTGTGATTCTCTTCGCAAACGCGAATCATGACCGCTCCCCCTTCCTCCAGCGAGCCGATCCCATGAATGATGGCGTTCTCCACGATAGGCTGCAGCATAAGCTTGGGCACCCGGCATTCCAGCAGGGCTTCATCCTCAATCTCCTCATACACCGGAATTGGCTGCATGTATTTATATTTCACGATGGAGATATAACTTCTTACATAGTCCAGTTCCTCTCGAACCGTAAGATATTCATTGGAATTACCTAAAACCCCGCGCATCAGCTCGATTAAAGAGCCGGATACCTCCTCGATATTGGGCACACCGTTCAGCTTGGCCAAGTATTTGATTGTATTTAGGGAATTGTATAGGAAATGTGGACGTATCTGCGCCTGAAGAGCCGTCAACTCCGCTTCGCGCTTCTCCTTCTCACTGATTCGAATTCCTTCCAGCAGCCGTTTCAATTCCTCCACCATACCGATAAAGACGTGGTACAGCTGGCCTACCTCGTCTTTCGTTTTGATTTCCTTCATTGGAAATTCCAAATTCCCGTCCTTCACCCGCATCATCATGGACTTCAGACGCCGAATATTTATGGTGATCCGGGAGGACACCTGCAGTGAGCAGATTAACACGATGGCCAAAACAAATACCGATACTTCAGCCATCAGCTTGCGAAGATTCGCAGATTCACTAAGCAGTGAATCCATCGGTATTAGCGCCAGTGTAGTCCAGCCCGTATATTCCGATGAACGTCTAACAACGGTGTAGGTTCTTCCATCTATGATCATTTCCGCCGCATCGCCAGGGCCTTTGAATTCCTGCTTAATGCTTACAATCTTCTCAATAGGAGGAGCAAAAGACGGCGCTGATTCGGACTGATACACGAATCCGCCTTCTTTATCGAGCACATACAGCATGCTATCGGCGGTCGGCTTCACTCCATACGTTTTTTTGATGAAATCATAGTTTAAATCCACCATGACTACGCCGATTGTTTCGCGGTTATAACGGATTTCTCTGCCTACGGTAATGGCATCCGACACGCCGGTCTGCTTCAAATAGGCATGGCGCGATCCGTTTCCAAGCGTATAATCCATCATCTGTGACCCAAGGACCGTCCGGTCCAGCCATGGACCACCGGAGAAAAAAACCTTTCCGTTCAACCCAACAACGGCAATCCTAGAAATGTAGGGCTTATAATCGATCAGCACCGATAGAAATTCTTCAATCCGCTTCTGTTCTAAAAACCATTCGTAGCTGATCTCTTCCGATGGACTGAGCAGTGTATCGATCACCGTGTTTTTGTTAGTCACTACTACCGTGTTCAGCCGGTCGATCTCTTCCAGCATAATATTAAGGGATTCATCCGCCTGGCGAATACTATCCGATACCGAAGTAACTGCGTTATCCTTTATCGTCTCGCGCATATTCAAATAGACAATGCCAGATACGGATAATATGGAAAGCAGGGCGACTAGACTAAATGCGATGAATATCTTCCCTTGGATGCTTAAACGGGGTGATATCCATCGTTGAAGGGTGGATAACTTCATGTCGCGAAATCTCCTTTTTGAACATAAGGAAGTGTTTGTCGTGTAATCGTTTTCAAATATATTGTACCTACTTGAGATTATCCAATTGTCTTTCTTAGAGTTAAGGGGGATTCCTTAAAATAAGTCTTGAATGCTCTGGTGAACGTATACAAATTCGGATACCCAAGGGACAGAGCGATCTCCGTTATCGTTGCGTCTGTATCCATTAGCAGCTGCCTCGCCTTGTCCATGCGGATCTTCTGCATGTACTTCATTGGCGGCATGCCGGCTTGGCTTGTAAACACTTGGGTAAAGTAGGAACGATGAACACCCGCGAAATCCGCTACCTGTTGGACGGATATTCCCTCTGAGGCGTGCAGCTCTATGTATTTCATGCATTCATGAATCCAACCAGCAAGTTCAGCCTCTTGAGCAGGTACCGACTCCGGAATCAACCCGGCGAATAAGGCACAAATATGACTTTGCAGCTCAAGTGCACCTGCCGGATTCCACCGCTGAGCGCCTTCAAGCGTATGAATGACTTGGTCTGCCGATGCTCTGACTCGTGAGGTCAGCGCCTTCTTGCGAAACGGATGCTCATGCGTTAAACCCGCAAGCTCTAGCAACGCCATTGCCCTATCGCCATCCACCGCCAACCAGCTCATTTGAAGCGGCCGATCAGAGGGAATCATGTCGTAGAAATATTTACGATAAGGAAATAAACAAAACACGTCGCCCTTCTCCAGCTCCACCTGCTTGCCTTCGTACTGCAGCCGAATCATTCCCTCCTGCACGAAGTGAAGACTGTAGCACTCGATCCTCTTGGGTCCCACTTTATAGTTAGGCTTGGCCAAACTGCGACCCGCTCGAACCGGCCATATACGACATTCCTTTTCCAGTTGCCCAGGCGTATAGTAAATGAAATCAGCAAACTCATACTCGTATTCCTGCATCGCAGCCATCACTCCCATCCCATAATCATTTCCACATGCATATAACATAATGACAACTATATCATTTCTCACAATTCAAAATAAATCGTATGATTATAATAATTATAATAATAGTAGTAGATTGCTCTTGTCTAGTTCACCTAACATAATGCTAATTTCATTAGAAGTGAAAAAAAGCCACTGGGTGGCCGCTGCATCCAGCTAAGCTGGCGATATTAAAGAACCGAAACCCGTTGGATGAATGATCTTAATGGTTATGATTCTTTTTATTTCAGCTATTTTACTTTTAAGAAGGATACTCTGAAAATCGCCCCCCTCTTGTGGGTTTTCGTACTATAAAAAGAGTTTGGCTATAGAATTGGACTTATTCTATAAGATAATGGTTTAATATAAGCTGGTTAGGTAATATGAGGATGAACAATTCGAGGAGGAATGGCAAATGCCAACGGTTCAAGTAGAAGGAAGAAACGCCATTCAGGCAGTTGAAGGCACAAAGCTTGTGCTAATGTTAGAGGATAATGGAGTCGACGTCCTGCACCGATGCGGCGGGAACGTTAAGTGTACGACATGCGCTGTAGAAGTGCTCTCTGGAGATGCAGGCGAGATGAGCGAGGCAGAAGCGACAGTTCTTCGCAACAAAGGAATCGAGGATGCAGCTATTCGGCTATCCTGCCAAATTCGGCTGCATAGCGACCTATCGGTCCGGCTTATTAAGACAGCGACTTCTACTGGCCTGGAGCCCGGCACTCGTCCCCAAGATTAATCATTTCCCCCCGTTATAAGATGGTGGCAAAGCAAACTTCGATCATAACAATAAGTGAACTAACTCCATCTGGGTCATATCTACGGCAATAAGGGCTTCTAGCCCTTTTTTTGTTTGTATTGGTAGGAATACTGAAAAAGCCATGACATTCAAACCAGGAAATGAACACGGCCTTCTTGCTAACAGTACGGTTGTTATATCCAGTGAGTACACACATTTAGCTTATGTTTTTCTGCATTTCCACGACTGTTTTCTCTTACACTTTCTATTGACTTTAACACCTAACTCTACAGCCGTTATAGAAGTTATTTTAATATATGCTACGACACCTCTTACATTAAGAATGACGCTGCCATCTGAAATGCCCAAATAAACGCCTACATGCGATGTTCCATCAAAATGAATCCGAACATTGGGTGTTCCTACACCAATTCGCAAAAGAATTTTTAAAGTATTGCTGTTGCTTCCACTGCTTTTACCGCAGCAGCATTTATGGCCTTCGCTCTTGTGACCTTCATTTTTGTGACCTTCATTTTTGTGACCTTCATTTTTGTGGCCTTCGCTTTTATGTCCTTCGTTTTTGTGGCCTCCACTCTTGTGGCCTTCACTTTTATCGCCATGGCTCCTGTTCTTTGAGCATGTGCAACCTGAACTTCGGTCTCCTCCGCTCTTGCTTCCCCCTGTTCTCATCATTCCTATCATCTCCTTAATATTAGTAGAATTACTACTATCATATGGAGATTAATAGATTTTGGTGTGTATACGGCAGTTCAATGGGTTGGGAAGGCATACTCCTGATAGATAACCTGAAAATCTTGTGACATTCACAGACATGCTGAATAGTTTAATTGGAAGGCATATAAACTGCTCATGAGGAGAATAAGACATGGGGAATAATGTTAAGCTTTGGAAACCATCAGCGTCTAATTGCCCCCAATCGGTTCGTTCCTCCCGGAGCACATATCGATACCCAAGCAAAGGCCAACAAGCTGCGTAGAGTTCCAAGAGATAGCAGAGAGTTCTCGTGCGAGGTTCGCCGTGTAAATCGCGAGTTTCCTCCATCCTATAACTCGCTTTTCGGTACTCATCGCTGTTCTTGTGGGATCTCCTACGATCGCAAGCGCTTGTTGAAATGATCTAGTTTGAACAATGCTCCAAGTTCGATCAGGTGTCAGGCGACACCTGTTCTCGATCCAATTTGATTCACAATCATCAAGTTCGTATTCTTAATCACAGAGGGATGTTCTTAGGCTTAGCGGCCGCCGCTTCAACTTTCTTGACCTTCTGTACACTTGAAGCAATCAACATTTGGGCTGCGAAGTAAGTAGACATAATAAGGAGACCTGAATAAGGCACATCTGCGACAAACTTATTCCAAGCCAGTATCGAGTCCGATGCAACGAATAGGATCGCACCAACAATGGCAAACGCATTGCGGCTCATAATGGCCGTAAAGCACATCGCTCCAATAACGGTAATGTAGACAACGACGGGAATCCATAACCCGCTTAAGCTTTCATCCCCCGAAATACGCTCATAAAAGCGACTGCCCAGCAGCACCGAGTAAATGACGATAATCAAGCCCGCAAGCACACCGTACCAGCTCATAAGCGATTGCTGCTTAAACCAACGAGCAACCATTGCAGCCACATAAAACAAATGCCCCGTTAGAAACGCACCCAACCCGAACACAAACCACGGATCATCAGGAAGCAGTAGAAACGCATCTCCCAATAGGCTAAACAGCAGCCCTGTCAGAATCAGCTTCCTATAAACCGCTTGGCCGCGTCCATCTGGTACACTGCAAACAACGAGCGTAATAATGAGCGCAATTGGCAGAAGCTTGAATATCCAATGCAGCACCGTACTGTCCACTGATAACGTCGCAAGATGAATTACACCTGTACACACAATAAGTCCCAGCAGCCAACTCTTACGCATATGCGATCCCCCTTATTCCATCACTTTACCCGAACCTAGATACGATGTAAACGCTGACATAAACATGAATATTTTTGCTTATTCAAAGTAGAACAAAGGAATGAAATAAACAAAAATAGAGAAAGAGCAGCCTTTTTTCGTAACTTATCGCCATACCTTAATTTAAAAAAGGGCTGTCCCAAAAGTAGGATTACCTACGCTTGAAACAGACCCAGCTTTGTTTTTTGATGGAGCTTACGCAGAAGGTGCCCTTCTCTTACCATTCCTATAGCTTACGAACCTTATAGGTCCTATTTAAGCCATAGGTAGTCGATTAAAATTGTAACGAACTCCAGAATCGTTAATTCGAGAAAAGCAGCTCATAACACCTAATAAAGCATGATATAACGTTATCCAGATTCGTTAAAATAAAATAGTTGTACTTTTCTACATAATAAGGGCAATACGGTTCGTTAGAAAAATGATTTTGGGATGGAAATTGGATCTTAGCAGTGAAAGCTGCATCCTCAATTACCGTGATCTGAGCTTCTACCTTCTATGCATATGAGGCTTTTATAATATCTATCAGTCTTTACTCATTAGCTGCTGCACTTAATAAGATCTGCCCTTTCTCATATACAATATCCGATATAAAATCAGTTTTCTTCCTATCAAAATGAGCAAAATCCATTAGATTTGATATGTCTGCCCCATATAGAGATAGACTGCCGTCGCCATGATCCACGAGGGTCATGTCCTTATTTATATTTGTGTAGGGTAAGGTAACAATTTCTTTGGCAGATGGGCTAAAATAAGCTGCATGAGAGCGATGAAGGCCAGAACCCCATGAATATGTAAAATACAATTCCGAATCCCCATCGTTGTCTATATCGGCCAGAGCCATACTTGTTACGCCAAACCCGCCAAACCACTCGCCAAGCGGATAGACCACTCCTTTATATAACAAAAATGATGCGGCAGATTTATCATATTTGAAAATACTATACTCAGAGTTTTCACTAATAAATTGTGGTGTGATGTTATAACACTTATCTGTGTCGTAGCCTGAATTAAAATCCTTTTGCAAAGCTAAAAAAGCATCAACACCGTCCTGAGTTCCCACTATAGATTCTGATTCTACTATTTCCTCGTCTAGCTTCGAAATTTTGTAGATGCTCCAAATGTATTCGCTCTTTAGAGTATTGACGTTATCCTTATGTGTTTTTGCCAGCCACACCTCATCATCTAGTAGAAAAAGACGATATTCAGGATCAGCGGCCGAATCGGTTAGTACATACTCATATCTTTCTTTATAACCTAAAATATTAGGAACATTAATGCTAGGCATAAAGCTTTCATTAAACTTTTGCACATCTAAAGCTTTCCGTTCATAAACAGCCTTCATTTTCTGTTGATTGCCGGCTCCGTCGGTTATAATAAGCGAGTTTTCGGTAAATGTATAGTACTCCTTAAACCCATCGACAGCTACAAACGAGCTCAGTAAATTCATATACACCTGTTCCTCAAAGCGATAGCTGCCATACGGTTCTCCAGTCTCTTGCAGCGCCCCATTCACGATTGGATTTGTTGCACAGACGGCAACAGCAATAATACAAGCAGCGGCTGAGAATACGATCACCCGTTTTTTTGGCGTCTTAAAGCGTAGTATATTTTTGACGCGCTCACGGATGCCTGTCTCTCCAAAGGCTAGCGGACTAGCAGACGGTAAGCGGCGGTTTGCCGCAAAGGAGAGCAATGACGTGCAATAATCCTTCGCGATTCCCGAACCCGTCTCCGATAGCACCTTTTCATCGCAGCTCATCTCCATGTCTTTGGCCATTAATATAAAGGCAAGCCAAACAAGCGGATTAAACCAGTGAAAAGCAAGAACCACAAAGGCGAGCGGCTTGATTAAGTGATCTTTCCTCTTTAAATGGTAGGCTTCATGCTTCAGAATATAGACTCGTTCTTGCTCCTGAAGCCCAAAGGGAATATAAATTCGCGGTTTAATAAAGCCGAGAATAAATGGCGACCGGATGTTGTCGGACTCGAATATATGTTTATCCAGTAGGACCGCTGTAGCCATGCGGCGTTTCAATCGGAAATAGGTCACCAAGCTGTAAACAAGCAGCGCAAGAACACCTAAACACCAAAGAACTGTACCGATCTGTATCCATATTTGCAATGGATTTACGCTAGTAGTCGGGTCCGCTGGAGGCAGCGTGTCGCTTATCATGACATTTACGGTCGGTATGCCTACCGTCATCCCCGGCTTCTCCATATAGCCGATGTCCGCTGGGACGTAGCTCAGTGCCGCTTCGCCGCTCTTTTGCGCTGCGGTCATATCAAAGGGGGGAGCATTAAAGAGGCTGAGCTCAGAGGAAATAGACACCGGACAAACTAAGCGGAACAGTACAATCGCCCATAGCAAATAGGAATATTTCTTTGGTGCCCGTTTCAACAGCAGACGGATGAGAAGCAAGGCGATAATGACATAAGACGCAGTCAGGGACATATTGAGTATTTTTAGAAACAACGTTTCCATACTCAACCCTCCTTATGCTCATCAATTAGACGCTTTAGCTCATCAGCTTCCTTATTGGAGAGAGCTTTATTGCCGAAAAAAGAAACGAGAAACTGGGGCAGCGAGCCCTCAAAAGTCCGTTCAATAAAATGCTCGCTTTCGTACGCCTGGATCTGCTCTTTTGGAATAATGGAGCTTACAATTGTATCCTCATTTTTAAGAAGTCCTTTTTCACACATTTTCCGAAGCACAGTATAGGTGGTTGGCTTCTTCCATCCGAGCTTCTCTGAACACAAAGTTACCAGCCTCCCGGATGCCACCGGCTCACTCTCCCACACAACAAGCATAAATCGATAATCACTTTCACACAGCTTCAAGTTACTCATAATAACCTCCTATCCGGTTTATAATCATAAACCCATGTAACGAGTTTATAACTATAAACCAGAATAGTCAATGAAAATAGGAGAGTAAGGCTAAACCACTTCTTCAACCGACACCAGGTACAATAAGCTTCCTTCACTGAAAAGCACTCGATTCTCTCGAAAATCCTGTGTTAACGGGACAAGCGGCTCGGCTTTTTCATTCAGAAAATGGATCCGGCACCCTGCGGATAAACTCCCCGGTTTTTCATTTTTCTTAAGAATATAAGTTCCGTGTTTTCCGTAACCGCCATCGAACAGAAAGTGATAACCATCCGTACAAAACCCCGAAGAGCCGGAAATCTCAGGATTTATAAAGGTGACCTTGGGCTGCTCGATTCCGCCGGAAATACAGCCCATCAAAAAGTCCGTATAATAATAAAACCAAACTTCCTCATCGCTAGCTGCATTCAACGCATAACAATCGGCGATATCCGACACTTGGTCCTCATACAATTTGTTGCCGTTCTCATCCCAAGCCAGAAGACCTTGCGCACCTATAGGTTTATCCCACCCGTTGTTTCCAAACACGCCTTCGTCGAAATAACTGGTCCAAATGATCCCTTTCTCCGTCACCTGAACACTTTGAATGCCGTCTCCAAGCAAAAACTCTCGAATTGTATTTCCTTTAAAATCACACACTTTAGCGTTCAGATCATACTTACCTGTGCCATAATAAGAACAGCGCGCTCCGACTAACAGTAGACGATTATGAAGCGGCTGAACATAATGGTAATTGAAATGTTGATCCGCAAACACCACTTCATCAACATAATCTTTTTCTACGAGCAGCACCTTGTAGGTATATGGTTTCTTTAGAGTCGTTGGGACGAACATGCCTCGTTCCCGAACAGGAATCTGGTTAATGAGCAAAACATACATGCAGCCATCGGAGCCAATCTGTGCCGAGACGATCTCGAAACCCTCCATATACGCAGAAATATCAGCAAAAGGTTGAAGCGCCACCGTTTTATTAAACATGCCCATTCCTCCTTTAAGACAGCTATAAAACAAACTAACTTCTGTACTTATTAACTGAATTATGTCTGAGCAGAACGCTCCTGAACATGGCGAAAGTATGGCAAAGGAAAATGTGTTAAATGAGGTCATGTAAACCTGACCTTAGCAAGGTTTGTTTTTTAGGCATCAAAAAATACAGCGCATATGAATCAAAGATCCGTTATGCACTGTATTTTCAGTGTCTAACTTATGAAGTTTCTCAGCTCTTACTCTCATCGTGAAATTGAACAATCATTTTTCGGCATAGAAACGATGCTTCAAACCCAGACACGGCATCCAATTCGACGCGAGTCTGATCGCCTTCATAGGCGAGACTCAGCTGCAAACAGATATTGCACTCCTCGGTTGGGCTCATTTTCTCATGCTGAATGTCTTCGAAATACAAAGCAATAGTTTGCTCCAGCCCGCCTGCGGATGTATGCCTGATCGTTACAGACAAGTTTTTCTGATTGCCATGCAGTCCTGCATCTTCCATACGGACCTTCGTTATTTCATCGTAATGAAACGGGGGGAAGAAACCGAACTTATCAATAACATTTTGGGCTCCCTCTATAAAAGTGAGCGGTGAGAATAGGCGTTCAAACTTCCTTGTGTTCATTAGATTTGACTCATATTGGGGACTCGTATAAAGCAGGATGGAATCAGTACTGCAATCCACTACCGTTCCGATAAAAGCAGCCCAGTCAGGTTTACCTAAATCACCAACAGTCATTCGAACCTGATCCTGCGCACGTAGCTCTGCTGACAGATCCTTATTAACATATAGCCGATAGCCTTGCACCTGCACCTGCCAAGCAGTATTTGAGGCAAAGCAGATTTCTTCCCGTTCTACAGAGCGAACATTAACATTCCATTCCCATTCCTTCTTCATACGTCCACCTCCAAATGAGTGAAGTATCTACGACGATCTGATTCTTCTTGCTCCAAGATCATCACCAGCAGTTGATGCACCATTCCCACTCAAATACACCCTCTCATCATACAACCGTTGTACCAGGTGTCAACGCTATTTCCATTGAATGATTAAATGGACAACCGCTAGCGAAGGTCTTAGACACTTCGGTTGTTATAAACATTCAATCTAGTGTGGACATACAAAACAAAAAGCCGGGAAGCAACTCGCATGAGTTGACTACCGACTTTTTGTTGTCATATAAGCACTAGTATTTAGATACTGAATAATTGGTTAGAAATATAATAATAACTACAACGATTATAGTTCCGAAAGCAAGCTTCCATTTCAAGTTCTTCTTAAATTTCGGATTTGAAGAATCCTTAAACTCTTTTCTTAGCCTTATAAGCGATAGAATTACTGTTATAATACCMAAAGCCATCATTGAATATGGTACTATTAACTCTTTCATCTTATCACCGCATTCCTCTTATTGAGGTTCAATATTAAATACATAGACCCAAGTCATTCCAAAATAAATACCTGTGCTGTGGCTATTATTCGCATAAATCCGAGCAGATACTAATCCCCAGTATGCAGCGGCAATTCCAGGAGGTACTGCTGCAACTCCACCAAAAATGCCTGCTATAACCGCTGCACCTGCACTTATTGATGCTGCTCCTGCTAAGTCAGCAGCCAGTCCGTTTGCATTACAACTATCTAATAATCTACTGTATCCCCACCAATGATATTCTGTTGGCTTTGTTACTCCATCACATGAAAATTTATTAAGTTGGATATTTAAGTCTAGCTGATCTTTTATGTTGCTCTTAATAGTAAGGTCAGGAAAAGCAATAAGTTTATTTTCAGCTATTAGTTTATTCAACTCATTGAAATAATTTTGTTGGCCTTCTAATAACTCTTTTTGAATATTATCCCTCACAGCTAGAAGATAATCAAGTTCAAAAAATCCTTTTTTATTAACTGAGATATATTTTTCCAAACCCATAATGTCAGAAGTTGTGAATCCAATTTCCCGTTCAATAGAGATGCTTTCAACATCTTGGCCAAACACTGTTGGAACAGCAGAAAATAATAACATTAATGTAAGAATTATTATTGATATCTTTTTCACAAATATTACCCTCCATTTTTGGTTAATATTTACTATAAAAAACATACAAATCAATGAAATAAACCAAAAGAAAATAACCCTTTCTACAGCTAATTAAATTAAAAAACTATTGTCTTAACAAAAAGCTATATAGAATTTATGTTTATCCCCCCTTATAAACTTTCAATATCCTTTCCTTCATTTGAAATCTTCATCCCTTTCTCCCAATACAATCATTACACGTTTTTACATATTTTTCACCGAAAATATATTTAGTATATTCCGAAAAGCCGCATGCGGGACGCAAAAATGAGATTATCATTTACCATTTTTAACTCATATAACTAAAATTTTATTTATATAAAATTAAATATAGGAAAATAAATAAACATTTATTATGTAAGTTGACTCCAATTAAATATTTTAAAAGTGGTTTATTATATTAAGTATTATCTCGGATCATAAAAAATACATCGCCCAAGGTATACAGCCTACATTGTAATGTAAATCCAATTCACATACTGTTATGCGACTACTTTCGGCACTTGCTTCACACCTATAGCAACCTGATTGCTATGTTCTGAACTCAAATCACTCCAGCTACTTATCCCCCCACCAACTGGACTGACTCCGAGGATATACAAACGCCCTTATGAAACGACCTCCCTTGACTACTTTTGGGGGCCAATCATGAGCAATAAGCCCGTAGACGAGGGGCTTATGGAATAATACGTTCAGACTAGCGACGATCTTAGGCACATCGAGTCGTATACAGACCATAATCGAGAGTTAAGAGCTTGCTTTCAACACGTTGTCCGTGCTGTCTTCATCAGCATTTTTTTCTGCTGACCATTGTAGACTGTCATTTTTGTTGGTATACTATTGAAAAATAATTCCATTTTGAGTAATTCAAGGGCTATGCTTTTCTGGCAATGCTAGAGACAACCCCGCTACCTGTAGCGGGGTTATTTTGTTTTCCAAATGAAATGGAGGATGCACAATGACTGGAAACGAAGAAACGAGAATGATTTTAACGAAAGAGGATTTAATTACACAATTCAAAAACTGCGGAGTAACCGAAGGGCAAACCATATTCGTACATACTTCATTAAAAAGTATGGGCTTTGTTGTAGGCGGAGCTGAAACGTTAATAAGGTCACTTCTTGAAATCGTAGGAGAAGAAGGAACATTGATGATGCCATCTCAGACATGGAAAAATCTTGATCCCTCTACTGGAGTTCATTGGAATGAACCAATGGAATGGTGGCCTATTATTCGTGAAAACTGGCCTGCATATGACAAAGAAATAACACCTGCCATTGGCATGGGTGTCGTGGCTGAAATGTTTAGACAGTGGCCAGGGGCAAAAAGGTCCGATCACCCGGCAAGGTCGATAGCAGCAGTAGGGAAACACGCGGAATATATTACAGAAAAACATGATTTAAGTAATATTTTTGGCAGCGACTCCCCTGTAGATAAACTGTATAAATTAGATGGACATGTACTATTACTTGGTGTTGGCTATGAAAAAAATACATCCCTGCATTTAGCGGAAACGAGAGCAAATTTTTCTTCCAAAAGATTTGCAGATGAGAGCAGTGCAGTCATGATTGATGGCAAGAGAACGTGGGTTACTTATTCTACTCAAGCAGTCGACGACGAAGATTTTAGTAGATTAGGAAACGAATATGATCAACAAAAAAATATCAAAATTCATAAAGTAGGAAATGCTGATGTACGATTTATGGAATTAAGACCCCTGATCGACTGGACCGTTCCTTGGATGGAGAAGAATAGAGAGTGACGGCTCGCCCTCGCTATTCGCGCTAGCCTACAAAAAGGTACCCCTACGCTAAACATTCTTTTAAAAATGTCCACTGTATGGGTACCCTTTTTTAAATGCCAGCTGAGCTTCCCGAGATAAGCTTTCAGGGATATGGATCAAAATAAGATAAGCCCAAATCAGCTTTTTTAATTCTTTGCATCAATCAAGGTAAACCAGTTGGGATCACCATTATATGTTCCATTAACCTGATATACAGGCCGATAAAAGTCTTTTGAATCATACATATAGATTAGTTCTATTCCTTTTATTTCTAGATGGTCACCCTTTTTTATTTCAAGCTGATCCTTTGTTAATAAAGCATTTCTTTGCAGCTGCTGAAATTCCCCATCCTCTATGCGTTTATATACTTCGGCTGGAGATAATAGATCCATCGTCCGCACAAACTGATTGTGCTTAATTCCGCTATTGATCGCGTAGATGCTGCCATCCTCTTTTAGGCCAATGGAGAAATCGCCTGTCCAATAATCCTCGTTCATTCCGGGGATCTGCGAGAGTGACCATGCATACTCACCGTCATCTACTCCTCGTAATTCAGCCTTCTCGCTAGGCAAGCCCAAATCATCCGCAATCGTTTTCGCCTTCTCTAACATAGAATCCGGATCAATTAGCGAGGCTTGCGCTGGGATGTAATCATTTTCGGTTAACGACCAGTTACCCTCTTCGGATTGAAATAACGTGAAGTGTGCGCCGCTATTACTAGTTAACACAATTTCACGATCACTTCCCCACTTCTTGACGCTTAACTCGGTCAATGATAGTTTTTGCCGCAGCAGCGCTGCGATTTCATCATTATTCACGACTCTTTTGTATACCGCAGCAGCATTTGGTTCTGGGCTTAACGTGAGTGAAGCGCTAAGCTCAACGCCTTTCATATTCCATTTGTGATACGAATTAATGGCTAGTTGACCAAACTCCTGCTGATTGTAGACGATACTCATTGCACAAAACATCAAACCGATTGCTATGGGGATGGACAGATTGCCCAGCAGGCTCTTGATCTTAACTTTTTTGTGCTCAATGACAGAAGCAGCAAGTCTATACAACTGGTAGCCCATAATGCCGCCAAGTGTATTGTTAATAAGATCATCAACCTCAAATAGACCTGCGCCAGTAAGCGTCTGATACGTTTCGATAGCTAATGTTGCACATATAACAACAAGAAGAAGCCGTTTGAACGCTCTAAACTTGTAACTCAAACAAGGCAGCAAAATCCCCAATGGCACAAACATTAAAATGTTAAAAATACCGTTTTGAAATTCTCTTAGCGAGTATTTTTGCCATGCTTCGATATAACCACCGAAAGGATACAGGTTCATTTCCAAGAAATGTGACGTACCTCGGCCGATAACGGTCAACTGGAGAACAAAAACAATATAACCGATGAAAAGCGCACCTAGGATAAGCTTACTCATAGGCAGCCAGGGCTCTTCCTCTCGCCTTCTTTTGCGATAATAAAATGTATAATAACCTGCGATTAGCAGCAGCTCGATTCCAACTACAATGACCACTGGCAATCCCAGAAAGCGTAAGTAATTGAACATATCTGTAATGCTCACAATATTCCTCCTCATACCGAACACAAAATTGTACTGTCTTATTCTCATGTGGTTTTTCATTATAACACGGCACTATAAATCATCTTTTGCTAATTCCTTAAAAAACCTTTAATAATATTTAAGGTTTATAATTTAGAGGATCTGTCCTCGACAGGGCTTTATTGAAAAATATAGCGATGGGCTTTCGAACGCAAAAATACATCACCCAAGGCACGCGGCCTACATGGTGATGTATTCAAATCATTCATACTATTTTAGACTCTCAACAGCATTAACACTTCGTTTGAAAATTCGCTTTTCCTTCCAAGGTTGCTTGCAAAAATTTTTTCGACTTTTTTAATCGCTTCTGAATATCTTCAATTTCTTTAATTTTTTGTTCAACAATTTTTTTCTTTACCTCGTATGATAAATTGAGTTCTTGATTTACTAGTAAACTCAACTCTTCTACCGAAAATCCTACGGATAAAAGTGCCTTCACATCTTCTAGAAATTCAACAATTTCCTCAGTATAAATACGATAATTATTTGCATCTCTTTTAACAAATGTGTCCGGAATTAGGTTTTTACGTTCATAGAATCTCAAGGTTGATATAGGCAGATCCGTTAATTTTGAAACATCATTTATTTTCATCATATGGCCTCGCTTTATTTATTTGCTATAAACCTTGGTTTATAGTTCATAATGCAATTATGATAACGAACGACATACACAATGTCAAAAAGTCTTATGTTATCAAAAGGAGAGATTCTATGTTTAACCACATTCAAAATAACAATTTCACCAGTATAGTTACAGGAAGACGTTCTGTGCGTAATTATGATGAGAACATTAAAATATCAAAAGAAGAGATAAGTGAAATGATTTCGGAAGCCAGTCTGGCTCCGTCCTCTGCTAATATGCAGCCTTGGCGTGTAATTGTGGTTGATACTCCGGAAGGAAAAGAGAAACTAAGACCCCTTGTACGTTTCAATACATTACAAAACGATACTTCATCTGCCATGTTATTAATTTTTGGTGATACCCAAAGCTATTTATATGTTGAAGAAATTTATAATACTGCCGTGGAACAAGGTAAAATGCCAGCTGAAGTACGGGATAGTCAACTCGCAACCATTCTATCGATGTATCCAACTCTACCAAAGGAAATGAAAGTAGAAGTTGCAAAGGTCGATAGCAGCCTCTTTGCCATGCAGTTAATGTTAGTAGCTCGTGCACATGGGTATGATACGAATCCAATGGCAGGATTTGAAGTTGACCAAGTAGCTAGAGCATTTGATTTAGATGAAGAGCGCTTTGTTCCGGTCATGATTATTTCAATAGGAAAAGCAAAGGAAGCAGGACATGAATCCGTTCGATTAAGTTCTGACAAGATTACATTTTGGAGATAATCATTATTCAAAATAAAACTTAAAATAAGCAAAATCGCTTATAAACAGGAAACAATAGTTAAGGGTTCACCTTAACATCTATAAAGCAAAATGAAGGACACCCTGATTGGGTATCCTTCATTGTAGCGACAAAAACTAAACACGACATTTCTATTAAGCAAATCTCCCAATCAGGCTGTCTTAATACAGCAAACCCCACTGGAAATTAAGCCATCCCGAATACGGTTTACCACTTCATCACTCCCATGAATTGGCACAAGAAAACATATTCTCATAGACTAGTTCGTACTAGTAAAAAGCACTAGATCCATGTATCGGCTGCTATTAAGTCGGGCTCCATATCGCCAGTGTTTATAACGCTTTTAGGCTCCACCAGCATGATATGGCATTCCTTTTCGGCGGAAGGCTTCATCTCTATTCCCCTAGGGACAATAAACATTTCACCCTTGGAAATTATCACTTGACCATCACGAAAATCAAGGATCATCTCCCCTTCAAGTGCGATAAATACCTTATCGGTATCTTCATGAACGTGCCATTCATAATCCCCAGCAATCTTAATAAGCTTAAATTGATAGTCATTCATTTCACCAATGACTTTCAGAGACCAATAGTCATTGAATTTAGTTAGCTTATCATTCAGATTAATAGCTTGATAATGGATATTAACCCCTCCCTTTTTCAAATTTCCAATATACCCTTATAGTGAACAGACACTCGGATGTAATAAAGCGCTTATTTCCGTTTCCATTATTATAGTAAAGTCATATTTTGATTTGAATGGATGCTTATTGAAACTAGAATGGATTATTAATGAACTTTTCTCGATATTCAGTAGGAGCAATACCAAATTGCTTTTTGAACACTCTACTAAAATAAAAGGGGTCAGCAAATCCAACAGTTTCTGCAATTTGTTGTACAGGTGCATCACTTTTAAATAACATTTCTTGCGCCATGTTTATACGATATTTTAATAAATATTGTGCAGGCCCCATACCTGCATGCCTTCTAAACACGTAAGAAAGTCGATTGCGATTAACGTTATTTTGTTCTGCAAGCGATGCTATTGTAAGGCTTTGATAATAGTATTCTTGAATATAATTAGATACCCGTTCGAATAAAGTATGTGATTCACAGCTATTTTGCCTATTATCAACACATAATAAGGCTTCATTCAGCACATCGCGAAACAGCATCTCGGTCTGAAACTTTGAAATGCCTCCACGCTGATTATAAACACGCCAAAGACGCATAATTAATTCAATTAGACGAGGGGACTGCCCTGTTAATAATTCAAAATGCTGATGCGAAAAGCTTGACTCTTCTAGTTCCGAGTTACATATCCGGTATAAAACTAAGATATATTCCCAGTCCGTTTCACCAAACACTTTTTGGTCTAGTCTCATTTTTGCAGCCCCATGTACAACTTTTCCTGGCGAAAAGATATAAGGCGTGTCATTAAATTGAAATTGTATTTTTCCTGTAAGAGGAAACACAAATCCAGGAAAAGAATCTGTATAGTCAGCGTGAGGCACGCCTGGGTTTCTCGCATATCGATATACTCCTTGTACTTGAAAAGGAGTGTGTGCCAGATGTTCTGCTAACCGATCAACGTCGATTTTCACTATGCTTACCTCATTTCAATGGTAATTGACCGTTAATCTTGACCGATCGTTGTATATCCAGTGTCCGTTGGAATATAGAAAGGTGAGCATGAGGGCTCTCATCTATTTTCACGTTATTGATAACAATTATCATCACCAATCTGCCGTTAGTCAAATTACTGCTGACAGCCTAAGTAACAAGACATCATATTCTCTACTAAGAGTTTATAGTTTATGAGCATGTACTCTGTTAAGAGCATTTCATGAGCATATTCCAATTTTTTCGTCGGCTTTGTATTGATTCCAAGCACAAAAAAATACATAGCCGGAGCATTAAGCCCACATGGCCATGTATTTAAATCATTCATACTGTTATGCCTCTCAGCAATTACTCGTCGCTGGCTAGGCGCGCATATGTCAAAAAAGACACCCCCAACGGTCAATGTCATTAAGTTAAGGTGCAGGATCAAAAACCATAAATAAAGAGTAGGTTATCAAAAAGATAGCCTGCTCTTTTTTTTTGAAAAAGTGAAATAGGACTTGACACGTAGATGGAAATGTGTGGCGAAGCCCCTTGAAAAAACGA
>NZ_JBFTPT010000015.1:0-243908 GCF_056398625.1 Paenibacillus sp. 01T431
TTGCGTCTTATTTCGWATGCTCAGCTGCTCCATGACCTCTTTCACTGGAACTCCTGTTATTCTCAATTCAATRGCTTTCATTTTTGTTTCCACTGGGTAACTTACTCTTGTTGCCAACGTAAAAACACCTCCAAGGTTGTCTCCATATCTTACGACATGGTTGCATTTTCTTGAAGGTGTTTTAATTTGTCTCACGCTAAGGGGTCAGTCCCGAGCGAGCAGCTGCCCTTGGCATTTTTTTATTTTGATTCGCGTATGATGAGACGAATGTACGTAGGATTTTTTTCGGTATTTTTATATTAAGCATGGGAATCAAAAGAGGATGTCTGATGGGGGATGGGGGGATGAGGAAATAACCACACAATTAAATAAATAAAAGTTTAGCGAAAATACTAATTGAAAATGATTTTCATTCGCTGTATAATGAGAAACGGTATCAATATAATGATACTAATTATCATTATCATACAGGAGGAAATAAAGTGAAACGAGCAGGATTGAAGATTGGTATTATGACTTTATTATTAGCGACTACGGTAGCATGTGGAAACAATGTAAATAAGCCAGAACAGGTGACTGGAAACACAGCAACAGAGCAGCCAAGCCCGGCTGCAACGGAAGCTCCTGTGTCTGATTCTAAAATAGAAGTAGATGAAACAAAAGCAGTGGAACTGATTGCACAGTTCAATAACCAAGTTCCATCATCAACGGTAACCATATCAGTAGCTATTGCTGAGCTTCTAAATGAGCTTGGAATTGAGACAGCCGGTGTTCCAACGACGAAGAACAAATTGCCAGAAGCTTTCGTTAACCTGCCTCGCATCGGCTCATCTCATCAGCCGGATCTAGAGCAAATTGCGAAGCTGCAGCCTGGTGTCATTCTTGGACCAAGCTCCATTAAGGATAGTTTGGATAAGTCCTTTAAACCAGCGAATTTACCTACAGCTTATTTGCCTGCGGACTCCTTAGACGAGTTGAAACTCAGCACGGTAGTTCTAGGTCGAGTGTACGGGAAAGAAGATAAAGCGAATGAAGTATTGCAGAAGCTGAGCGAACAAGAAGCGGAAGCTGTTAAGCTTTCCGAAGGCAAAGATGCTCCAAGCGTAATGGTTCTATTCGGTTCTGCTGAATCATTAATGTTCATGAACGATAGTACTTTTGTAGGCAGCTTGGCGAAGAAGCTAGGAGCAAAAAACGTATTATCAGAAGTATTGAAAAAAGAAGATGCTTATGTACCACTTGATATGGAAAGCATCGTAACGGCTAATCCAGATATTATTTTGCTAGTTGCTCATGGTGATCCTTCTGCTGTTACGAAGCAGCTTGAAGATGATGTGAAGAAGAACGGAGCTTGGGAGAAGCTGAATGCATTCAAAAACGGCAAGCTGATTGCACTTGATTATAGCTTGTATGGAGTAGCTTCGTTAGTAAATGCACCCAATGCATACCAAGATATGGCGAAAATTTTGTATAACTAATGAAAGGGAGCTTAGAGGTGACGGATAATAAAAAAATGAGAACGACCACGCTTCTAGCTCTCTCATTTTTGTTGCTGATTGTGGCTATTTTGTTCTCAGTTGCGCTTGGTAGTGCAAGATTTGATCTAGCTTCTACTTTTCAAGCGATACTAGGCAATGGGAATGAAGCGGCAAATTCTGTGCTTTGGGATATTCGAATCCCTAGAGTATTTCTTGCTTTGATAATCGGCGCGAACCTTGCTGCATCGGGAGCTTTGCTGCAAGCAGTTATGTTAAATCCACTGGCAGACCCGGGGCTAACTGGTGTTTCGTCCGGGGCAGCGGTTACCGTATTATTTATTATGCTAATCATGCCTAGCTATTCATCGTTTATTCCGTTAGCTGCAATAATTGGCGGCGGTATTGCTGCCGGAATGGTTTATACTTGGGCATGGAACAAGCAAACAGGTTTTACACCTGTTCGCATCATTCTTTCGGGTGTCGCCGTAAATGCGGTATTTGGAGGAATGATCGGCCTGCTCTCTATCAAATACAGCGATAAGCTGCCTGGTGCACTTGCATGGATGAACGGAAGTTTGGCAGGCAAAGGAATGGGCGATGTGCTCATGATATTGCCCTATTCGATTATTGGATGGATTGCCGCGATTCTATGTATTCGGCAAGCGAATATATTACGTTTAGGCGAGCAAGTAGCACATAACTTGGGGCAAAACCTTAATCGAAGCCGCTTGATTTTGTCTTTTGTGGCGGTGTACTTAGCCGCTGTTTCAGTGTCGACAGTAGGTCTTGTTGGGTTTATTGGCTTAATTGTGCCACATATGGCTCGTTTATTAATTGGCACAAATTATCGCCACACGTTGCCGCTTAGCTTAATACTTGGGGCACTGCTTCTCTTAGTGGCAGATACAATTGGGCGGACTGCCTTCGGCTCTGTAGGAGTGCCTGCAGGTATCGTCATGGCATTGGCAGGAGGTCCGTACTTCCTCTATTTGATGCGAAAAGGAGGGGTCTAAGTTGTTAAAGGTCCAATCGTTGAATATTCGTTACGCGGATCGTACAATAGTGAGCGACTTTTCTCTCGATGTGAATGAGGGAGAAGTGGTATCCATTATTGGACCAAACGGCTCGGGAAAGTCGACTATTTTGAAGGCTGTATCTCGAATGATTCCATGCGTTAGCGGACGCGTCTGTATTGCCGATCAAGAGATTCGCTCGCTTAGTACGAAGCAAGTATCGCAAATGCTGTGCATGCTTTGTCAGAAGAACGTCAGTCCGTCTGACATGACAGTAGAGGAATTGGTTGGTTATGGGCGAATTCCTCATAAGAAATGGTATGAGCGTCTGGATGCCGAAGATTATAAGGTCGTACATTGGGCGCTTGAACAGACGGGCATGCTGGAGTTTAAAGACAGACTCATCGTATCCCTCTCTGGTGGAGAAGCACAGAAGGCATGGCTTGCTATGGCGCTCGCTCAAAGACCTAAGGTGCTTCTACTCGATGAGCCCACTACTTATTTGGACATCGCACATCAACTGGAAGTGCTCGAACTTGTGCGAAGACTAAATCGTGAATTGAAGCTGACGGTTATAATGGTGCTGCATGATTTGAACCATGCATCCGCTTATAGCGATAGGGTTTGTGTGATTAAGAATGGGGATAAACATGTATTTGGCAAGCCGAAGGATGTTTTTACGATGGAGCTGATTCGCAGTGTCTACGGTGTGGAAACAGAAATTCAGCAAATGCCGGAAAGCGCTAGTCCACGAATTCACGTATTAAAAAAAGTTTTATAAAAAAAGCGAGGGATGACGAATGAAGGCGATGGATATTGAAATGATTAAGGTGAATTATTTGAATTTTACGGAAAGCTTGAAATCTGTCGTGCTCGGTACAATCGACGATGAGGGAAAACCTTTTGTTTCCTATGCTCCCTTTGTGAAGTTCAACGGAAAGCTCTACATTTATATTAGCAGAATCGCTCATCATTTCCGGTACATGGAAGCCAATCCATCAGTGGACGTTATGCTGCTGGAGGATGAGTCGCAGACTACAAATTTATTTGCTAGGCAGCGTGCTCGCTTCGTTTGTAATGCGGTTAATATCGGCAATGAAGGGCATATTGAGATATTTGAACGGTTTGAGCAAACCTTCGGCAAAAACATGATAGGCATGCTTCGCGGCCTCGATTTCTCTTTGTTTGAGCTGACGGCTTCGGAAGGCCGTTATGTAGCAGGCTTCGGTCAGGCTTACGATATCGACTTGTCAGGCGAGAAATTTGAGCATGTTGCAAGAGATGGGCATGCACAAGCGAAGAAAGCTTAATAAGAGCAGAGGAGCGGACGCTATTATGACGATCACAACAGTACTGCCTATTTGGCGTGCTATTCAAGAAAGATTCCACAAAACGGTCAAAGCATTGCCGGAGCAGGATTTGTCTTTACAGCTTGGAGCATCCTCCATTGGCTATATGCTTCGACATAACGCTGAGGTTGAATATATGTTCGCAGACTGGTTCTTCGGGAAAGGCATGCCGGAGGGATTGCAGATCTCTACAAGCAGAGGTGCTGCTGGGAGCAAAGCAACCTACGATAATTTACAGGAGCTTATTGCGCTGCTTGAATCCTCCAACAATCATCTTATGGATGCAATGAAAGAGCTTCCAGAGGAGAAATGGCATCAAATCGTGGACTGTCCGATCGGCCCCTCAACGCCGCTTGAGGCTGTTGGCCGTTTAATGTACCATACCGGCATCCATGCAGGCCAAATCTCGCTTATTCAAAAATGCGCTCCTAAAGAGGAGCCAGCTACTTAGGGATACGATTGAAGTCTCAGAGACCACTCTCTGGGGCTTTTTTTTATGAAATAATAGTCAAATACAAATGTCGGATCATGACGGAAAATACGGATTAAGAGTAAAGGTCGCAGGTGATTTCGGTAAATGATGCCGCAATTTGAAGGGAAAGAATCGATTAAATTGAACTCGCTCTGAAAATTATGGACACATGGAGCGATTAGACAGTTTGGAAAACAAGATATTCTATCATTTGATTTACTCTTTGCCTTATTTGCAGTACCACTTATAATATATACATAACATCATAATTAGGATTGCAAGGCTATTGCTAAAACTAGATATAAAACAAGGAGTTGCTGTCATGATATTAGAGGTTGCTTCATTGCAGGTTAAGGCAGGGCTGTCCGAACAATTTGAAAGCAATTTCAAAGCCGCATCAAAAATTATCTCTAGCATGAGCGGTTATGTCAGTCATGAACTTCAGAAATGCTTAGAAGAGAATAATAAATATATATTGCTTGTAAGATGGGAAACGCTGGAGGATCATACCGTTGGCTTTCGCGGATCGGCGGAATATTTGGAGTGGAAAAGTCTGCTGCATCATTTCTATGATCCATTTCCATCGGTGGAGCATTATACGAATGTGGATATTAGCTAGAGTGAATGGTAAGAGCCATCACTGAAAATAAATATAGAGGTGAGAAGCATTCAAGATTTTATTCCGTTACATCTTTGCTTCGATGGTGTAGGTCAAGAGGTCGAGATACTGGACGTTGTACAACTGGGTGATGATCTGTATCGCATTGAGGAGAATCCTGTATTTACTGAAAATGTTGCTTTTGGAGACGTTATTCGCGTAAGAGCATTCAAGGATGTATCCATGTACATAGAAACGATAGAGAAATCAACGTTCACCAGGCATAATTGGCTGCTAAGCAAAGAAGTTATCTATTCATTAGAGCTTAAACTATTAAAAAATAAAATTCGAGAGTGCCAAGGCAAGTCGCAGCAAGTGTTTGGCGGTATTTTTATTGTAAATTTACCTGCTCATTCAGAAATTGATATAAACCATGAGGTACAAAAGGTAATCAAAGCAGTTGGGAAGTAAAGTTTAAACGATCAAGCAGCAGAGAAGGAGGAGTTATAGATGGAGCTTGGGCTAAAAGGAAAAATCGCACTCATTACAGGCGGGAGCAAAGGAATTGGACTAGCAACAGCATTGCTGCTGGCAGAGGAAGGTGCTGAGGTAGCCATTGTTGCACGGGAGGAGGAGTCTCTGCGCAGCGCGGCAGCACTTATAAAGGAACGAACAGGCAAAGAAACGTTGGCAATCAGCGCGGATGTAAGTCGGCCGGAAGATGCCGCAAGAGCGGTTGAGCAAACGGCAGCACACTTTGGCGGTGTCAACATTCTTGTGAATAACGCAGGAGTTTCTGCGGCGCAGCCTTTTGAGAAGGTGGAGACTGATGCATGGACAGCGGACCTCGATTTGAAGCTGCTCGGAGCAGTTCATTTTGCCCGTGCGGTACTTCCATATATGCGTAAAGCAGGTGGAGGAGCTATCGTAAACGTGACAGCTATAGGCGGGAAAACGCCGGGTGCTTCCTCTCTCCCAACCTCCGTTAGCCGCGCCGCAGGCCTTGCACTGACCAAAGCGATGAGCAAGGATCTGGCTGTGGATCAAATTCGTGTAAATGCAGTTTGCATCGGGCTGATTCGCAGCGCACAAATCGAGCGGATGTGGCAAGCTGCGAGCCCTGAGCTTAGCTGGGATGAATTCTCAGCGGACAAGCGCCATGGGATACCTTTGGGTCGAATTGGCAGGGCGTCGGAAGCAGCAAATGTTATCGGTTTTCTCGTTTCGGAAGCCGCATCTTTCGTAACGGGTACGTCTGTTAATATTGATGGCGGCATTTCTGCGGTGCTGTAGTCTGTCTGCTGTAATAAGAAACGAAAGAAGCTCCTTACGAATTGCCGCATTGAACGGTTCTGTTTGGAGCTATTATTATTACTTGCTTTTTATTTCTTTTGTTGGAATCGTTGGTTGAAGCGGTCAACTCGTCCGCCTTTATCGGTATTGCGTTGTTTGCCTGTATAAAAAGGATGCGAAGCGGAGCTTGTATCTACGCGAATGACTGGGTAGCTATTCCCGTCTTCCCATTCCATTTTTTCATTGGACGATTTGGTTGAGCCCGTCAAAAATTTGTAGCCGCTGCTCACATCAAAAAACAATACTTGATGGTAAACGGGATGTATGCCACTTTTCATTTTGTTCTCTCCTTTTATTTGTAATTGTTACGAATAACTATTTTTTTATCATACTCGAAATACGATTTTTGTGTCAAGGAGTACGGTTAAACACTTATTAATATATGGTATTTGCTAATTTCGCAAAAGTATACTACCATTAAATTATAATCATTCTAAAAGTAAGCCTTTACATAAAGTGGAATGCATTCATGTACTGGCTTTTCAATAAAAGGAGGTAGCTTTGCATGTTAAACATCACAGCAGAAACGGATCGAATAAATCGACATTTGATGGCGAACGGATATAAACTGACAACTCAGCGTGAGATTATATTGCGAGTGCTGCTTGAGAACGAAATGGATCACTTGAGTGCAGAAGGTGTCTTCATGCTCGTAAAGCAGAAAAACTCTGATATCGGTCTAGCGACTGTATATCGGACACTCGAACTGCTCGCTGAGCTTCATGTTGTTGAGAAAATGAATTTCGGGGATGGTGTAGCCCGCTATGACCTTCGCGGTGAGGATCATGAGCATATGCACCATCATCTAATATGCGATGAATGCGGCTCGCTGACAGAAATTAAAGAAGATTGGCTGCTCGAGCTTGAGCAGCGAATTGAACGGGAGTATGGCTTTAAAGTGACGGATCATCGGCTTGATTTTACAGGCAACTATAAGTCATGCAGCAAGGGCCAATGCAAACGGAGAAATAAAGCTGTATCTTAACTTCATAAAGGTTATAAGAAGGGCTTCTCCACTATGTGGGAGAGGCTCTTTTTTGTTTAGTTATGCGGTCGTTGCTTGTCTAGCCGTCATCGAAATTTTCAAAAATGTTTCAAAACATTATTGTATAATATAAGAATGCTCTCGCAGATAAACATCTTACATAGAATAGAGGGGATTTAATGGAGCATGTTCATGGAACCTATGATAGTTTATTAGTTATTTTCTCTTATATTATAGCAGTCATGGCTTCATATACAGCACTGGATCTTGCAGGAAGAGTGAGCACCTCCAAAGGAAGCACAAAGCTAAGCTGGCTGATGTTTGGAGCGGCTTCTATGGGGATGGGAATCTGGTCGATGCATTTTGTCGGCATGCTCGCGTTAAAGCTTCCTTTCCCTATAAAATATGATTTGGTTATCGTGCTTATTTCGGTAATTGCAGCGATTGGAGCGGCTTTTACTGCGCTGTATGTTGTCGGCCGTAGTGAACTTTCGAGATCGCAATTGCTAGCTGGCGGATTGTTGCTTGCCACAGGCATTACGATCATGCACTATGTTGGCATGTCTGCAATGCTTATACATATAACCTATAATCCGATTATCGTTATGCTCTCTATTTTTATTGCGTTTGTCGCATCCATTACAGCTCTTTGGCTATCGTTTTATTTCCGTAAGGATAGACAGAAAGGACAATGGTGGAAAAAGCTTGGAAGCGGCGCTATTATGGGGGCTGCGATAGTTGGCATGCATTATACGGGAATGATCGCAGCTAATTTTCATACCAGCAATAAGACTGCTTTGTTTCTTGGCGTTATTTTGGACCAAACGTGGCTGGCCTACATTATTGCGTTAGGTATATTTTTTACACTTGGATTATCTTTGTTTGGGATCTATATATCGAAGCGATTTGCCCATAAGGACTCAGAAATTGAACAAAATGAAAAATGGTACAAGTCCTTATACGAAAATAGCCAGGATGGCATCGTGTCTGTTGATTTGCAGTACCGTGTGACTAGCCATAATACGAATGCTTTGAAGATAACAGGTTTCAGCAGCAAGCAGGTTATGCATCAATCGATATCCTCGTTAAGCGGGATTATTGTGCATGAAGATCAAGAACGTGTGAAACAGATGTTTCAAAGATCCTTTAAGGGGGAGACTTTGAATCACGAAACCGCCATCATCCGTGCTGACGGTATGAGAATTGAGCTCAACGTAGCTAATGTACCGGTTGTTGTGGATGGTGAAGTCGTAGGCAGCTATATTATTTTTAAAGATATAACCGCTGAGAAACGGGCGCAGCTGAAAGTCAATCATTTAGCCTTTCATGACGAATTGACAGGTTTGCCGAATCGTCGCAAATTTAATCAAGCGATTGCTGAGACCATTGAACAGAGCAGTACAAGCGATTCGCATTTTGCTGTAATGGTGCTCGATATCGACCGTTTTAAAATTATAAATGATTCACTCGGGCATATGGTCGGCGATCAGTTTTTGCAGGAAGTTAGCGGACGCATTCAACAAGCTATTACAGGGCAAGATGTTATGCTTGCTCGCATAGGTGGAGATGAGTTTACGCTGCTATGCCGCAATTATGAAACGCAAGACACGATTAAGCGTTTAGCGGAAAAGATCATTAGCTGCATCCAAGCGCCGTATCGATTAAAGGACAGTGATTTTTATGTGTCTGCGAGTATCGGAATTGCACTGTTCCCTAGCCATGGACAGGATGCTGTACAGCTGCTCAAAAATGCCGATACAGCGATGTATGAGGTCAAGAAAAAAGGTAAAAACGATTATCAATTTTTCACTGGCGAGCTCGACCGAGTGCTGCAAGAAAAAATCGAATTAGAGGGCGATCTTCGAAAAGCGATTGAACGAGGGGAACTGCTGCTCCATTACCAGCCGCAAATCCGAACAGAGGATCGTGCGATGATTGGGATGGAGGCGCTTGTACGCTGGCAGCATCCAACTAGGGGGCTTTTAAGTCCAGGCGTCTTTATACCGCTTGCGGAGGAGACCGGTCTCATTTATGAAATGGGAACATGGGTACTGCGCGAAGCCTGCAAACAAATGCGGATGTGGCATGTACAGGGAGGGCCGCTTATCCCTATATCCGTCAACTTATCTTCGCAACAATTCCATCAGCCTAAACTTGCGGATTATATTATGGCTATACTGCAGGAAACGGGATTGGAGCCGAAATATTTAGAGCTGGAAATAACAGAGAGCATGATGATGGACGCTGCATTGTCCAGCAGCATTTTGAATCAGTTGAATGAATATGGTATTCGCATTAGCTTAGATGATTTTGGGACAGGCTACAGCTCGCTCAGTTATTTGAAAATGTTCCCGATTCAAAAAGTTAAAATAGATCGCTCCTTCATCCGTGATATTACAAATAACAGCGATGATAGAGCCATCGTTTCAACGATCATTGCGATGGCTATGCATTTGAATATGGAAGTTATTGCGGAAGGAATTGAAACGAAGGATCAGCTGGATATTTTAACGGACAATTCGTGCAGAAAGATTCAGGGCTATTATTTTAGCAAGCCGTTGTCTGCAAGTGCTGTGGAAGAACGTTTTTTTGTGCCAGCGCGATAAGCAAGCTTTAAAAAAAGAAGCTGTTTCTAAAAGGTGATTACCTTCCAGAGACAGCTTCTTAATTTTGTTCTTCCGCTGCTTTGCTTAAGCAATTTCGGCAGATGCAGGCTTTGTTTTTGAGCTCTTCAGGAACGGCCTCTAAAAGCGTGCTGGGAAATGATTTCTGGAAGCACCAGCAATCTTTCGCTGCATTGTTTTCTTCCATAGCACAATCGTTTGGCCCATTGCAAAGGGGACAATTCATGAATGCAGTCGCCTCCTTGCTTGTTATTCAGTGACGTTAAGCACAAATTTCTCAATAACGTGGCGAACGCCTTCCTCGTTATTCGACAACGTTACATAGTCTGCAATGTCCTTCAGAGATTGAATGGCGTTGCCCATTGCTACACCAAGTCCGGCAGCGATAATCATTTCATTATCATTCCATGCATCGCCAAGGGCGATTGTTTGGTCCATTGTACAGCCAAGATGCTCGGCCATAAATTTCAGTGCATGTCCTTTAGTGCCTTCCTTATGCATGAACTCTAAATAGTGCGCTTTGGATTTAGTAATATGCACGCGATCACCGATTAGAGGCTTAAGCTGCTCAGCGATTTCATCGAGGCGAGCCGGATCATCGATAATAAGCATTTTGTTCATCGGAAAGTCGAGCAATTTGTTGAAGTCAGGCTCTATTTTGTAAGGGATATTGGCAAGCTTAGAATAAGCTTTGATTTTGTCATTGTCATGAGTGCTGTAAAGCTCATCGTCAACGTAAAGCTGCAGGTGCAAGCCGTTCTCTTCAGCGAAAGCGTGAAGCTCTTTAGCTGCATCAATCGGTACGTTTCTTTCATACAGGACTTGTCCATCAAGCAGTGTTTTGACGAGTGCCCCTTGATAGGTAATAATAGGAACATTGAGTTCAATTTGCTTAGCAATTTTTTGAGCGGAAGCAAACATGCGGCCTGTTGCCAGTGTAACCGTTACACCTTGGGCAATAGCAGCTTCCATGGCACGCTTCGTGCCTTCCGTTACGGTTAGGTCATCCGTTAATAACGTGTCGTCAACATCAATCGCGATAAGTTTATACATACTAGCGGTGAAGCTCCTCTCCAGCTCTCTATATTTAAAATATAAGAAGTTATAAGTTCCACATGTATAACTAAGCTTATATTTCGCAGCGAAACGATTGCAGACGCCGCCAAAGACGGCGTTAGCCGTTTGCGCTTTGATTAGGTTGATTGTAGCTAAAATGATCCAGACATTCAAGACTAGGCTTATGCTTACGAAGTAAGTTTTACTTCGTAAAACTAGGCTTATGCTTACGAAGTAAGTTTTACTTCGTAAAACTTTTGAGGAGATGAACAGATGAACTATTTTACATCAGCGGCAGCAAAACAAAGATTTCTGACTCTCTGCGTCATGGGAGCTGTATTATTTACTGCTCTTGGCTTTGCAATAGGGTTTTTCTGGATGGGGAATCAGTATCCGATGATCAAGGAGCCGACCTTTAAGCAATTTACGGTTTCATACAACAAAATTATGAATGACTACTTAAACGGTGCTGAGCCGAAGAAGCTGATTAATGGAGCAATTGCAGGCATGGTTGGCTCGCTTGAGGACCCGTATTCCCGGTATTTGGCTGAGGAAAAGGGCAGTGCCTATACCCAGTCCTATGAGGGAGAAATATATGGAATTGGTGCTGAATTGCGCGAAGAGGAAGGCATGTTCATCATTACCGGGCTCACGAAGGGAGCTCCAGCCGAGCGAGGCGGCTTACTGACGGGCGATATCATTCTCTCGGTAGATAATCAGAAGCTGGCTGGAAAGACGTTTGAGGAGCTGCTTGGCCTTGTTAGAGGCAAGGAAGGAACATCAGTCTCGCTGCAGATTCAGCGCCCGAATCAAGTTGAGCCGATAACATTAAAGCTGAAGCGGGAAGCTATTCCAGTACATACGGTAACGTCTGAGCTTCTTGATGCCGGTATCGGGCATGTTACGATTAGCCGTTTCGCTGAGAAAACTGCGGATGAATTTGAAGCTGCAATTACGGAGCTGCAGGCGAAGCAGCCTCTTAAGGGATTGTTGCTGGATATGCGATCCAATCCCGGGGGATTGCTGCAGCCAACCATTAAGATTGCGAGCAAGCTTATACCGAAAAACAAGGTTATTTTGAATGTCGTGTACAAAAATGAGCGGCAAACGATTTCGTATAAGTCTGATCAGAAGAAGGAATGGAAAGTGCCGATTGTAGTACTCGTGAATGGACAATCTGCAAGCGCGAGCGAGGTGCTGACGGCTGCGTTAAAGGAATCGGCGGGAGCAACAGTTGTCGGTGAAAAAACGTATGGCAAAGGTGTTGTACAAGCTTTTAATCAGTTTAAGGACGGTTCTGTCTTAAGCTTAACGGAAGCGCAGTGGAAGACGCCGGGCGGCACTTGGATTAACAAAACAGGCGTTTCACCGGATTTTGCAGTAGCCCTTCCCGAATATACGAAACTAAGACCGCTTGCGATTGGTACACATATGAAGATAGGCAGCTATGGCGAGGATGTAAAGACGCTGCAGATGATGCTGAAGGAGCTCGGTTATTCTCCTACAGGACAAGAAGGCATGTTCGATAAACAAAAAGCAGCAGCATTAACTAAGTTCCAAAAAGCTGAGAAGCTGGAGGCTACGGGCAGTTTCAATGACAAAACGGGGTATAAGCTGCTGGAGCGTCTACGCGAGAAGCTTGGACGCGAGGACAGTCAGCTGATTAAAGGGTTAGAGGTTCTTAAAAACGGCAGTTGACAACGGGGATGATAATCATTATCATCAAATAGGAAGCAAATCCTTCGTTGCGCTGCGGGGTGTATCTTATGAAGAAGATTAAGTATTGCAAACGGAATCTCAAGAACGGTTTGGAGCCGGTTTATAAGGCGATGAAAAATCGATATCCGGATATTAAGCAGAAAAAAAGTGATTGCCTTGGAGATTGCAAAACCTGCAAGCTAGAGTGCTTCGTCGTGGTCAAGTCGAAGACGGTTAGCGCGCCGTCCGCAGAGAAGCTCTATAAGCGATTGAAAAAAATGATCGGGTAGCTTAAATTTCAATAAATTAACAAGAACGGCATTTGCCGTTCTTTATTTTTATGTTAGAATAAGTACAATCTAGGAAAGCTGAGGTGCATAAGCATGAATGATGGATTAGCAGAAGCATTAAATGAACAGATGAATTTTGAATTTTATTCAGCGCATGTGTATCTGGCAATGGCGGCTTACTGTTCAGGTGAAAGTCTTGATGGTTTCGCTAACTTCTTCATTGTACAGGCTGAGGAAGAACGGTTTCATGCTATGAAAATATACAAGTTTCTGAATGACCGTGGTCGTCGTGCTACGCTGTCTGCTCTTGGAGAGCCGAATAACGAATACTCTTCCATTTTGGACACTTTCGAGCAAGGCTACGGACATGAGCAGCAAAATACAAAACGTTTCTATAATTTATCTGACCTTGCGATCAACGATCGCGAGCATGCAACGATCAACTTCCTCAAATGGTTTATCGATGAGCAGGTTGAAGAAGAGGCTTTGTTTGATAACATTATCCATAAGCTGAAACGCATCGACAAGGATAGCAATGCATTCTATATGCTTGATGCTGAGTTCGCTGGACGTTCCTTCACTCCTCCAGCAGTTTAAGCTGGACACCGCAATAATGAATAATAAGGGTATGTGCCGGAAGTAGAGAAATCTACTTTCGATACATCCCCTTTTTTCGATTGAGTGGTTATTCAGCCCTTAAGCAATTGCTCCACAATTCGATTGGCTGCTGCTGCGGTTGAAATTCCATGTTCGTCAGCTGCTTGAAATACGTTCATCAGTGTACCATTTATTTTCTCAACCTTATGCTGCGCTGTCGCAGCATCCCCGCCAATAAGCTCAACAGAGGTTACGATGATGCCGCCTGCGTTGATCACATAATCCGGTGCATACAAAATGCCAAGCTCATGTAGCTTCTCGCCATGGCGGATTTCTGCTAATTGATTGTTCGCTGCCCCAGCAACGATGCTGCAGTCTAGCTGGCCTAATGTAAAATCATTTAGGATGCCGCCTAGAGCACAAGGCGAGAAGACATCGCAAGGTATGCGCATAATGACATTTGGCTTGCAAGGCATTGCCCCAAACTCCTCGACAACCTTCTTCACTCGTTTTGAATTAACGTCCGTTACAACGAGCTCTGCGCCCGCATGCTTTAAATAGCGGCATAGCTGATAACCTACTTTGCCTAATCCTTGAACGGCAATGATTTTTTGCTGCATATTTTCGGAACCGTAAACCGTTTTGAGAGAGGCCTGAATGCCAAGGAAAACGCCGTATGCGGTCATTTTAGCTGTAAAATCATTTACTGCTCCGAGCGAACCTGATACATCAGTCACATAGGGTGTCTCGAGGCGAACCCAGTCCATATCCGATACATCTGTACCCAGATCCATACCGGTAATATAGCTTCCTTGCAGGTTTTGAATATGCTGGCCTAGCGCCCGAAACAATATTTCCCGCGAGCTTTGACCGGGTTGGCTTAGAATGACAGCTTTGCCGCCGCCAAATGGCAAACCTGAGATCGCTGATTTATAGGTCATTCCCTGCGCTAGCCGCAGCGCATCGAGGACAGCAGCTTCATCGCTGGCATATTGCCAAAACCGGCAACCGCCGAGGGAAGGACCAAGCTTTGTGCTGTCTATTGCAATAATTGCCTTTAAACCAATAGAACGATCCTGGAGGAAGATGAGCTGCTCATAGCTTTGATTCCATACATCCAAGTGGATGCCTCCTTTGAGGTCTGCCTGTCGCGCTTCTTGTATGTAGTGTATTCATTGCTGCTATTATGAGCTACTTCATGTGTCCCTGCCGCATCAATAAAGCGGGCAAAATTAATCATAGTAATTCTCTACCAGATCGGGCACAAATAATTTGTTATAGTGGAATGGAATAGATTCATCATTTGCAAACAGCTAGGATGAATTCACGATTTAAAATAGATAATGAAAAAGGATGAGGTACCCTTGCATTTATTTCCTGTAGCATACTCGCTATTATCAACCGAAGCGTTATTGTCGCATATTAAAGTCCACTATGGCATTCATGAACCCGCTCGTCTGCACTATTTTCTGAGAGGGATGAACGATACTTATATTTTAGAGACGGAGCAAGGCAAATACATATTTAGAGTGTACCGAGCGGACCGGAGAAACCAATCAGAGATTGCTTTTGAGTTAGATTTATTAAACGATCTTCATGCAAAAGGGATAAGCGTGTCCGTACCGATTGAGAAAAATGACGGCACACTTATTAATGAGTTTTTGGTCCCTGAGGGTGTAAAGTACGGGGTAATGTTTAGTTTTGCTGATGGTCAAGAAAAGCGTATGCAGCATCCAGAAGACAGTCGTCTATTTGGCGCATCCGTTGCTCAAATTCATCAAGCTGCTGACGATTTCACCTCTGAGCACACAAGGGGAGAGCTCGATTTGGAGCATTTGATAGACAATCCGCTTCGCATAATTAAGCAACATATGGAAAATCGGCAAGAAGATTATCAATTTCTATATGAGCTGGTTATGCGCTTAAAAGATCAGCTTAACATTCATCTGGAATCAGGGCTGGATTTTGGAATTTGTCATGGGGATTTGCATGGCAATACGAATGTCGCTTTTACGGAGCATGGGACATTGACGCATTATGATTTTGATATTTGCGGTTATGGCTGGCGAGCTTATGACATTGCAGAATTTAGACTGGCAAGAGAAATTCATAGCAGGCACGATAAAGAAGAGGTTGAACGTCTTTGGGATGCATTTATTTGTGGATACAGAGAAATCAGATCTATAGGCGAAAATGATATTCAAGCGGTTCCGATATTCGTAGCGCTTAGACAGCTTTGGCTCTTTAGCTTATGCTTCAGTGAATCTGAGTTGATCGGAGCAGCTGATTTTGATGACGGATTTATCGACAGCAAGATGGAGTATTTTAGAAATTTAGTGTAGATGTCACAAAAAAACTCATCTTATCGTTATATGTGCAAACATGCACAGGAGCTGATGGAGATGAAAGAGAAAAAGGAAATAACATGTGTCATTATTGGCGGCGGTTATGCAGGCATTAACGCCCTCAAGGCAATACGAAAAACATTGCAGCCGGAATTAGGAGCTGGGAAGCTCCGTGTAATTCTGATTGATAAGCAGCCATACCATCTTCGGAAGGTATTGCTGTTCAAGCCGGCTGTCAATGATGATAATATTGTTGTTCCTTTTGGCAGCATGTTTCCGAATGGCGTGGAATTTATTCAAGGAATGGTAATGACCATAGAAAAAAGGGATAAGCGGTTATTGTATAAAGATGAGAGCGGGCAGGAGCAGCATTTAAAATACGATATTCTCATTTTGGCAGCTGGAAGCGTTATTCGTCAGCCCGATGCCGATCAGGGCGGTATTGCCTTGACTGGACTCGCAAGCGCAGCTCATATTCGAGAGCTTTGGCATGAAAACTTGAGAAAAGCGGTAAAGGAAACAAGCCGTGCTGAGCGTCAAAGATGGATGACTGTTGCCATTGCAGGGGCGGGGATTAGTGGAATCGAATCATCTGCTGAGCTTGTCTATGCTTTGCGTAAGGAAGCAAGTGCACTCGGACTTGATCCGTCAGAGGTGATTCTCTACTTGTTAAATGCGCAGGATAGATTATTTCAGGAGGGGCCGGCAAAGGTTGGCATGAAGCTGGAGCGCTTGCTTAAGGGCAGCGGAGTGACCGTTTTGCATGGACGCAAAGCTATTCGTGAGAGGGAAGGGGAACTTCTCTTATCGGATGGTGAGATTTTAAAGGTCGGCTTATGTATTTGGACGCTTGGATTGCTGCCTAATCCGATGCTCAGAAGCATGGGGCTGCCGCTTACCGCAGATGGTCGAGTCATTGTGGACGCTAATTACCGTGTGAAAGAAGCACCTGGGATATACAGCATTGGCGACTGTGCTCAAATTGTTGACCCTGTGAGCGGGCTAACGGATGGGATGACATGCAAGGAAGCGACTGCACAAGCAGATAGGCTGGGGAAGGTCATAACGGCAGATGTAATGGGTCATTCTGCACCTGTTCACAAGAGCTATATTGATTTTTTCTGTTTTGGTCTCGGGCCGGAGCGGGGAATGGTATGGACAAGACAATGGGGCCTCGACATTGTCATAACGGGGAAGCTTGGATGGAAGGTACGGAAAATGACTTGGGATTATGCGAGTCTCATAAAATGATAAAAGCAGCATTTGTTATGAAACGAGGGATGGTGAAATGAAAGAGCTTTACCTGCAATATAAAGCGCTTTTGTTCAAAATTGCATACCAGCTTACGGGTTCGGCTGCTGACGCTGAAGATATCGTGCAGGATGTTTTCGTAAAGGCATATGATATAGCTCCAGAGAGCATAGCCGAGCCGAAGGCTTATTTGTGCAAAATGGCGACAAACCGCAGCTTGGATTTGCTAAAGTCTGCTCGAAAGCAGAGAGAGCGGTACGTCGGGCCGTGGCTCCCAGAACCCATTATTACAGAAGAGACGGATGCACTGGATGCCGTTATTCACCACGATTTGTTGTCTTATGCAATGCTGGTTTTGCTTGAACGGTTAACTCCCTCGGAGCGTGCCGTATTTGTGCTTCGTGAAGCGCTGGGCTTCGATTATCAGGATATTGCAAAGCTAATAGAAAAAAGCGAAGTCAATTGTCGAAAGCTGCTGAGCCGTGCGCGAGACAAAATGGGGATTTCCGAGGCTGAACCTGTTCATGCGCAGCCTGCGGGTGAAGAATGGGTTCGTCGTTTTGTATTGGAGCTTGCGGAGGGCAATGTGAAGGAGGTCCTTTCTCTGCTTGCAGAGGAGGTTGTTCTCCTTTCAGATGGCGGAGGCAAAGTGTCTGCTGCTATTCATCCTATTAAAACACGCGAAAACGTTTCTCGGTTTCTATTCGGTTTGGTTCAAAAAGGACCACTTGCTGATGGCAGTGTGAAAGCCGAGCTTAGAATTCTGAACGGTCAGACGGGACTTGTTTTACGATCAGATAAAGGAATCGAGGGGGTTACTCTTTTCCATGTGGTGCAGGGGGGCGCACTTCATCTGTACATTGTAAGAAACCCAGATAAGCTGAAACTGTTGGAATTGTATACTGGCGGATCATCATGAGGGAGGTGTCTTCATTTGAAGTTAATTGACGAGACCGTTGTAAAATTAGCAGAAGCCTTTCAACTGCCTGAACGCATATTTAAAATAGATGATTTGCCATGGGTTCCTTTTGATAAAAATCATACCTGTTATTTCAAACCTTTACGCTTTGATCTTAGCACGGGAACCTTTATTTATGAGCCGCCCGGAGATATTCATACGCTCATAACGGAAGACGAGGAAGTGCTGACGCTCTTTATATTAGGGGGAGCGCTGCAATACTTCAATGACAACGATGAGATTACCGGACAAGATGATATTTTCACTCTACTTCAGAAGTATAAGGATTTTTGCGCACAAAATAATATACATGAAAATCATGAGTTGATTTATTAATGCTGAGAGTAAAAATAGGAGAGATTATTGTGATGACACAACTTGCAAAACACATCATTGAGGGAAATTCGGTATTATTGCGTCCAGCAAAGGAGTCCGATATAGAGGCTTATTTAGCTTTTTTACAAGATTCGGAGATGAACCTGCTGACAGGGTCACAAAAAGCTTTTACACGTGAGGAAATCGAAGCTTGGATTCGCAAAATTAGCGTCATAAACGAAGACCGATTTGATTCCATGATTATATTGAAGGAAACAGGAGAGCTGCTCGGCGAGGTTGTACTAAATGATATGGATACGATCAATCGCAGCGCGAATATACGTATCGGTATTCAAGGGACGCAGCATCGCGGCAAAGGATATGGTACAGAAGCGCTGCTTCTCATGCTTAGATACGGCTTTCAAAAGTTGAATTTGCACCGCATCCATCTCGGCGTTTACGCTTTTAATCCGCGCGCCATCCATGTGTATGAGAAGATCGGATTTCATCGCGAGGGAGTAGAGAGGGACGCTTTGTTTATGGATGGGAAGTTTCATGATCTCATTACGATGTCTATATTAGAGGATGAGTTCGACGCGCTATATGGAGCATAAAAATAAACAAATAAAGCGCCAATCGAGGACACGGTTCATTCCATGTTCGGGATTGGCGCTTTTTTTTGTAGCTACATCTCGTTAGAATGGAGCGCAAGGAAGGAGTCAACCAGCTCAGGGTCAAAATGCAGCCCGCGCTGTTCACTAATATATTCCAGCGCACGTTCTTCGGACCATTTTTCTTTGTAGGGACGGGTGCTGGTCAATGCATCATAAACATCAACGACGCTGACGATACGTGCTTCAATTGGAATGTTTTCTCCGGCAAGCTGATGCGGGTAGCCGGTACCGTCCCATTTTTCATGATGGTATAAAATAATATTTTTACCCATTTCGAGCTCAAGCTTAAATAAATCATCTGTAAGCTCAGCATAAATTTTATCAATGATATCAACGCCGATTTGGGTGTGCATCTCAACAATATTTCGTTCGTAATAAGCGAGAGGACCCGGTTTATATAGAATGCCTTCAGGAATTCCTGATTTGCCGATATCGTGCAAAATGCTCGCATGCGAAATGCGGTTCACGGCTTCCTCCGTCCAGCATAATTGCATGCGTTCATTATGGAAGTGAGTGAGCCGTTCCGTTAAATCCCGCACACGGACGAGATGCTGCTCGATGCCCGGATCACGAATTTCGCAAGAAATGGCGAGCACCTTAAGCATCGAGCTTTGAATGGAGCCGATGCGCTCCTCTGGTAAATAGAAGCCGCTCTTTAACTTCTCCAGCTCACGAAAAATACCGATATAATAGGTTACCCCTTCGATTTGCAGAGGTGTTATGGTAATGGAGGAATGCCAAATGCTGCTGTCTCTTCGCCGATTTGTTAGTACGCCTGACCATGGCAAGCCTTGTTTAAGAGCTTGCTTCATCTGATCATGCGTTTCCTTTGGCGTATAGGATGTTCGCAGGATGCCAGCCTTTTTCCCTGCTATTTCTTGTGATGAGTAGCCCGTAACCTTCTCGTAGGACGGATTGACTGCAAGAATATGATGTTCTATATCTGTGATGATCACAGCATCAGCTAGTTTAAGGTAATGGACTAGGTGTTCATTCATGTTGCAAATCGTTTCTCCTCACTTCTTTTTCTTCGGCAATATCTTTGTGCCTTGCTCCATTGGAGACTGGCATAATGGGCAAGCACGAGTCTCTGATTGTGAATCCTCGTAAGTAATAATACGCTGCCATACCTCGCAGGAATTGCTAGTACATAACCATGCAAGAGCAGATTCTGTATCACCGTCCTCTTCTTCACCAGACATAAAGGCAGAGCGGATGAACCTTGATAGTTCAGCCGGTTTTCCCCGGTACAGAGCAGGGGAGCTGATATACAACTCCTCTTGGGCTCTAGTGACAGCAACATAGGCGAGTCTACGTTCTTCCTCCAGCGCTTCTGCCAGTGCGTTGTCTCCGGTTTGAATAGAGCTCCGGTCACTATGCTTATCCGCAGCTAATGCAGAGCTATGAGGTAAAATGCCTTCTGAGGCACCGATGACGAATACAACAGGAAATTCAAGTCCTTTGGATCGATGAATGGACATCAAAGATATCGCACTGCGGTTATGATTATGTTTCTGAAGCTGCTGCACGGCAGCATGCTTGTCTGTAATATCATCAATATAGGCCAGAAAAGCTTCGATGGTATCATAGGTGCTCGCCGCAGACTCGAACTCATCAAGCACTTCCTTTAGACCTTCCTTATGCTCCGTCATTTCATGACGCTTGCTCGTTTCAAGAAATTGATCATAAAAGGATTGGCGAAGCTGCATAATAGCTTCAGCAGGCTTTAATTCGGCCAGCGCTTTAATAAGCTTGATGCGTTCTTTGATTTTGTCTTTCTGAAATTCTTTGATCTGCGGAAATTCAAGCAGATGTATGAGCGGCCATTTCTTAGCACGCTGCTTGTCTTGGTTCCATATGAAAGCCATAGCCTGTTCCCGATTGACATAAAGCGAGGGCAGCAAAATTTCCATCGCATCGAAATTGCGGCGATCCATTGCAAGCCTCAGATGGGCAACTAGCGGCTTTATCGCCCACTGGTCATAAAAGAGCTGGCCGTCGCCKAAGTCGATAAATGGAAGCTCCTTTGTAAGAAGCAGCTCGACGAGCGCCCTGCTGCTGCTCGCAGTACGGAATAAAACAGCAAAATCGCCAAAGGAGCGATTGCCTTGAGCAATTAGCATGCTAATTGTGTCCGTAATGAGCTTTGCCTCGTCTTGCGTCGTCTTGAGCCGTGCATAGGAGGGGCTAACTCCTTTGGGCTTGACAGCAAAGAGCGATTTCTCTTTGCGGAGCTTATTATATTGAATGATAGCATTGCCAAGTCCGACGATTGTGCTCGTTGAGCGGTAGTTAATATCCAGTACATAAGTTGCTGCACCTGGATATTGATGCTCGAAGTTCAATATATAATCGTTTTTTGCACCGTTGAAGGAATAGATAGTCTGATCGTCATCGCCGACGACCATAAGATTGCGATGCTTGTCGGCAAGCATTTGGACGAGCACGTATTGCACCTGATTTGTATCTTGGAATTCATCGATCATGATGTACTGAAAGCGCTGCTGAAGGGTAGCAAGCAGCGCCTTGTCGTCCCTCAGAAGCTTGTACGCTTCAAGCAGCAGATCATCGTAGTCGAATTTATCCATCTCTTTCTTCCACTGCTCATAACGGGTGAAAAGCAGCTTTAGCTCTCTTTCCTCCGTTGTAGAAGCGGGAAGGTCTTCGATGTTGATCATCAGCAGCTTAATGGCGGAGAGCTGTGCAAGAATGGTTTCGGGCTCATATTCGTTTTGCAGCAAAAGCTCCCGCATCAGACGTTTGAAAAAAATATGCTTTTGTCCGGTTTCACCCAAAATGCCTTGGCGATAGCCGCGCCCTCGCAGCAGTTGGAGGCAGAAGGAATGAAAGGTACGAGCCTCTACGCCGCTTGCTGCTTGCGGATTAAGCACAGGAAGAGCGCGAATGCGGCTTCGCATTTCATCGGCTGCTTTTTTGGAAAAAGTCATTAATAAAATATGCTGTGGCAAGGCGCCTTGCACAGCCAGCAGATAAGCAGTTCGGCATACGAGTACAGACGTCTTGCCCGATCCTGCTCCTGCCAGCGTTAGTGCTGCTCCTTTGTTATGGCGAACAGCGGCAATTTGAGGCCTATTGAGTGATATGCCGAATTGCTCTAAAGACCGGAAGAAGCCGGCATCCTTCTGGCTTGCATCAACAAGCTGAAGGCTCGTTTCGGCTTCTGCTTGCTCGGCAAAAGGAACCTGACTGTTCCGAATGCCTATGGGAAATGTATAATAGACATGACTCACTACTTCATCACCTTTAAGAATAATATTCACTTATTATAACAGAACATTAAAAGAATGAGGGATGACATCATGATTGAACAAGCTGTGAAAGAAGACTTAAAAGAAGTAATGCCGCTGCTGCTATCTGCGATCGGCCATATTGCCTACACCTTGGCAGGAACTGAGGATGATTATGAAGTAGAGCGCATCCTTGGCGATTTTTATGTTCGCGAGGACAATCGGATTAGCTATAAGCATGTTCTTGTCGATAGGAGAGAAGATGGCATTGCAGGAATGCTTATTAGCTATTCAGGCGATGGAGCTGCAGAGCTGGATGTGCCATTTGTTACACGTCCTGGGCGAGATAAAGGTGTGCGTGCGGATGAAACGATTGCTGTTGAGGCACAAGAAGGCGACTTTTACTTGGATTCCATCGCAGTCGCCGAACGTTATCAGGGGCAGGGCATAGCTAAGGCGCTAATTAGCGCTTTTGAACAGAAGGGTGAAGAGGCTGGATGCAGCAGGCTGTCGCTGATTGTAGAGCCAGAAAATACGAGGGCTTATGCGATTTACAAAAAGCTTGGTTTTACTGAGGATGGTACGATTTTAGTGAGCGGAAGTCCTTATATCCGAATGGTGAAAATGAAGTAATTGTTCAATAAGTTAATTATGGAATAAAAAGGGTTTGTGCGGTAAGATGAGAGAGTTATATGTAATTTATAATAGACTTTCATCGTAACCGGGGGCGTTTTATTTATGGCTATGGCAAGCTTCAAATCGAAATTAGCTTACAGCTCGGGAAATTTATCAGTCAACTTAATTGCACAGGCCTTCGCATCTTACATCGTTTTTTATTATGTGGATGTGCTTGGTGTAAAACCGACTTTAATCAGTCTGGCCATGGTGATTCACGGCATCGTCAATGCGGTGCTAAACCCGTTGTTCGGACACATTTCCGACCGTACGAGCTCCCGTTTTGGCAGGCGCATTCCGTACATGCTGTTTGGCATGGTGCCGCTGGTGGCCTTGTTTACTGCGATTTGGTTTCCAGTTGGCACCGGATCAGCGCTGTTCTGGTACTTCTTAACGATCGTGCTGCTCTATGACATTATGTTCGTGATGGTTGTATTGAACTATTCTGCACTGTTCCCTGAAATGTTTACAACGATGAAAGAACGGGCAACGGTGTCTTCATGGCGTCAAATGTTCGGCATCTTAGGAATGATTATTGGTGTGGCTCTTCCTCCCCTCGTTTATGCGAATATGGGCTGGGGACCGATGGGAGCGATTTTTGCCGGGATCGCGCTTATTTTCTTTATTGTTATGGTATCGGCAAGCAAGGAGAAAATGGTTGTTTCGCGTGAAGAGGTTGGTTTCGTTCAATCCTTGAAATTCACATTCTCGAATAAGGCGTTTGTTTTATTCGTTATCGGCAGCTTTTTCGTCCAGTTTACCTTTGCCATGCTGCCCGCGGCTATCCCTTTCTTCACCAAATACGTGCTCGGAGCTGAAGATAGCAGCAATACGATTTTGCTTGGCGCTATTTTTGTCGCTGCCATCCCGTGCGTCTACATATGGGGGAAATTTCTGCAGAGATGGGGCCCGCGCAAGACCGTTATGATTGCCGTTAGTATTTACGCATTTGCAACGATTCCATTTTTATTCGTATCCAGCGTTGCAACTGCGGCCATGGCGGCGGTCGTGATCGGCATCGGTTTAGCGGGTTTGCTCGTATTGCTGGATGTTCTGTTGTCCGAGATTATTGATGAGGATGAGAAGCAGACAAACGTACGCAGAGAGGGCATGTACTTTGGGATGAACGGCTTTATCGTCAAATGGGGAATTTCACTGCAGGCTGTTGTTCTGGGTGTTGTGCTGGAGGCTACAGGCTATGTGAAGGACGCGGTTCAAGCGGATGCGGCTGTGTGGGGCATTCGTTCAATGCTCAGCTTCATCCCGTTCATAGCTCTGCTTGTGGCTCTTCTATTTTTCTATTTATACCCTATTCGTCCTACGAATACTATTACAAGAAGCGAAGCGGTGACCCATAGTAATGACTAGTTTTATAGATTGGGTAAAAAAGAACCCATTATTGCTGCTTCTGTTTCTCGTCGGGGCTGCGGTGAGAGTGGTATATGCGGGCGCCATACCAGGCGGCTTGAATCAGGATGAGGCATCGATCGGCTATGAGGCTTATTCTATTCTGCATTATGGCATTGATCGCAATGGCATATCGCTGCCGGTTCATCTTATTGCATGGGGAAGCGGTCAGAACGCGCTTTATGCTTACCTGTCTATGCCTTTTATCTATTTATTTGGTTTAAATGAACTGTCAGTTCGAATGGTTAGCATCTTATTTGGCCTACTGAGCATGGTGCTATTTTATCGGATTGCAAATCAGCTATTTAAAAGAAAGCATGCAGCTGCGGCTGCAGCTTTTTTTATCGTCATATGTCCTTGGCATATTATGATGTCACGATGGGCGCTGGAGTCGAATATTTTTCCTACTCTAGTGCTGATCGCCGTGTTTTTTTTGTTGAAAGCGCTGCAGCAGCCGAAATGGCTGATTGGCTTTACATTAACACTAGCCGCTTCGCTTTATGCTTATGGAACGGCTTATTTTTTTGTACCTGTTTTTGGAGTAGGCGTATTGGCTCTGCTCGTTGTTAAAAAGGCGTTCAAGCTGCGAGTTCTGCTTTGGAATTGCGCGGTTCTCATTATATTAGCAGCACCTATCGGACTGTTTCTTCTTATTAATCGATATGGCATGGCGACCATACAATTTCTGTTTTCTATTCCTAAGCTAACTGTTCCTCGTGTAGAGCAAATCTCTACTGCATTTGGCGGTCATTTTTTCTCAACGTTTGCGGACAATTTCAAATCATTTTTGCAAATGTATTTGACTCAAAATGATGGTTTGCTGTGGAATGCCATGCCTAAATTTGGGTATATGTATCCGTTAGCATTACCGCTGATCGGAATTGGCATCTTGTATGGTGTGATGAAACTGATTAATAATTTCCGCATAGAGACAGCAGTCATTGCTATCTGGTTCGGAACGGCAATTCTAATGACATTGATTACAGATGTGAATATCAATCGTATTAATATTATTTTTTATCCGACGGTATACTTGGCAGTTGCAGGCCTTATGTGGCTGCACAAGCGGATTAAATACTCATTCCCAATAATTATAGCGGCGTTCTCCATTTTCTTTGTTTTCTTCTGTGCTAACTATTTCACTACTTATGCGAAGCAAATAAGCCCGCTTTTCTATGAATCCTTTGGAGAAGCTGTACAGTACGCATCGGATGAAACGGAAGGCAATATTTATGTGACGGATCAAGTGATGATGCCTTATATTTATGTATTGTTTTATGAACAAATTGATCCGAAGCAGTTTATAAGCACAGTCGACTATATCAATTCGGGTGAGCCCTTTCAGTTTGTTCGCGCATTCGGCAGATACCATTTTGGGCAGCCTGAGCCAAGGCCAAATGAGGAAGCGGCTTATATTTTCAAAAATAGCGACTCTATTCCGGGTGAGGATTCAGGCTATAAGATTAAAAAATTTAAACATTATACGGTCGTGAGCGGTACAGGAACAGTGGTGGCTCAGAAGGTTCATGAATCATTTCAGAACGGCGGCTTTGAGGAAGGGCTGCAGTATTGGTCATTTACTTCCGGCACGGGTATAGGCTCAAACCGTCCTTATAGCGGTTCCAACTTAATGTATGTTGACCCAGGCAACGGTCGTGTCGTTTCCCAGACCTTCTCGGCTGCTGATGACGGTGACTATATCCTTTCTGCTAAAGTGAGTACGATCGCTGCTGGTGGAATGATTGGGGTTTCCATCAATGGAGAAAAGATTGAAGATCTTGCGATTAACGCACAAGAGCAATATGTAGAAGTTAAGCTGCCTGCTGTATCCGTCAACATGGGGGACACCGTTTCTATCTATTTTACCGGAGGGGCGGGCTGGTTAAATGTCGATGATGTGGCGTGGAGCAAGCAATAGTGACCGTATTATTCTGCAAGCTGGAGTAATGTTGGTTATTTTGATTTTTCTATTTGTTATTTTCTTAATAGGCTGCTCAAATAAGCGAATAGGAATGAAGGAAACAATCACCGCGTATTACGACCACATGCTTAATGGAAAGATGGAGGAGTCTCAAAACCTTTTGGATTGGGACTCCGGGGAGTGGGACATTGTTGATTATTACGTTACAATGCCTCTCATGAATAAAGACTATGATTTGGTTTCGTTAGAAACTTTTGAAATTAGTTCATCCAAGAATGATGATGCCTCAGGAGAAGCCGTAGTTAAAATTACTTATAAGGATAAAGCTGATAAAAATCGAATTGAAATCAACACGTTAGAGTTACATACAGATTCCAATAATAACTGGAAAATAACGTCCATCACACGAAACATGGAATGAAATTATTCCGATACGGCTTCACCGTTAATATAATAGCTGTCCTCACGATAAGCATGAAACACGATTTCAATTTCAGATAGGCCAATTTGGCTGACGTATTTGGTAACTGCCTTTGCAAATCGATTTCTTACTTGCTGTCCCCGCTCGAACCAGCCGACCTCGATAAATGCAAACCCTTGATCATCTGCCTCACTGCCAAAAACGCTGGTCGTATTTAGACAAGCCATTGTAAAATTATCGGTACCGCACTCGCAAATAGCGGCAAGCTCAGCAGCAAGCGGTGCCGCAACAGATTTTAACTGCTCGGACGGTACTCCGCGGAATAATAAATGTGGCATTACACTGTTCCTCCTGCATAGATAGATTAAATATCCATAGTAGTATAACAAAAAAAAGCATCAGCCGCTTTATACCAGGGAATGCCGTCTAATTCACAATCAGTGGGCATTCCTGTATAACGACTGATGCTTGTTTGTTTGCTCCTGCTTACTCCGTCACATGAAACGGCTTAAGAAACAGCTTAGGAATTTCAGTTTCAAACTTGACCAGCTTGCCGGTTATCGGATGCGTGAAGGACAATACGCGGGCATGCAAGCCAAGGCGGCCAATGATGCGTGTGCGTGCGCCGTATTTTTTGTCGCCAACAACGGGATGGCCGATGTCTTCCATATGAACGCGAATTTGATTTTTTCGGCCTGTCTCGAGATTCACTTCGAGTAGCGAGAAGTTTTTATTGGAACGAAGCACCTTGTAATGGGTAACGGCGTGCAGACCATCGTTCGGATAGGAGCTGGAATACATTTTGAGCGTTTTGCTTTCCTTCAGCCACGAACTGATTGTACCTTGCTCCTTCTTAACCAATCCTTCTACGAGCGCGATATAGCTGCGTTCTTGCACCGAATCCTGCCAGCTGTTTTGCAGCTGCTGCTGAACCGCCTCGCTTTTTGCAAACATCATGACACCTGACGTATCACGATCCAGACGATGCACAACGTAAATCCGGTTTTTCGTATTTTCGACCCGTACATGCGCCATAAGCTGACGATAGGCGGTCACTTCATTTTCTGGCGCAGAATCAGATGATATGGACAGAAGCCCCGATTCCTTCTTTATAACGATAATATGCTCATCCTCAAACAGGATCGCGAGCCCTTCCAGCGGTATTTTATCCTGCGGCCGGTCTCTGCCTACCGTAACGGTTTGACCGGGCTGAAGCGGATAGTTGTAAGCGGTCGTTGATTTTCCGCCTACAGATACTTGTCCATTCGCTAATATGGATTTCACTACATTGCGTCCAGCACCTGAAATATTTTTTATGAGAAAGGGAAGCAGTTCCATCGGTTCGTTAACCGGGTAGGACTTGCTCTTATCTGCTTGTGATTGAGGAGCTCCGCGCTTTTTTCCCCTGTGCATGCCAAAAAACCTCCTAGATTCAATGCTCCTACTATACCATGAGTATGGGCTTCAGTTCTAATCTTCTGTTTAGCAGTTTAACCATGCTCTATGAATCTCGATCTAATAGACAAAGAGTTAAGAGGAGTGGTAGGATTAATGATAGATTTACCAAATGGTGAAAAAGGAAAAGTTTGGAGGAAATGATCGCGTGAAAACAAAAATTATAAAGACTATGCTAAGTCCTATGCTCATTGCCGGGTTATTGCTTGCCCCATTGTCAACACTTAGCGTAGATTCTGTATCGGCAGCCAGCGCTGCAAGCAAGACGGTTGCCGTATCGACGCAACAACTGCAGGTGATTGTAGATGGCAAGAAATTAGCTCTATCAGCCGGCGCGTATGCAGAGAAAGGCGTCACATTTGTTCCGTTGCGCGATATTTTTACAGCACTGGGCGCTACCGTAACTTGGGAAGGCAAGACGGAGACGATTATTGGACGTAAAGGCAATCGTTCTATTTCTCTTAAAGTAGGCATGAAGCAAGCGGTCATTAACGGTAAAACAGTGAAGCTCGATTCACCTGCTGTCGTTCGCAAAGGCGTTACGTTTGTACCCGTTCGGTTCATCTCGGAAGCTCTTAACGCAAATGTGAAATGGGATAAAGCCGCTAACGCGGTTCGAATCACATCGCAAGAGGCTGCCGAGCAAGCAGAATACAACGAATGGCTTGAGCAGCAGAAAAACATTCCTAGACTTACTCCTAAAGAAATCGTAGATAAATATGATGAGAGTGTTGTTCTCATTATGACCAATCGCGCTCAAGGCAGCGGCGTCGTTATTGGTGATAACCTGATTCTTACTAATTATCATGTTATCGGAGATGCAGCCTCTGCTACTATGCTGGATGTTTATGGTGATGAGCTGAAGATTACAGGCGTAGTTCATTATGATAAGGCAGCAGATCTAGCTATTGTTAAAACAGAAAAATCAATTGACATTCCGCCGGTCGTTCTAGGTTACGGGTTAAACTCGTATAAAGGCGGAAAAGTCGTTGCCATTGGAAGTCCGCTTGGACTGCAAAATACAGTTTCAGACGGTCTGATTAGCAACATCACCTATGAAGACGGTATCCGATACATTCAGACAAGTGCTCCGATCGATCACGGCAGCTCAGGCGGGGCATTGTTTAATGAGTTCGGAGATCTTATTGGCATCACCACGCTTGGATACTCTGGGACGAGCGCGGATTTGAATTTTGCTGTATCCGTTATTCATGCTGCTAGTTTGAATAGCGAAGTGACAGAGGAGAAAATAAATAACGCCAAGTTTTTACCTTCAAGCTTGCCGGATACGCTCGTTGGCGCTCCTCTGGCTGATATCGAGAAGGTGCTGAAAGATCAATTCTCTTCTGTATCTACTACAGAAGGCGAGGCTAAGTTTACGAAGTGGGAAGCCAAACGTGATTCCGCTGGCTGGCTCGTTCTGACAGCAGATATTGATCCTAGGTTTTATATGTTATACGGAGCGTCGATGTCTCAGGAGCTCAGGCTTTGGGCAATTAATCTAGGGAATGAATTCCATAAGATGCTGCCGGATGAGAAAATTCAAGTGCTCATTTCCTTCGAGCGCGATTATGGTTTCGAGCCGCGCGGCTTTGAATCGGGCGAGGTTACAGCACTTGGCGGCGACAAATGGCGTGTTCGCTATCCAATCATCGATATGCAGCTCAAAAATGAACTTTATATTAAAGTAAGAGTGTAAAAAAATGGAGGCATCTGCTGCTGCGATCTGCGGCAAGGGATGCCTCTTCTTTTTTTTGATTTTTTTCTGTACAATAGAAGGCATCTTGCTATAAGCACTGAAGGCTTTCGCAAGCGTGCTTTATAGGCAAATGCTTAAGTTAGAGAGGTTATTACTTATGAAAGTGGTACTGTCCACATTAAATGCCAAGTTTATACACACATCACTGGCGCTGCGCTGTTTGAAGGCGTTTAGCGGCGATCGATTCGATATTGAAATTGCAGAGTACACCATCAAAGATCCAGTGATGAACATCGTGTCCGATATTTTTTCGAGAAAACCTGATGTAGTCGGATTCTCCTGCTACATTTGGAACATCGAAGAAACGATTACGGTTATTAATATGCTGCGCAAAATCATGCCTGAAATCAAAATTATTTTAGGCGGTCCTGAGGTCAGCTATGATATGGACTATTGGATGGAGCGTGTGCAAGAGGTTGATTTTATCGTGGTGGGCGAAGGCGAAGAGACCTTCCATCATTTGCTTACTGAGATTGAAGGCGATGGCAAATACCATATGGTATTTGGAATTACGTATCGGAAGCAGCGCGAGGATCGCGTCGAGGTGCTGATTAATCCGCCGCGTCCCAAGCTGAATCTGAATGAGCTGCCATCCCCGCATCGCTTTGAGGAGGATATTCCTCATTTGGGAAGCCGTGTCGTTTATTTTGAGACAAGCCGAGGCTGCCCGTTCAGCTGCCAGTTTTGCCTATCCAGTATCGAGGTTGGCGTTCGTTATTATGATATGGAGCGGACGAAAGCAGATATTTTGTATTTGATCGAAAAAGGCGCCAAGCTTATTAAATTCGTCGATCGAACATTTAATATTAAACGGGATTACGCGCTTGAAATTTTTGAGTTTTTGATTAAAAACCACCAGGGCTGTGTTTTTCAATTTGAAATAACAGCAGATATCATGAGACCTGAGGTGCTTGATTATTTGGCTGAAAATGCGCCTCCAGGCATATTCCGCTTTGAAATTGGCGTACAATCTACGAATGATCCAACAAATGAAGCGGTTCAGCGTCGTCAGAACTGGATGAAGCTGGTGCGTACCGTTATGAAAGTGAAAAATTCTCAAAAAATCGATCAGCATCTTGATTTGATTGCCGGTCTGCCGCTTGAGAACTATGATACGTTCCGCGGAACGTTTAATGATGTATTCGAGCTGCGTCCCGAGGAGCTGCAGCTAGGCTTTCTCAAAATGCTGCGCGGTACGGGTCTGCGCCGTGAAGCAGATAAATGGGGCTATATTTATATGGACAGATCGCCTTATGAAATGCTGGGCAATGATCTGATGCCATTTGGCGATATCGTTCGCATTAAGCGGGTAGAGGATGTATTGGAGAAATATTGGAATGCGCACCGAATGGATCATACGCTGCTTTATTTGGTTGATCGTGTGTTTCCATCGCCATTCGACTTCTTCCAGGCGTTCGGCGATTTCTGGGAACGAAGCGGCTGGCAAAAGATCGGCCATCAGCTGGAGGATCTGTTCTCGCGGCTCTCGGCATTTCTTGGATCGCTGCCTATCTCAGCAGAGAAGAACTTCGAACATGTGCCAGCACTGCAAGAGGATACGAAAAGAGTTTCTGCTTCACCAGAAGAGATACTCGCAATTGCAGGCGAACGCTTAGATAAGGACGTCGTGCTGGGGCTAATGAAATACGATTATTTCCTTAATCATAATTATAAGCCTCGCAAAATTTGGTGGGAGTTTACGATGGACAAGTCGCTGTGGAGCGGCTGGATGCGCCACTTAGCGGATCGCCCAGAGGATGTATCTCCTGAATTCGCAGCACTGCGATTTGGCGAGAAGGAGCTTCACAAACATGCGGTTATTGAGAAGCTGCCGTTTGATCTTGCAACATTCCTTGCTACAGGAGAGGTTGATCGCGAACATCATACGCTGCTCGTTGTTCTGTATGCACTGGAGGCAGGCAGCAGCAAACCGAAGCCGCGTCCTTTCACTTTAAAGATTAAAGCTGGTCAAGAAGCGATGATTAAGTAGTCCTGATTGAAATGCAAAGAACCTCCAAACCCATGAAGCAAACGGGTTTGGAGGTTCTTTGTTATTGGTTTGAAAATATGAAATTAAACAGAAGCAGGTACAATGCTGCGAAGTACAGTCATGCTGCCGGAGAGCTCATAATCGCCAAGATTAGCGGGAAGGAGGAAGCACTCGCCTGCTTTAACGGATTGCTCGCCATCTGCCCATTTCACTTGTCCCTCACCATCGGCAACTACAAGGATAACGAAGCTATCAAGAGACGTGGACAGCTTCCAAGGTGCGGCTACGATACCTTTCTCAACGATGAAGTAAGGAGAAGAAGCGATGGTCAGCCACTGGCCAGCTACTGCGCTGTCTGTTTTCATTCGCTCAGCGCCTGCGCCTTCATAGGCGATGACATTAAGGGAATCTTCGATATGAAGCTCGCGCAGCTGACCGTCGAGCCCAAGGCGATTGTAGTCATGCAAGCGATAAGTAGTGTCGGAGTTTTGTTGAATCTCAGCTACAACAACGCCAGAGCAGAGAGCATGAACGGTTCCTGCGGGAATGTAAAATGCATCACCGGCTTCAACAGTCACTTCTTGAAGCGCGTCCATAATGCGGCCCTCAGTGATTGCTGCTTCCATCGCCGCACGGTCAATGCCGTCTTTTAGGCCATAGATGATTTTTGCGCCTGGCTTAGCGTCAAGGATGTACCACATTTCTGTTTTGCCAAGCTCGCCTTCAGGCAGCCCTTCGTATGCATCCGTTGGATGGACTTGAATGGATAGGTCATCATTGCAATCGAGCAGCTTTATAAGGAGCGGGAAACGTCCGTTTTTCTCGGAAAAGCCTTGTGAGCCAAACCATACAGGTCCGTAAGTTTCACGAATTTGGTCAAGTCCAACGCCAGCAAGCTCTCCGTTCATTACTTTTGTAATGCCGTTAGGGTGATCACTGATCATCCAGCCTTCGCCAATTGAGCCTTCAGGCATTTCAAGGCCAAAACCTTCTAGTGCGCGTCCTCCCCAAATACGTTCTTTCATTTCTGCTTTAAATTGTAATGGATAAGGTTTTACTGTCATTATTTATCTCTCCCATATCGGTAGTATGTCGTTCTACATCTGCTAAAAAATAACATTCAGAGCAATTGGCTTTAAAGAGCTGTAAGGTGAGCGCGTTGCAAAAGATTAACGAGCAGTTGGACGCTTCTCTGCCGCTATAAGGTAAGGGGCTGACTTGCGCTGGGTCTGCCTGTAAATAACGGTCTGCGCTAAGCTTTGAGGCAGCTGCTCTGCCCATGATTCCACGGAGGCGGCTTCCTCAGCACCGCCAGGATGCCCTGGATACAAAACGCAGGTCACGATACCTCCAGGACGCAGCAGCATGATAGCTGCATCGAGCGCAGCCAGTGTTGTTGCAGGCTCGGTTATGATCGTGAGATCATCGCTTCCCGGCAAATAACCGAGATTGAACATTACGGCTGAGACTTGTCCGATAATAGAAGGATCAACAGTCTCAGCCATACTTGCGTGATTGCTCAGCACAAGTTTAATATCGGGAAGCTTATTGTTATTTTGAAGGGAAGAAAGGCGCTCTTGCGTGCGATCAAGCGCCTCTTGCTGGATATCAAAGGCATATACTGTGCCGTTAGGTCCAACAAGCTCGGCAAGCGCAAGTGTATCTACACCGCCGCCGGCAGTAGCATCAATGACAATGTCACCCGGCGAGGTACGCTCGTTGATCCATTTGTGAGCCATGCTTAGGACTGATAGAAACCCCATATTTCGCTAAACCTCCTGCTGCCATAGCTTGCCTTGCCACGTATTGCGGCGCGTAAGCTCGTCGTCGAAGGCATTCAGCACTGACCATTTATTCATGCTCCACATCGGACCAATCAACAGGTCACGCGGCGCATCTCCCGTAAGGCGATGCACGATCATTTCTGGCGGCAGAAACTCAAGTGTATCAACAATCAATTTCACATATTCATCCTGCTCAAGAAATTGAAGCAGACCAGCCTCGTACTGACGTACCATCGGCGTCTTGCGCATGAGATGAAGCAAATGAATTTTAATGCCTTGCACGTCCATCTTGGCGACGGCGCGACCTGTATCAAGCATCATTTCATGCGTTTCCTGAGGAAGACCGTAAATGATATGCGCACATACGCGAATGCCGCGTTCCCGAAGACGCTTTACGGCATCGAGATAGCAGGCTGTATCATGTGCACGGTTAATGAGCTCTGAAGTGGATTCGTGCACGGTTTGAAGTCCCATCTCCACCCAAAGGTAGGTTCGCTCATTCAGCTCAGCCAAATAATCGACTACATCATCGGGCAAGCAATCAGGACGTGTTGCAATGGACAAACCAACAACGCCAGGCTGCTGCAAAATGACTTCATAATATTCCCTAAGCTCTTCAACGGGCGCATACGTATTTGTATAAGCTTGGAAATACCCAATATACTGCGCATTTTGCCATTTCTGATGCTGACGGTCCCGTATTTTATTGAATTGTGTAACGAGGTCGTCCCGCCTGCTGCCCGCGAAATCACCGGAACCTCGAGCGCTGCAAAATGTACAGCCGCCCTTTGCAATGGACCCGTCACGATTCGGGCAAGTGAAGCCGGCATCAAGCGTAACCTTGAATACCTTGCCTCCCAACTGCTCATGCATTTCGTAATTCCATGTATGAAATCGTTTATCGCCCCAAAGCAGTGGCTGCTGGTGTTGCGATGTTGATAATTTAATCATCGTTTTCCCCTTCATTCAAGACCTACACCCTATATTTTAGCGAAAAACGAGTGGAAAAGCCACGTTTGTCATGCGAATAGATATTGAATGTTCGGAAAACGCTTTAATTGGAAATATTTTTTGAAATGGGTGTTTTTAGACTTGCGTAACCTTACATGAAGTGTTATATTAAAAGTGCGACAAAACAACAAATAAACCTAACATAGCCCATATGCACCTGCATTCATGAAACGTCGATTAAATGGAAATACTCTTACTAATAAATCGATGAGGTGATTAGAGATGAATAATGTAACCAAAATACCGCACGGCGACGATACTGTAACTGTTGAGCTAACTGTAAAAGAATTGATGGCGCTTACAGGCGTCCGCTTTCACAATAATCATGGTGTAGAAATTTCCGCTCGCAAGAAGTTGAATGAAGTATTAGTGGGAACATACGAGCGTGAGCAGAAAGAGAACGCTCCGATTCCGTATCAGCTTTTGCTGTAACGACTATACATCCAATGACATGATAAGCAAGCCGCATCGCCAGTAATTGGCTGCGGCTTTTTTCTATCCTCTTTACATTGCTCAATTTCTTGGGCACAATAAGGACTAGTCTATTCGTTGCATCGTCTACGATAAATGGAGGAATCACTGCATATGCGTTTAAGAGGAAGAAAAGGTATTCGTGAAAGTTTAGAGGGTCAGCCGGAGCTAGTCGTGCTCGATGCTGCGCCGCACAAAGGCAAGTGGCGTGAGTTTTTTGGCAACGACCAGCCTATATATGTAGAGCTTGGCATGGGCAAGGGTCGTTTTATTAGTCAAATGAGCGCTCGCTACCCGCACATCAATTTTATTGGTGTCGACATGTATGATGAGCTTCTTCGCCGCGCAAGCGAGAAGGCACGCATCGTATGGGAGCAAAAAGGGGAGTCGCATCCGCCCAATCTTGCGCTGCTTCGCGCTAATATTGAAGGAATTGAGACGATGTTTGCTCCGGGTGAGATTGAACGCGTCCATCTGAATTTTAGCGATCCATGGCCAAAGGCTAAGCATGCGCGCAGAAGACTAACGCATCCAAGACTTGTTGCCAAGTATATTGAACTGCTTAACGAGCGCGGCGAGATCCATTTTAAGACGGATTCACAATCTCTGTTTGAGTTTTCATTGAACAGCTTCGCGGAAATGGAGCTTATCATGCGCAATATTTCGCTTCATTTACACAAAGAAGGCCCTCGAGAGGACCTTGTGTTTACGGAATATGAGATGAAGTTTATGGAAAAAGGACAAAACATTTATCGTGTTGAAGCCGTTATCGGGTCCGAGGCTATTCGGAAGCATCGTGAAGCGAAACATGAGAAGTCGCTTAAAGAGGAAGCTGAGGCATCAGAATCCGTATCGAATGATTCGGATGACGAGGATAATTAATTTAGTCCTACTGCAGACGATACCCAAGAATAATTGACTGCCAAAGCTGTTATCGTTCCGATCAGTGCGCCAGCTGCAACATCGGATGGGTAATGCAGCCCTAGATACATCCTTGACCATCCAACGGATAGTCCAATTATTAACGCAAGCGGCACCAGCAGAGTCATCCATATCCCGCTAGTCAGCAATATAGGGACTAGCCATGCGAAGATCGCTGTTGTGTGTCCGGATGGAAATGAAGAATCGACAAGCGGCTTATGACATGTATTTACATCAGGCAGCGCTTGATAAGGTCGAAGCCGTTTGAATTTACGCTTTACAATTGCTACTGGCAAATGGCTTATGACGACCGCAGTCAAGCATTGCCACCCAGTAAGGCTCCAAGGAGCAGGTGCAAGTAGTGCATATAGAAGGGCGGTTGCGAGCGTAAAGGTTGCGCCGCCCATATGTGTGACCGTACTTAACCATTTCCCCAGAATTCGATGTCTTTTTCTCCCTGAAGGTCTCCGGTTTGCCCAAATCAATAATCTTTGCTCACTCGTTTTCAGCCAGCCTATCATTCGTTCCATCGCTGTCATCCTCCTAACGGTGGCTTACTTCTATAACATTTATCAATTCCAGACTTAATTTTAGCATGTTTTTGTTCGCTAAGCGTAAACTATTTCTTGTCCCTATATTAAGGATAAGTAAGTATTATAGCACTAACTTGCTTTCCATGGGTGCTGCCTGATGAGAATGCGCTGTCATGCGTCTATCGGTATCCYGTTTTCGCTCCAAATACAGGGAATAAATATTGATTTCAAATTACTGTTTAATAATGTGCATTTGATGGTAAAACTGTAATGGACAAATTCCACACGGTTGTGACAGGGTCTGTCGAAACCGCAAAAGATGTCGGAACGGAACTTTCTCGTTCACTTGTTCGTCACATAGACCTATTTCGATTTAAGAAACATTTTCACACATTTTAACGTAAATAAGGACGTTAGTGCTAAAAACTTAGCAATTGGTTGAAAATAAGGCTGAGTCGTCGTAAAAGGAGGTAATGTATTCATCCGTGAGCAATGCAAGCGTTTTTCTGCCGAGATTAAGCGCAATGAAGACTAATTCAACTTTTGACAAAGAAGTTGTTTCTGTGGAGAATCAATTATGGTCCGAGAGTGTTTGCAGAGAAACACTCATACAAAGAGAAAATATATAATAAAAAGCTTACGGCAGCCACGGGTGGATGCTGAAAAAAAGCAAAAAAAATGGGGTCTAAAGGGGTAATGCCGCATGTTCAATACGATTATGTTTGTGGTTCAAATTCTATTTGCGTTGCTAGGTGTGTATCAGCTGTTTTTAACGTTTTTCGGATGGCGGCGTAAAAAAGAAGATCTTTCTCATGCACCGAAAAAAACATTCGCACTGCTGATAGCCGCTCATAACGAAGAGCAGGTTGTTGGCGCACTGATTGAAAACTTGCAAAAAATGAAATATCCACGGGAGCTTTATGATATTTTTGTAATTTGCGATAATTGCACCGATGGTACAGTCGATGTTGTAAATAGTTATGATGGAGTATATGCATGTGTTCGTGAAAATCCAAATCAACGCGGCAAGGGCTTTGCAGTTGAGTGGATGCTTAAAGAGTTGTGGGCTATGCCAAAGAGCTACGACGGCGTAGCGATCTTTGATGCCGATAACCTTGTAGCGACTGATTTCTTGCAGTACATGAACAATGATTTGAGCAATGGATTCCGAGTTATTCAAGGCTACCTGGATACAAAAAATCCAAATGATTCTTGGGTCAGCTCAGCAAATGCAATCAACTACTGGTTCTGCAACCGGCTCTGGCAGCTTCCGCGTACAAATCTTGGTCTTGCCAACTTTCTAGGCGGAACAGGCATGTGCTTTGATTCAAAGCTGCTTCAGGAAATGGGCTGGGGAGCTACAAGCTTGGTTGAAGATTTAGAATTTACAGTCCGCTGCATTAAACGCGGAATTTATCCGAAGTTCAACTTTGAGGCAAAGGTGTTCGACGAGAAGCCGATTACGTTCCAAGCATCAGCTCGCCAAAGGCTTCGCTGGATGCAAGGACACTTTGATGTTACTCGTAAACATATGCTTCCTCTGCTTTGGCAGGGAATCAAGGATCGCAGCATGACGAAGATTGATGCGGCCCTTTATGTGTTCAATGCCTATAATTATTTGGCTGGATTTTTTATTGCAGCGATCATTTGGGGAGACATCCTGCTGTCAGGCGGAGATAACGTCACCTCCGTGTACAACCTGCTTCCAATTTGGCTAAGCATTCCGTACATGGCATATATTTTTGTGCAAATACCTTTATCCATGTATATGGCTAAAGTTTCGTGGAAGCTATATTTGCGGATTCCGACCTTTCTATTGTTCACCTTGTCATGGTGGCCGATAACGGTGCATGCATTCTTCACGCAAAACAACAAAAAGTGGAGTCATACCCAGCATACACGCGTCATCCGTCTTGAAGAAGTTCAAAGCAAACAAGTGTAATCGCTTGTTGACAAGGCTTTGTAGGCCATGGTATAGTAACACGGTAACATTTACAACTAACTTAATACGCACAAGCAGAAGCACCCGCTTCTCACCTTTCGGCTCAGGCTGGCTGGTTCGCGATAATCGATTAGTCATTCCATCATTTCAACTGAAGTGATGCTCTGACATACATGTACGGTTATGAGATGCGGGTTCGAGCGAACCCGCATTTTTTTATTGCGTGGAGACATGAACAAACCATTTTTGGAGGTGGCACGTTATTAGCAGAGAACATCAAATCAATGATGAAATCCGGGCCAGAGAAGTGCGTTTAGTAGGCGCTGAAGGCGAGCAAATCGGTATTAAATCCATTCGCGATGCTATGCAGCTTGCTATCGAGCTGAATTTGGACCTGGTGAACGTCGCACCGACGGCTAAACCGCCGGTATGCCGCATCATGGACTACGGAAAATTCCGTTATGAGCAGCAGAAGAAAGAAAAAGAAGCACGCAAAAACCAAAAGATCGTTGATCTTAAAGAAGTTTGGTTCCGTGCTAACATTGATGAAAATGACTACCAAACGAAGTTTCGTAACGTTGTTAAGTTTCTCAATGAAGGCGATAAAGTGAAAGCATCCGTAAGATTCCGCGGTCGTGAGATTGCACATGCATCTCTAGGCCAAAAGATTTTGGATCGTCTTTCAAAAGAGGTTGCCGAATTATGCAGCGTTGAGCGCGCTCCTAAGCTGGAAGGCCGGAGCATGATTATGATTTTGGCACCCAAAACCAACAGCTAACAACTGATGAAGAACTTTAAGGAGGATAACTGATATGCCTAAGATGAAAACTCACAGCAGTCTGAAAGACCGCTTTAAAATTACTGGAACTGGTAAAGTAAAACGTTACAAAGCTTACCGTAACCACTTGCTTTCACACAAATCCGGTCGTCAAAAACGCGTACTTGCTGGCCAACCGCTTATGGCTGCTGGCGATGTTCGTCGTTTGAAACAAGGCCTTGCTAACTTGTAATAATAAGCTACACCAAATAAGCTAATTCAACCTACAGGAGGTTTCCACTCATGGCAAGAGTTAAAGGCGGTTTTGTCCGCACTCGTCGTCGCAAAAGAATTCTAAAGCTAGCTAAAGGTTATTTCGGTTCGAAACATCGTCTGTTTAAAACAGCGAAGGAGCAAGTTGGTAAGTCCCTAATGTACGCTTACCGTGACCGTCGCAACAAAAAACGTGACATCCGCAGACTGTGGATCGTTCGTATTAACGCGGCAGCTCGTATTAACGGACTTTCGTACAACAAATTCATGCACGGCTTGAAACTTGCGGGCGTAGAAGTAAACCGCAAAATCCTTGCTGACCTTGCAGTTAACGATATGACTTCGTTCAACTCGCTTGCTGGCATTGCAAAAGAAAAAATTAACGCTTAGGCGTTGACCGCATATAAGGGCTGTCCAAGTCATCTAATCGATGATTTTTGGACAGCCTTTTTTGCGTTTTTTTTTGCGAAAATGAACCGACATGCGCACATTTATTAGAGCAGAGGACAAATAAACAGACGGATGCCACCCTCCGCGAATATGCTGTAGGACAACGGGAAGGGAGGGATTTCGCATGCGTAACGTTTCCAAGCAGCAAGTACGGAAACTGGTCGGCAAATCCATTTATGCAGTACGTCCTGACGGCTCTGTCGTCACTGGCAAGCTCGTTCGGGTACACCAAAATAAACTGATCGTCGCTCCACTCGAAAAAGACAAAGGCAAGCTCGTGCAAACGAAAGCAATTTTGCCTCTCGTATTGTTTGACCTTCTTGCCATCGGCACGCTTCCTTTATGGGGCGGCGGCTTTGGTGGTGGTTTTGGCGGTGGCTACGGCGGCGGCGGCAACTGCTGCAATAACAATTTTAACCAATACGGCAATGGCAACTATGGTGGCTATGGTGGCAATGCTGGTTATAACGGCAATGCTGGCTACGGCGGTTATGGAAACCAGGGCTACAACGGTTTTTAATGGCAATTAAGTAATCATAGCGGGGTGAGCGGTTTAAGTAATTCGTAGCAGCGCAGCTCAGGATAGTATTGGACGGTATAGTAACCAAGCTTACTATAGAGTTGATGTGCTTTACCATTAACCTGATCGACAAACAGCCTGGCAACTTTGCAATTCTGCGTTTTGCCGTAAGCTTCGCTATGAGCTATTAATTTTCTGCCCCATTGTCTATTCCGATGATCAGGATGCGTGACGATCATATCTAAATAAAGCACCTCACCCATCACTTCAAAATGGATGAAGGAGACTGGAGGGCTTTTTTTAGATAAGGATGCTACAAAAGTAACACCGCGACGGAAACGCTTAGGGAGCTCTCGAATCGTTTGCGCATCATGTTGGTGTACCGTATGGGATAAGGGAATAAGCTCATTGCGAATGAGGCGAACCACTTCGGCTTGATCATACCTTGGCTCATAAATACGAATCATGCTCATCATTCCATTTCTACCGCGCCAAATGGATCTGGGACGCAGCATGAATTTGCCGCATTAGGGCTAAACTAGTATATGTAGCGCGCTAAAGGATTGCGCCGAATACATTTTACAACAAGAGTTGTTTATGGTTCTTGACGAACGGAGATTCACGGCATATAATAAGGAAAGTCTTATCTACCACGTACTGGTATTCGTACCATGTGGTAAATACAAAATCAGCATTGATGAGGACGAAGTGCTTAGGGCCCTTTTGAACAGAGAGCGGATGGATTAGCTGCAACCATCGCCAAAATCCCTTTTCTACGAGCTCACCTCGGAGCTGTTTCCTTGAAAAGCAACCATGTGTTGCCTATTAGGGGGAATCGCAGGGCAAGCGTTACAGTGCCATTGGTAGAACGTATATGCATGACGTTCTTACTTGTAGAGGTTATACATCGGGAGATGTGTAACGAATTTGGGTGGTACCACGGAAGATATACCTTTCGTCCCTCGTTGCTTCGTATTGGAGCATGAGGAACGAGAGGTTTTTTTGTTTTTTCTGAGAGGAGGATGACTGATGATAACGCAAGGTGCAACACTGAAGTCAAAAGAGGAAATGAAGGAAAGAATTTCGAAACCTGAGGTTATTTCTGGTTCGGAAATTTTGCTAAGAAGTCTATTGCTTGAGGGTGTAGATTGTGTGTTCGGCTATCCAGGTGGAGCAGTGTTGTACATTTATGACGCGATGCACGGAAACCCCGATTTCAATCATTTACTAACACGGCATGAGCAAGGCGCGATTCACGCGGCAGACGGTTACGCCCGCGCAAGCGGCAAAGTAGGCGTATGTATCGCTACATCAGGTCCTGGTGCAACAAACCTCGTGACGGGAATTGCAACTGCATATATGGATTCCGTACCACTAGTTGTTATTACCGGTAATGTCATCTCCAGCCTGATTGGCAGCGATGCTTTCCAAGAGGCAGACATTACGGGAATCACAATGCCAATCACTAAACACAGCTACTTGGTTCGCGACGTTGAGGATTTGCCTCGTATTATTCACGAAGCATTCCATATTGCCAACACAGGGCGCAAAGGTCCAGTATTGATCGATATTCCGAAGGACATCTCAGCGGCTAAGACATTGTTCAAGCCAGTAACAGAAGTAAGCATCCGTGGTTACAATCCAACGGTCACGCCTAACAAAAATCAAGTGGATAAGCTGATTAAGGCGATTGAACAAGCGGAGCGCCCGCTTATACTAGCAGGCGGCGGAGTCGTTTACTCTGGCGGACATGAAGAGCTGTTCGAATTCGTTACTAAAACGCAAATACCAATTACAACAACATTGCTTGGTTTGGGAGCTTTCCCAAGCGGCAATGATTTATTCCTAGGCATGCCAGGCATGCATGGCACATATACGGCAAATAAATCGATTCAAAGCGCAGACTTGCTAATTAATATTGGCGCTCGCTTCGATGACCGCGTAACCGGCAAGCTTGCGGGCTTTGCTCCACTGGCGAAAATCGTACACATCGATATCGATCCAGCGGAAATCGGCAAAAACGTACCAACAGACATCCCGATTGTCGGCGATGTGAAGACTGTTCTTGAGATTGTAAATAAGCTCGCGAAACGCGCAGATAAAGCGGATGATTGGCGTGCGAAACTCAAAGCTTCATGTGAGCAATATCCATTCAGCTATACGGATTCTGACGTTGAGCTTAAGCCGCAGTGGGTTGTTGAGCTGATCCATGAGACAACGAATGGCGATGCGATTGTAACAACTGACGTTGGTCAACATCAAATGTGGGCTGCACAGTATTACAAGTTCAATAAGCCTCGTTCATGGGTTACTTCCGGAGGGCTAGGCACAATGGGCTTCGGATTCCCTTCTGCTATCGGCGCTCAAATGGCGAATCCGGATCGCGTAGTCGTTTCCATTAATGGTGACGGCGGGATGCAAATGTGTGCGCAAGAGCTTGCGATTTGCGCAATTAACAACATTCCGGTTAAGGTAGTAATTATCAATAATCAGGTGCTCGGTATGGTAAGACAGTGGCAGGAGCTTATCTATGACAACCGCTACAGTCATATTGATCTCTCAGGCAGCCCAGACTTTGTGAAGCTGTCAGAAGCTTACGGAGTTAAAGGCTTCCGCGCAACGAACAAAGAAGAAGCTCGTGCCGCATGGGAAGAAGCATTACGCCATCCTGGTCCAGCTGTTGTTGAGTTCGTCGTTCGCAAAGAAGAGAACGTATACCCAATGGTAGCGCAAGGAAGCACCATCGACGAAATGATCATGGGGGATGCGGAATGAAAAAACACACGATCGCAGTAATCGTTAACGATCAGCCCGGCGTTCTACAGCGCGTATCTGGTTTGTTCGGACGCCGCGGCTTCAACATTGAAAGCATAACGGTTGGTTCCAGTGAAGAAGCAGGCTTGTCGCGTATGGTCATCGTCACTTCTGGTGATGATCATACGCTCGAGCAAGTAACGAAGCAGCTTTATAAGCTGATTGACGTTATTAAGGTCATTGATCTTAGCTCAAATCCGATGGTTGGCCGCGAGCTTGCACTCATTAAAGTGAATGCAGAGCCAGCATCTCGTCCGGAAATTTTAGGTGTTGTTGAAACTTTCCGCGCAGCGGTTGTGGACATTGGCACTCATTCGCTTATGGTACAAGTAGTAGGGGACACTGAAAAAATCGATGCTATGGTTGAACTGCTTAAACCGTATGGCATTCGTGAACTGTCGCGCACAGGAGTAACAGCATTAAACAGAGGCAATTCCAAGTAATAAGAGTTCATCATTCAACATCCCGCTTTGAGCGGGAGTTTAAGGGGAGAACCGCTGCTTAAGGGTCATTCTCTGCTTAAACACCCGCTCAAAAGGGTTAAACTAAAGGAGGCAATTATTAATATGGCAGTTACAATGTACTATGAAAAAGACGCTGATCAAGGCGTACTACAAGGTAAAACAATTGCAGTTATCGGTTACGGCAGCCAAGGTCACGCTCAAGCACAAAATCTTCGCGACAGCGGCTTGAAAGTTGTTATTGGTCTTCGTCCTGGTAAATCCGCAGACGTTGCTAAAAAAGATGGTTTCGAAGTACTTACAGTTGCTGAAGCAACTAAAGTGGCTGACGTTGTTCAAATTTTGCTTCCTGATGAAACACAAGCGAAAGTGTACAATGATGAAATCGCTCCTAACTTGAAAAAAGGCGCGGCTCTTATGTTCTCCCACGGCTTCAACATTCACTACGGACAAATCGTTCCGAACAAAGATACAGATGTATTCTTGGTAGCTCCAAAATCTCCTGGTCACATGGTTCGCCGTACGTACCAAGAAGGCTTTGGCGTTCCTGGACTAATCGCTATTGAGCAAGATGCTACTGGCAATGCTAAAGCTATCGGTCTTGCATATGCTAAAGGTATCGGCTGTACTCGTGCAGGCGTTATCGAAACTTCTTTCAAAGAAGAAACAGAAACAGATTTGTTCGGTGAGCAAGCCGTTCTTTGCGGTGGCGCTACTGCACTAGTTAAAGCTGGTTTTGAAACGCTTGTTGAAGCTGGCTACGCTCCAGAAATGGCTTACTTCGAGTGCTTGCACGAGCTTAAATTGATCGTTGATATGATGTATGAAGGCGGAATGGCGTCCATGCGCGATTCTATCTCCAACACAGCTGAATACGGCGATTATGTAACTGGTCCTCGCATTGTTACTGAAGAAACGAAAAAAGAAATGAAACGTGTATTGGAAGATATCCAATCCGGTCGTTTTGCTCGTGACTTCATCTTGGAAAACCAATCGAACCGTGCAATGCTTACAGCTACTCGCCGTAATGAAGCTGCTCACCCGATTGAAAAAACAGGCGCACAGCTTCGTGAATTGATGCACTGGATCAAGAAGTAATAAAAGATAGAATGTAGGAAAATATCCCGGTTCGCCGGATCGTTTGACGATGAGCACGTAGTATCGCCATGTGGTCCGAGCGCACCGGGATCATTTTGTTCACGGAGGTGCATTGCACAAATGCGGAAAATATATGTTTTCGATACAACGCTTCGTGATGGAGAGCAATCTCCTGGGGTTAACCTGAACACGAAGGAAAAGGTAGAGATTGCCCTTCAGCTTGAAAGGCTGGGAGTGGACCGCATGGAAGCTGGCTTCCCTGCTGCGTCTCCGGGAGACCTTGCTGCAGTTAATGCGGTAGCACGAGCAGTTAAAAATGCTACAGTTATCGGACTCTCACGCTCGCGTGAGCAGGATATCGATGCTGTTCGTGAAGCGCTTATCGGCGCACAGGATCCGTGCATTCACGTATTTCTTGCTACAAGTCCGATTCACCGCAAGCACAAGCTGCGGATGGAGAAGGAGCAGGTGCTTGAAACGGCAGAGCGTGCCATTCGGTATGCAAAGCAATATTTTGACAAAGTTGAATTCTCAGCAGAGGATGCAGGACGTACAGAGCTGGACTTTCTGTGTCAGGTCGTTGAGATGGCCATTAAAGCGGGAGCAACGGTCGTAAACATTCCGGACACGGTCGGTTATATGAATCCGCAAGAATTTGGGAACATCTTCAAGGTGTTGAAGGAAAATGTGCCGAATATCGAAAAAATTCAGCTGAGCGCACATTGTCACAATGATCTCGGCATGGCGACTGCAAATTCGCTAGCAGCGATCTTGAATGGTGCAGATCAAGTTGAGGGTACGATCAATGGTATCGGGGAGCGCGCAGGCAACACAGCGATCGAAGAGATTGCAATGGCTCTTGCTACGCGTCCGGACTACTTCGGAGCTCAAACGACGCTGAACCTGAAAGAAATTGCCAAGACGAGCCGCCTTGTCAGCAAGCTGACGGGCATGGTCGTTCCAGGCAACAAAGCAATTGTTGGTGCCAATGCATTCGCGCATGAATCTGGTATTCATCAGGATGGCATGCTGAAAGAAAAAACAACGTATGAAATCATTTCACCGGATACGATCGGACTGAAGGAATCCAAGCTGGTGCTTGGCAAGCATTCAGGACGCCATGCGTTCCGTGAGAAGCTGATCGACCTAGGTTATGAGCTTGAGGACGAAGCGGTTAATGCTGCTTTTGCTAAATTTAAAGATTTGGCAGATCGCAAGAAAACCGTAAGTGATGAGGATATTCTTGCTCTGCTTGAAGAGAAGCTCATCGATACGCCGGAAGTATTCAAATTAGAAATGATCCAAGTCAGTTATGGCAATCAATCTACGCCAAGCGCATCCGTTCGGATTCGTAAAGCGGAGGGTGAGGTCATAGATGAAGCGGCAATCGGCAACGGTTCTGTAGACGCCATCTATAACGCGATCGATAAGGTGACACAGGAAGTTGTGGAGCTTGAAGATTATTCGATCAAATCCGTATCGCAAGGCAAGGATGCGCAAGGTGAGGTTCATGTTGTACTAAAGCAGGATGATGTTTCTGCTCAAGGACGTGGACTTAGCACGGACATTCTTGAAGCTAGCGCGCGAGCATACATCGATGCACTTAATCGACTGATCGAGAAGCGCAAGACGCCAGGCCGCCGCGATAAGATGAGTCTAATCTAAATGAAAAGCAGTTCGCCAGAGTATAACCTTTGGGCGGACTGTTTTTTTGTTCTTTGATAGATATAGCTTCAAAAAAGGGATAATGAATGACCCTATAGTTACAGCCTATAGAGTAAATAGATTTTATATCTTGGTAATCAACTCGTTTTTATGGTACAAATGATAATAGAATGAGAATGAATGTGTAGACTTGAACTTTTCAACAGGATTCGCCAAGCAAAAACGCTTTAGCGTCCTTTGGACGCTGAAGTAGCTTTGACGGTGAAATATAAGCCCTTTATAAGCTAACAAACTTATAAATTCTTATATTTTTGAAAACGTTGAATGGACAAGTTTAACTCAAAACGAGGAGTGTTACATTATTATGTCAGAAGTTAAAAAAATTGCAGTTATTGCCGGCGACGGTATCGGCCCTGAGGTAGTTGGCGAAGCGCTTAAAGTGCTCAAAAAAACCGAGGAGCTTTACGGCTACAAATTCGAAACAGAACACGGCTTGTTCGGCGGTATTGCAATCGACGAGAAAGGCACACCATTGCCGCAAGAAACACTTGACCTTTGCAAAGGTGCAGACGCGGTATTGCTTGGCGCAGTAGGCGGACCAAAATGGGACAACAACTCCAAGGAGCTTCGTCCAGAAACAGGCTTGCTAGGCATTCGCAAAGCACTTGGCCTTTTCTCAAACATTCGTCCAGCTACCGTATTCGATTGCTTGAAAGAAGCTTCAACTTTGAAGCCAGAAGTGCTTGAAGGCACGGATCTCATCGTTGTTCGTGAATTGACTGGCGGTATTTACTTTGGCGAGAAATTCCGTCGTGAAGGCGCTGGCGGCGAAGAAGCGGTTGATACATGCGTATACAACGTGCAAGAAATCGAGCGCATCGTTCGTCAAGCATTCGATATCGCTATGACTCGCGGCAAACGTCTTGCTTCTGTTGATAAAGCAAACGTACTAGAAACATCCCGCCTATGGCGCGAAGTGGTAAACCGGATCGCTCCTGAATATCCAGAGGTAGAGCTAGAGCACGTGCTTGTTGACAACTGTGCAATGCAATTGCTTCGCCGTCCTTCGAGCTTTGATGTCATCGTAACAGAAAATATGTTCGGCGACATTCTTAGTGATGAAGCTGCTATGCTGACTGGATCAATCGGAATGCTCTCATCTGCATCGCTTGGCGAAGGCAGCTTCGGCTTGTATGAGCCGGTACACGGCTCAGCACCTGACATCGCGGGTCAAGGCATCTCCAACCCAATTGCAACAATCCTTTCCGTAGCGCTTATGTTCCGCCTTACATTTGGTTACCACGAGGCTGCTGCAGCAATTGAAGCAGCGGTGAAAGAAGTTCTTGATGCAGGCCACCGTACAGGTGATATTGCTGTTGATAAGAGCACAGCAATTGGCACAACAGAAATGGGCGATTTGATCGTAGCTGCTCTAAGAAAATAGCATCTAGATTGTAATTATTATAAATAAATATTAATTATAATATTGACTTGTTTATAAACTAGTGATACTATTTACTAGGTAAGTCACACAGACGAAGTGACATAAACAATAAAATTTATGGATAGGTCAAGGAGGTTTTCTATTATGGCAGAGCGTTTGGTAGGCCGTCAGGCCCCTGATTTTTCAATGGAAACAGCAACAGGTGACGGTAAAGATTTCGGTACAGCATCACTTGCAGATTATAAAGGAAAATGGTTGGTATTGTTCTTCTACCCACTAGATTTCACATTCGTATGTCCAACTGAAATTACTGCACTTAGCATGGCTGCAGCTGAATTCAAAAACTTGAACACTGAAGTTCTTGGTGTCAGCATTGATAGCAAACATAGTCACCGTGCATGGATCAACACGCCGGTTAACGATAATGGTCTAGGTCAACTAGAATTCCCTCTTGCTGCTGATATTACGAAAAGCGTAGCTCGTGACTACGGTGTATTGATTGAAGAAGAAGGTATCGCTCTTCGCGGTCTATTCATCATCAATCCAGAAGGCGAAGTACAATATCAAGTTGTTAACCACAACAACGTTGGCCGCAGCGTAGACGAAACTCTTCGCGTATTGCAAGCTTTGCAATCCGGTGGTCTTTGCCCAATCAACTGGAAACCAGGTCAACAAACTTTGGTATCGAAATAATATATTTCGAATAGCAGTATTAACAAAACCCGTGCCATTTAATGGTACGGGTTTTGTTTTTGTCTACATAGCGATACGGATAATGTGAGGAGAAAGCAGGAATTTCGTCCATGCAGAGCGAATATGGTATACTTAGCAACAGATAATAAAAAATGATAGGTTTGTTAACGCAAACTTTAGATGATGGTTTTGAAGATAGGTTTGCTTACGCAAGCCTAAGATGATGCTTACGAAGATAGGTTTACTGCGTAAACCTTTGAGGAGGAGTCGTCAATGAGTTTTTGCTGTGGAGCTAGTATGATTGGAACAAAAGGTACACTTAAGCATATTCGGACGCATATTCACAATGTGCCCATTATGTTTTGTCCTGTCTGTCACCGTGTAGATATTCATTATTTAATTGAAAATGAATATGAGATACTGGCCGAATATGCACATGGCGACGGTGCTGCTGAAGTTGATTTTCAGGAGTACGTAGAGCAAGAAGGCAAGGCGCTGCTTGAGAATTGTGTTAACCATGAGAATGAGGATCCAATGGATGTTGTCCACAGTCAAATCGATATGGCACTTGATTTGCTAAGCTTTGCTAAGCAAATTGAGGATACGGAATGGCAGCTTGTTCTTAAGAAGCGTCTAGGGATGCTCAACAATAGAAGGAATAAGCTCCGTCAACGCCGTACTTCCGTTTAGTTTTTTAAACATGAATGGTGAGCCTCCTTCACGGGGGCTTTTCTTTATTTTGATCATATAAAAATGTATCATTTTGTAATTTTATTAAATTCGTTTGTTTCTCAATCAACGGTTTTTTGGCGATATAAAGGGGACTAAAGATGCTTTTAAATGAAAATTAAGATTTTCTCAGAATGTACCCCCCGAAACCGGGCAGACAGAAACGAATCATACTAATAGTGAGGTGGAGCGGTTGTTACTTGTTTTGTTCAAACGCTTTCTGCGGAAGTCTGTTTCTGCCAAAGCAGCAGAGGATGAGCAGAAGCTCACTCCAGAACAATGGGTTGCTCATATTCATGAAGGTGACGAGCTGCTGCGTGAGCAGTTCATAGCAGACTATAAGCCATATATAATGAAAGTTACAAGTCGATTTTGTAAACGGTATATCGATCCGAGTCGAGATGATGAATTCAGCATAGCGCTGCTCGCTTTTAATGAAGCCATCAATCAATTTTCCAGCAGTGCTGGAAAATCATTTCTCGGATTTGCTGAAACCGTCATTCGTCGTCGGCTTATTGACCATGTCCGGAAAGAACAGAGGCATTCTCAGGTTGTGCCTTACAGTATGTTCGACTCAGAGGATGAGGAGCAGCCTCAATATAATTCAGTCGAGACAAGACAAGCGATGACTGCATTTGAAATGAAGCGCACAGAGGACGAGAGAAGGCTTGAGATCACTGAGCTTAATCAAGAGCTTTTGCGATTTGGCATTTCCTTTGCAGAATTGGTAGACAATTCTCCCAAGCATACCGATTCAAGAAAGCTGTTGATTGGTATCGCGCAAACGCTCGTAAGTGAAACGGATTTATTAGATTCTTTAAGGCAAACAAATAAGTTGGCTGTAAAAGAGCTGACCGAAATGTGCGGCGTCTCCCGCAAAACGGTGGAAAGAAATCGAAAATATATTATTGCTATCGCACTAATCATTTCTGGGACATACCCTTACATGCATGATTATTTACATATATCCGATGAGCGCATCGTCGAGAATAAGGAGGCAAGCAAATGAAACGTGGAGTCGTTATGAGCATTCATAAGCAGTATGCAGTTGTGATGACGGCAGACGGTCAATTTTTGCAGGCCCCTATTCAGGGAACTACACAAATCGGAGAAGAAGTGACATTCGAAGAAGAGTTTAAGAAGCGCGTCATCCAGAGGCCGATTTATTGGTATGGGAGTGCTGCCGCCCTTATTTTGATTCTGTTTGTTCCACTTTTATTTTTCATGCAAAGAGACTCACAATCCGTAGTTGCTTACGTGAGCATGGATATTAATCCAAGCGTAGAGCTAGGCGTCGATGAAAACGAGAAAGTACGTGAGCTTCGCGCACTTAATGAAGATGGAGAAGTCATTATTAAAGGGCTCAAATACGCAGGTATTCATGTGGAAGAGGTTGCTGCTTCTATTTTGGAGAGGGCTAAAGGCTCACATTATCTGGATACGCCAAACAAGGATATTTTTATTACGAGTGTTTTATTAGACGACAATTTTGCGAGTAAAGGCGATTTTGAGAATATTTTGACGGGAAAAGTCGACGAGAAACTGAAAATGCTGCTCGCTCAGCTTGAAGCAGAAGCAGCAACTGCTACAATTACAACGTTGTCGCTGCCTAATGAGGTGCGTGAGGAAGCAGCTATAAATGGTATTTCTTCAGGCAAGATGGCCGTATATTTAATGGCAAAGGATGAAGGCTATAGTATCGAATTGGAGCAATTGAAAAAGCAATCCATCGATCAGGCAACAGCGTCTATCGGCGGAGTAAAGACAATTGTAAGCAATGCGGGAGATACGAGCAAAGAAAAGCTCAAGAAGCTGGTAGCACTGGAGAAAGAGGATAAGGTTAAGCAGCAAAAGGAAGAAACAAAGACGAAACCGAAACCGATTAAACCGACTACGACTCCAACTGCAAACAAGCCTGTAAAAGTGGAAAAACCAAATAAGCCTGTCGTTAGCGGAGTAAATAAAGGCAACGCAACTAATAAGCCAAATAAAAACGGGACATGGGGCAACAAGCCGGTAATTACGCCAGGGAAACCAACTAAGCCAGTTCAGCCTACAATGCCGAGCGGCGGTAAAAACGATCATAACGATGACGACAAAAATAATAACAATCATAATCATGATCGAAATAATAATGATGATGACAATGATCGAAATCGAGATCGCAATGATAGCAACAATAATCGCAATAATAACGAAAACAGTCATCAAGGCAAGCAAGAAAATGATAATTGGAAAAATCGATATGATGATAAAAAAAATAAGGAATGGAAGCATGATTGGGATAGATGGTATAAAGGTCGGGGGAGCAACAATAATGATTAGACTTCCGATATAAAAATGAACAAATAGCAGGAAATGAATGCAGTAGGCTAAAGTCCTAGATGACTTTCGGGCAGACTTTTTGCCTATTTACGGTGCATAATTCGACAGGATTTCCGATTGACAGGGATTGTAAACTCGCCCTATGATTAGTAGTAACTGTAACCGTTATTTATAGATGCTGCCGGGGAGGAGTACAAGATGTTGGCCATTCGAAAGCGCTATTTCCCGGCGCTTGCCGAGTATATTCGGAGTGGTAAGGAAGTATCATTATTCCATGCTAACGAGCTTGGCAAGGAGCTTTACGGAATAAACCCTGAAGAAATTATTGCCGTACATGAGGAATGCATACAGTCTTTGGCTGCAAATGTTGACTCGGAGGAGGCTGTGCGATTATATAATCGTTCCTTTGTTTTTCTAATGGAGATTATGGTTGCTTGCCGATTTCGTTTGCAGCCAGAGAGATCAACGGAGCAAAAATTCACTGAAATGCGAGAGATGCTTTTCAGGTCCAACCGCTCCTTTGAACGAGTCAAAAATAAGTATGAAAATGTTTTGCAGCACATGGACAGCGGAATTGCTTTGTTTGATAGTGATGGAATTTTATCGTTTATTAATGTACAAATGGCCAAGCTGCTCGACATCCCTCGGAAAACATTAATTGGTTGTACGATAAAGGAAATATTAAGACATCGGCGGCTTACTAGCAGCACGAAGCGAACAGTTCTTAGACTCTACAAAGAAATGTTTCTCATGCATAGCAAGTATTATGAGTTCCAACACAAAGATGGTAAACATCTATTGGTAACGGTTACATACGGTGATCAGTTAGACGGTGATTTTTTAATTAGCGTGAAGGATGTTTCTGAATATAAGCAAATTGAGCAGACGGCATTGCAAAACGACAAGCTTGCCATGCTCGGGAAAATTGCTGCTGCAATTGCACATGAAATTCGTAATCCGTTGACAAGCATTCGCGGCTTTATTCAGCTATTGCGGCCATATTTACTGGAAGTGGGCAAAGAAGAATACGCTCGTATTATTTTAACGGAAATCGACCGGGCAAATGATATCATTTATGAATTTCTAAATTCGTCCAAGCCATCAGCACCAATGAAACAATTGGTGTCTATCGATCATTTAATAAAAGAGGTTGTGCTTCTGACAGAAAGTGAAGCTTTGATGCGGAATTGCGAAATTAAAGCGGAGTGTTATTGCTCAGAGCATCTCGTCTCGATTGATGTTAAACAAGTGAAGCAGGTTATTTTGAACATTATTAAAAATTCACTCGATGCGATTGAAGAAGTTCAGAGCGAGCGAAGGGGCCTTATTGATATTATTACGCGTGGAAATGGACAATTTGCCGAAATTATTATTAAGGATAATGGAAAAGGCATGGACAAAGCAACGATGAGCAGATTGTTTGACCCCTTCTTTACGACGAAGCAGTCGGGTACAGGGTTAGGCTTATCGGTAAGCTACAGAATTGTTCGCAATCATAATGGTACGATTAGAGTGGATAGTCAATTAGGGGTAGGAACTGAATTTATTCTGACACTGCCATTAGCTTAATGTTCACTACAAAAGGATTGGCTTAGCTGAATTGAATCGGATGCTCTCCCCCAATCGTGGGCGGGGAGTATTTTGCTTTTTCATATCATGTTAGCTAAGTGACAAGTCTGCAATTATAAACATGGCAAAGAGGAGAACGCTTAGGTATAATGAGTTTGAAAAAAGCGATTGAAACGATTCAAATGAAATGGATTCGGTTAGGCAAATCCATTTGGAGAGCGAGGAAATAATAATGACTATTCAATTTACATACGGGGTTCGCGGTACAGAGCAAGCAAATGTAGATGCGGTTATTCGTTTTGTCAGTAAAAAAGAGTTGACGCAATCAGATGCAGTTACCCCGATCGTACAGCCGCAAATCGATGAAGCGCTTAGAGGACGTTATGCTAAAGGATTGTTTAAAGCGGATTCGGAGCAAACGGAGATTATGCCGACGCTTGGATTGTATCCTGCGTCTCATATCGTGTTTGTTGGCCTTGATCAGGATGGCGGAGCTACGAGCCTGCGGCTTGCAGCAGCGGCTGCAGCCAAAGCATTGAAAAAATTACAGGCGGTAAATGTGCAAGTACTACTGTCTGATGCACTTGTTGAAGGGCCAGCCGAAAACCTTGGAGCGGAGTCAACTGCACAGGCGCTGACTGAGGGCTTGCTGCTCGCGCTTCATGATCGACAGCCGTTAAAACGGGAGAAAGCAGAGCGTTTTTCGCTGAAGGAGGTTGCACTCGTATCACAGGGAGCAGCTGCATCCGCAGAGGAAGCCGCTTTATGGACACAAGGGATAACAAAAGGCCGATTGTATGCTGAAGGGGTCATTTTAGCAAGAGATCTTACGAATTTACCTGGTAATGATCTTACGCCAGAACGGTTGGCGTATCATGCAGAGGAATTAGCGCGTGAGCTTGATTTGGAAATAGAAGTCATTGACGAGTGGAGCGCGGCTGAGCAGCGGATGGGCGGTCTATTAGGTGTTGGACAAGGCAGCATAAATCCACCGCGTATGATCGTTATTCACTATAAAGGCAATCCAAATTCAGAAGAGGCATGGGGACTAATCGGAAAAGGAATTACGTTTGATACGGGCGGTATTTCCTTGAAGAGAGCGGAAGGCATGCAGGATATGATTTCCGATATGGGCGGCGCTGCTGCTGTGCTGGGTGCTATTCGCGTCATTGGAGAGCTGAAACCAGCAATCAACGTCATCGCAGTCATTCCGACAGCTGAGAATATGCCTTCGGACCGAGCGATTAAACCTGGAGATGTGCTGCGCATGATGAGCGGCCATACCGTTGAGATTGTGAATACCGATGCTGAAGGCAGATTAGTGCTGGCAGACGGACTTACGACCGCCATTACAAGGGGAGCAACGAAGCTGATTGATGTGGCAACTTTAACTGGTGCCGTATCCGTAGCCTTGGGTACGCACGCAACGGGCGCCATTACAAACAATGACGAGCTCTACAAACAGGTGCAGCTTGCGTCAGAGAGAGCTGGCGAACGAATCTGGCAGCTTCCTTCTTATCCGGAATATAAGCGGCAGATTAGAAGCGATGCAGCAGATTTGAAAAATAGCGGCGGAAGATATGCCGGTACGATAACCGGCGGATTGTTCATTGGACATTTTGCCGAAGGATTGCCGTGGGTGCATCTCGATATTGCCGGAACTGCATGGCTGGATTCGAGCAGAGGCTGGGAGCCTAAGGGAGCTACCGGCGTCATGGTTAGAACTTTAGTTGAATTGATTGTACAGCAAGAATAAGCTTTGAGATGTGATGATTTGGAGGTTCGCCGCGCATGGCGTACCTCCTTTATTTGCGAAGTAATACGTGGACTAAAATGGAGGGCTGACATATGACCTATGAAGAGATAATGAAGGAATTAGAGCGGCTAGGCAATGAGCAAACAAAAATGACCTTTATTCGTCATGGAGCGATGGAGCCGCTCTTTGGTGTGAAAATCGGTGATTTGAAGAAGCTTGTTAAATATGTGAAAAAAGACGAAGAGCTAGCGCTAAAGCTGTTTGCGTCCAGTAATAGCGATGCGATGTATTTGGCGGGACTTTCAGTTAATCCAAAAACCATTGCTAAAGAGACGCTGCAGCAATGGGTCAAACAAGCTTATTGGTACATGGCAGCAGAATATACGGTAGCAGGTGTCGCAGCGGAAAGCCCTTTTGCCCATGAGCTGGCAGTAGAATGGATAGACTCCTCGGAAGAAATGGTGTCAACGTGCGGCTGGAGCACTTATGCGAATTACCTCTCTATTACACCGGACGAGCAGCTGGATTTTGATGAAATTCGCTTTTTGTTAAACAGAATAAAGAAAACTATTCATACGGAGCAAAATCGTGTTCGTTATACGATGAACACCTTCGTTATGATTGTCGGTATTTATGTCTCGGAGCTGCGTGAAGAAGCAGAGGCCGTTGCAGCATTCATCGGCAAGGTACATGTAGATGTCGGAAATACAGCGTGCAAGGTCCCGTTAGCTAGTGATTACATCCAAAAAACAGTTTCTTTGGGAAAAGCAGGCGTTAAGAAAAAAACATGCATCTGCTAACTGTTAATGCCCTATGGTATATAATGAACAATTCATTTTCAAAAAAGGCTATTTTTGGTTTGGCTCAATGAGTTAAACTTGAGATAGCTTATTTTATTTATGCCTCAAAGAACAATTTCTTTGTGTGTCGGAACGAAAATACATAGTGGAATAGGGGTATACTTATATGGATGCAATAAATAGAAGGAAAAATGATTTATTAGCTTATCGGCCATCCGTAACGATGGATGTTGAAGAGTTAAATCAATACTGGGAAAATGTATTAAACAGCTATGCAGAAAGGCCGCTTGATGTGAGAAGACAAACGGTTGAAACTCCAATCACGACGGTGAGAACGGAGCGTTTAACTTATAAAGGCGGAGATGATACGCCTATTCATGGGTTATACATCGTGCCTCAGCAAGGATTAAACGGTGCGAAGCTGCCTTGTGTCGTTTTTTATCAGGGTTATACAGGCGACAAGGGACTACCAGAGCGTTATGCTGCGTGGCTGCTGCTGGGTTATGCCGTATTTGCAGTTGATGCTAGAGGGCAAGGTGGCGAAACAGGCAGCTTGCTAACCACTGATGAAGGTTTCGTCAAAGGCTGGGTTTCACAGGGAATAACGAATACCGAGCGCAGCTACTACCAGGCGATTACAATGGATGCGGTTAGAGCGGTGGATACAGCTGCCCTACAGGATGAGGTGGATGAGTCGCGGATTGCGGTTGTTGGCGCTAGTCAAGGAGGCGGATTATCATTGCTTGCTGCAGCGCTGAACTCCAAGGTAAGCGCGGTCGTTGCCGATATTCCGAACATGTGCCATATGGATTTTGGCCTAATGAATTCGACGAGCTCGCTTACGGAAATTGCTCAGTACATTAAAAGGTATCCTGATCGGCTCAACGCAGTGCTGTCTACGCTTGCTCATTTTGACCTGTTGAATTTGGCTGAACGCATTAAGGCGCCTGTGTTGATGTCGGTTGGCTGGAAAGATACCGTGTGTATGCCAGAGACCATCTACGCCGTATACAATCGGATACGATCGCTTAAGCAGCTAAATGATTATCCATTTTCAGGTCATGAGGTAAGCGAATACCAGAACCGAGAATCGATTTTGTTTTTACAGGAAGCGCTGAAAAACGGCCTAAAGCCTTCAATTGATGCAATCGAGCAGCAAGATCAGAATTAATGCTCAATTAGTTGTCCAAAAGAGACAATCAATGCTTCAAATGGATGATATCGATGCCAATATGGTTATGGATGGAGAGCGTACTATGTACTAGAATATATATGAGCTATAAAACGGTGTCCCTGACACATGTTCATTTTTCTTACTTTTCCCTTTATATGTTAAGGGATTAGTGTTTGCTTGATTATTATTGAAAACGATTTAGGCAAGTGCAAGTTGGCGAGCATGTATGGCGAGCATCGCCTTAGAAAATAATAGGATGGCAATGAATAGAGAGGGTGGAATTTTCTGCAATGAGCAACCATGATGAGCGAAATTATTCGCCTTGGCAAAGCTACTATGGCCCCAACCTTGGGTATGTGCAGGAGCAATACGAGCGTTTCTTAACTGATCCAGACTCCGTAGAGTCTACAGTTCGTGAGCTTTTTGTACGTTTCGGGGAACCTCCGGCTACACTACAAGGAGAAGCTCCGAGCATTACGGCTAAGCCAAGCGAGCAAAAGGCTGCATCACATGCAGCAGCACCTGGTCCGATTGATTCAAATATGTTGAAAAAGGTTGTCGCTGCGCATCAGCTAATGCTGAACATTCGCAGATACGGCCATTTAGCTGCAGATATTGATCCGCTCGGCTTCAGCCCTGCTGCTGATACAAAGCTGCTTGAGCCAGAAACTTTCGGACTTACGCAAGCGGATTTAACTTCTATTCCAGCATCGCTTATTTGGGATAATGCGCCAGCATCAATCTCGAATGGCTGGGAAGCAATCAACCGCTTGAGAGAGATTTATACCCGTTCAGCGGCGTATGAATTTACACATATTCATGATGAGAGTGAACGCAATTGGCTTAACAAACAGGCGGAGTCGGGAAGTTTCCCAGCACCGCTGTCTGCAAGAGAACGTTCAGCGCTGCTTGAGCGTCTAATGGAAGTTGAGTATTTCGAGAACTTCCTGCACCGGACATTCGTTGGACAAAAACGTTTCTCTATTGAGGGCGTAGATATGCTCGTGCCAGTGCTTGATGAAATCGTCCGCTCCGTAGCGCATGATGGAGCAAACCATATCCTTATGGGCATGGCGCATCGCGGTCGCCTCAACGTACTGACGCATGTACTTGGCAAGCCTTATGAGAAAATATTTTCAGAATTTCACCATGCTCCGAATAAAGAGCTTATTCCGTCTGAAGGATCAATGGGCCTTAATTATGGCTGGACCGGCGACGTAAAATATCATCTAGGTGCTGACAGAGCTGTGAAGGAAGGCGAAACGATTCGTGCGAATCTTACCCTTGCGAACAACCCGAGCCACTTGGAATTTGTTAATCCAGTAGTTGAAGGCTTCACACGCGCTGCTCAAGAAGATCGCAGCAAGCGTGGAATGCCTACACAAGATCCAGCGAAAGCAGTGACGATTGCCGTTCACGGCGACGCGGCTTTCATTGGAGAAGGAATTGTTGCGGAAACGCTCAATTTCAACAAGCTGCAAGGTTATCACAATGGCGGTACGATTCATATTATCGCAAATAACCGCCTTGGCTTTACGACGAACAGCATTGATTCACGCTCGACGCATTACGCAAGTGATCTTGCTAAAGGCTTCGACATTCCTATCGTACACGTAAATGCGGATGAGCCGGAAGCATGCTTGGCAGCAGTACGCCTCGCTTGTGAATACCGTCTCCGCTACAATAAAGGTTTTGTTATTGATTTGATTGGTTACCGTCGTTTCGGTCATAATGAAATGGACGATCCAGAAGTAACACAACCGCTGATGTATGCAAAGGTTCGCAATCATCCGACCGTAAGCGTGCTTTACAGCGAGCAGTTGAAGGGTGAGAAGGCGATTACGGAAGCGCAGGTTGAAGAATTGCGTCAACGTACGAACGGCAAGCTGCAAGCAGCCTATGATGCAATGAAAGCGAAGGAAGGCGAGCCGAAGCTTCGCGGTGAGCAAAACAAAACAACGCTGCCTACAGGCGAGGAAGTACGCACTGCAGTTCCGCTTGAGACGCTTCGTGAAATCAACCTGGAGCTGCTTAACCGTCCAGAGGGTTTCACCGAATATACGAAGCTTCAACGTATTTTGCAGCGCAGAGCTTCAGCTTTGAACGATGGGGAAAAGGTTGACTGGGCACATGCCGAGACGCTTGCATTCGCAACGATTCTTGCAGACGGTACACCTATTCGTCTAAGCGGTCAGGATTCGGAGCGCGGAACGTTTGCACATCGTCACATCATGCTTAATGATAATGCGACGGCAGCTAAGTTCTCGCCGCTGCACATTTTGCCGCAAGCGAAAGCATCCTTTGCCGTTCATAACAGCCCATTGTCGGAAACGGCAGTACTCGGCTTTGAATATGGCTACAACGTATTTGCGCCTGAAACCTTTGTTATCTGGGAAGCGCAATATGGTGACTTTGCCAACGTTGCCCAAGTTATTTTTGACCAATTCATTTCAGCTGGCCGTGCGAAATGGTCGCAAAAATCAGGCATTACGATTTTGCTGCCGCATGGCTATGAAGGCCAAGGACCGGAGCATTCAAGCGCTAGACTTGAACGTTTCCTTCAGCTTTCAGCTGATAACAACTGGACCGTTGCGAACCTTTCAACGTCCGCTCAATATTTCCACTTGCTGCGCAAGCAAGCAGCGTCGCTTGGCACGGAGCATGTTCGTCCGCTCGTTCTAATGGCGCCTAAGAGCTTGATCCGTAACCCTCGTGTTGCGTCGCATGGTGTTGCGTTCAGCGAAGGCTCATTCAAGCCGGTGCTTCCGCAATTCAAGCTGACAGAGCCGAAGGAACAGAAGGATAAAGTGAAACGTTTGCTTCTTTGCACAGGTAAAGTAGCTATCGATATTGAAGAGGCGCTTGCATCGACAAATGCTGAAGATTATGAATGGCTGCGCGTTGCAAGAGTAGAGCAGCTGTATCCGTTCCCTCATGCAGAAATCGAACGCATTGTGAAGCAATTCGACAAGCTTGAAGAAATCGTATGGGTACAAGAAGAACCGCAAAACATGGGGTCATGGAGCTTCATGGAACCGCGTCTTCGCGCGTTAGCTCCTAAGAAGGCAGCTGTTCGCTACGTTGGCAGACCTGATCGTTCAAGTACTGCAAGCGGACACCAAGAAGTACATGCCGCAGAACAAAAATGGATTATTTCGACAGCATTGAACGGCAAACCAGTTGAAACAAGTTTGATTAGGGGGTAGTGACTAATGGCTGAAATTATTGTACCGGAACTAGGCGAGTCCATTTCTGAGGGCACAATTACCAAATGGTTCGTGAAGGAAGGCGACTCCGTCAATCAGGGAGATGTCCTACTAGAGCTTGAAACCGATAAGGTTAACATAGAAATTAGCGCTGACAATAGCGGTGTTGTATCTCGCATCGCTAAACAAGACGGAGAAGTTGTACTTGTAGGCGAAGCGATCGGTTCGATTGGAGAAGCAGCGGGCGGTGCAGCCGCACCTGCTGCTCCGGCAGCTGAGCCAGCTCCTGTTGCTGCTCCTGCCGCAGTAGCTGCACCAGCTGCTGCTCCAGCAGCGCCTGTTGCCTCTTCTGCAAATGAAAGTGCAGCAACGATTAATGCATCGCCAGCTGCTCGTAAACGTGCTCGTGAGCAAGGCATTGATCTTTCAGCGCAAGGACAAGCTCCTGCTGCTGCACCTGCACCAGCGGTTGCCACTCCGGTTAAATCTGCTCCGCTAACACAATCAGAACCTGCTAACGCAGGCAAAGATGTGAAGCCGACTGAACGCAAACGGATGTCTCGTCGCCGGGTTACGATTGCTAACCGCTTAGTTGAAGCACAACGCACAGCAGCGATGCTGACGACTTTCAATGAAGTGGATATGACTGCGATTCTTGATTTGCGCAAACGCCGCAAGCAAGCTTTCTTCGAGAAAAATGATGTAAACCTAGGTTTTATGTCATTCTTTACGAAAGCTGTAGTTGGTGCGCTTAAAGCATTCCCGCTGCTTAATGCTGAAATTGACGGCGAAGATATTGTTACGAAAAAATTCTATGATATCGGCATTGCAGTATCTGCAAAAGAAGGTCTTGTCGTTCCGGTCGTTCGTGACGCGGACCGTCTAAGCTTCGCTGAAATCGAGAAAAATATCGTTGAGCTTGCTGGCAAAGCAAGATCAAACACGCTTGCTATTTCTGATTTGCAAGGCGGAAGCTTCACTATTACGAATGGCGGCGTATTTGGCTCCTTGCTGTCCACGCCAATTCTTAATGCACCGCAAGTTGGTATTCTCGGCATGCACAAAATTCAAATTCGTCCAGTAGCAATCGATGACGTTCGTATGGAAAACCGTCCGATGATGTATCTTGCATTGTCTTACGATCACCGTATCGTAGATGGCAGCGAAGCTGTTCGCTTCCTCGTAACCGTCAAAGCGCTTCTAGAGGATCCAGAAGCACTTCTTCTCGAAGGCTAAATATAAAGCATCACATTAGAGACTGTCCTTTAAGTAGAGTGATCTACTTAAAGGACAGTCTTTTTTTTTTGCGATTAAGATGGCCGTTTTATTATGTTATGAAAAAAGATGTCGAAAAAAGATCTGAATATCGATTACAATAAACATAATATTGAACATGGAAGCGGGCGTATTATCGGCTACAATTAAGATTTAAGAAGTATTCAATGGAGAGAGGCTGCATAATAGATGCGAGAATCCTTTACTAATCTCACAATGCTCCAGCGGTTCATCGCGTTGTTTATCGTACTAGTCGTTATACCTGTTATTTTTATGGATTGGGTTGTCTCGCGGAATGTCGCAGAAATTACGGAACGGCAAGTGGGTTCGACGCTGGTGAAGTGGGTGGAATCGAGTCATGTAACGATTGATCGAACTATCATTCATATGGAAGAGACCATGAATTCGATCATGATGACCAAGGAAATTCAGGAAATGCTTAATATCCCGTTGTCTTCATCCTACGAGCGTTTTAGACGATTCACGTCTCTGGATGAGATGCTGCTCAAACAAACATCTCCTAAAATAGCGTATTCTTTTTTCATGCCGGATTCTGAAAGCCTTTACTCTTTTGTGCCTTCTTTGGATATGCAGACGCGAGGCATCTACTTCTCTACAAATGTGGATGCGCTTCCATGGTATAAGGAGGCTTATCGTGCTCAGGGACGGGGAGTGCTGAAGGTACTGCATCAATTCGGAGATAATCCGTCCGATCTGGAGACGCTTGTTATGGTTAAACAAATGAACAGCATAACGAATGGGCGATCACCAGAAGCTGGGTACTTGATCGCGTCGGGACTTGAACGTGTGCTGGCAAGTGATCTTGATCCTGATAATGTGGCGAAGGATGGCGAATTATTGATTTTAAATGAAGATAATACGATCATCTCAACAACAAGCAACTACTCCATCGGAAAGATCCTCCCGTTGCCGGACTACGTATCGAGTTCGCCGAGTGGATATTATACGCTGGAGGTTGATGGCAAGAAGTGGCTGTATGCCATTCATCAAAGCGAGCAAAGCAAAACAAAGCTGCTCTACAAAACACCGCTGCAATCCATTATCGGTGATCATAAGGTTATTGAGCAGCTCGTTTATTATTCAATGATGGGTTATTTCCTGCTGTTGCTCTTATTAGGTGTTTACTTTATTCGTTCCATTGTTCGTCCAATTTCTAGACTCGCTAGGCATACACGCTCTTATGAGCCAGGCAAACCACTTGGATTAACACAGTATCCGCAGCGTACTAAGGATGAAATCGAAATTTTAAACAACAATTTCATGGATATGACAGAGCGGTTAAATGAAACGATCCATGATAAATATGAGCTTGAGCTGAAGCAAAAGGAGGCGGAGCTGTCGATCCTTCATTCACAAATCAATCCGCATCTGCTGTACAATACGCTGGAGTCTATTTATTGGCGGATGACGCTTGAGGGAACGGACGAGTCAGCGGAAATGGTGCGTGATCTGTCCCTTGTTATGCGAATTGGCCTTAGCCGCGGCAAATCATTAATTACGATTGAAGAAGAGCTGCAGCATGCAGAGGCTTATGTAAGGCTGCAGCTAAAACGTTATGATTATAATTTTAATGTCAATTGGATCATTCAAGAGGAAGCGAAGAGCTGTCTAATTCCGAAGGTTGTACTGCAGCCGCTTATCGAAAATGCAATCGTACATGGCATCAAACGAATGGATAGTGATGGCGAGCTATGGATAACGATCAAGCTGGAGCTGGATTGCATCGTCATTGCAATAGAAGACAACGGATATCGCTTGAGGGATGTTGCGCACATTTATGATATTTTGGAAGGCCGAAATCCTGATGCGGGATACGGCATTCTAAACGTCAATAAACGAATCCAATTGCATTTTGGCGAGTTATTCGGTTTGGAATATGCTTTGCGTGCGGAAGGCGGGCTTCGGGCTCAGCTTACGATACCAATCTCACATACCATAGATGACCTCATGAGGGAGGAAGAGCATGTATAATATACTGATTGTTGATGATGAACCGATGATTTGTAAAGGGATCAGCTCAATATTAAGGCAGTCGGATATTCAAATCGGCGAGCTGTTTACGGCTGGCAATGGCTTTGAAGCTTTGGATTATTTTCGACTGGAAAAAATAGATTTGATCATTACAGATATTCAGATGGAGCATATGAACGGCATTGAGCTCATGGAAACGATATTTGTAGAAAATAGCGCTGTGCCGATTATCGTGCTGTCAGCGCATGGAGAATTTGCTTATGCACAAAAAGCAATGAAGTTCGGAGCCAAAGAATATATCGTGAAACCAGTCATGCCGAAGCAGCTTATACAGATTGTTGGAGGCTTGCTAAGACATAAGGAAAGTGAGCTCCGTACGGCTTCCGATGCTGCGTTCAACCGCAAGTTTTATTTGGAGGAAACGAATCCAAAGCAGCATATGCTGCTTAACGAGTTAATTACGGAAGGCCTTGGCGAGTCGGAGGTTGAAGCTTTATTTCAATCATTAGGATTAAAGATGGAGGGCCCCTACTTCTGTTTGTTTACGATCCAGCTGCATTTGAAAAACGCTGGTAAAACGGATAAAGATATTCAGTCCTTGCGGGATCGGAATTTGATTAAGTATGCCTGCTACAACGTGGTAGAGGAAACGATCAGCAGCTGGGATAAGTTATTGTTCTATTCACCGAATGGAGCTCTGACTGTCGTGCTGCAGCTTTCTGCGAAGGAGCTGGACCATTCGATGAGAAGCAGCTTGCTGACGACGATCGGACAACAGCTTCATGCGCATCTGCTGGAATACTTAAATGTCCAATGCACGATTGGGATTAGTACGATTAAGGAAGGGCTGTTCAGTTGGGCAGAGCTTTATAAGGAAGCGATATCCGCGTTAAAAATGACAGAGGTTCATCATGACCATCATGTGTTTTTGGCCGAGGATATGTCAGACAAAAAATCTACTGAGGATCATAATGGAGATATTCAGGAAGCGAGAGGCTACATAGACAAACATTTTAGTAAAAAAGGAATGAAGCTGCAGGATATTGCGGACGCCGTTCATCTAAGTCCCAATTATTTGAGCTATTTATTTAAAAAGGTGCTAAATATTACGATATGGGACTACTTGACGAAGCAGAGAATGGAAGCGGGAAGAAGGCTGCTGCTTACGACTGATATGCGGAGATACGAGATTGCGGATGAGATTGGTTATGAGTCGCCGGAGCATTTTAGCAAAATGTTTAAAAAGTACTTTGGCTATAATCTATCAGATTTAAAAAAATAACATTTCTGCTCGTGCTGCTGCGCGAGCAGTTTTTATATGTCGAACCCTATGTCGAAATCATAACAGCGCACACCTTAACCGTAACAGCGACCATCGTGTAGAGAGAAGTAGCTGACTTATAATGAGGGTGCAAGCAACAAAAGACCTAATTGAGAGGGGAACTAACACGATGAAGATCAGGGGAATCGTAATCAGCATGCTGGTACTAATGATTGTATTGGCAGGCTGCAGCGGCGGCAGTAACAATGGCGGGAATAAAGGAAAAGAAGAAAATGCTGGAAAAGCAACGAATGCAGCTGTAAACAAAACAGAGGAGCAGCCAGCAACAGAGAAACCAGCAGAGCCTGTTGAAATTACAGTTCAAGGCCAACCGCCGGATAGAACAGAAGCAATCGAGCAGTTGAACCTGAAAATTGAGCGTTTCAAAAAAGCAAACCCTAACGTTACGATCAAAACGGATGATTGGCAGTACAATCCATCTGAAATCGGAATTAAAATGGCTGCTAACAATGCGCCAACAGAGTTTAATGCTTATTTGACAGAAGGACGTGTTCTAGCAGAAAAAGGCTGGGCGGCTGATGTTACGAGCCTTATTGAAAATTGGAAAAACAAAGATGATTTAAATCCAATTATGACTGGTCCGTTCTCCGTTGACGGTAAAATTTATGGTATTCCGGTAGATGCTTATGTTATGACAATTACGCTTAACAAGAAAATTTTCGAAGAAAAAGGCGTTCCGCTTCCATCGCTTGACTGGACTTGGGAAGAGCTGATTGAAACGGCGAAAAAAGTAAACGATCCGGCTAAAGGTATTGCTGGTTTTATCCCAATGGGCAAAGGCACAGAAGCAGGCTGGAACTGGACGAACTTCTTGTTTGCAGCGGGCGGCGACATTCAAACGGTTGAGAACGGCAAAGTAAAAGCAACATTCAATAGTGAACAAGGTTTGAAAGCGTTGGAGTTTTACAAGCAGCTGAAAGATGCTGACGTGCTTCCGAAAAACTGGGCTCTAGGCTACGGCGATGCACTTAACCTGTTTAACCAAGGCCGCGGTGCAATGGTTATGTGCGGAAGCGGCAACGCAGCGGATGCAGCCATCAACACAGGCGGTATCAGCAAAGACGACGTCGTTATTTATCCAATCCCATCCGTAACTAAAGGCGGCAAGCATACTGGCGTACTAGGCGGCAGCTTCAAAGTCATCAACCCTAAAGCAGATGCTGCACAGCAAAAAACTGCATTTGACTGGTTGACTTCGGAGTATTTCACTGACGAATTCATTAATGCAATCGATGGTGAAGTCACTACACGTAAAGCAGAAAACAAAGTATATATTCCACAAACGATTTTCTACTGGACACCAGAATCCGAGTTCGGTAAAAAATGGGATACGATGTTGGCTAAACACGACAATGTGTTCACATATGACCCTGCTTTGATGGCTTTGCTTGATGGTAAGCCAGAGCCGCAGTATGAAACACAAGCTTTCTATGCTGAAATGGCTAACGTTATTCAAAAAGTGTTCACGACAAAAGATGTAGATTTGAAAAAGGTGTTGGATGAAGCAGCAGCTAAAGTCCAATCGGAATTCTACGATAAAATTACGATCCAATAATAAGCCGCGACACCAAGGGCCAATACCAATAACCTCGGTATTGGCCCTTTTTTTCAAATTAGAAGTGATCATAAGTATCGCTGCACCTTGGGAGGGGGAGAACCATGGCAACACAAACGATTACATCAACGATAAGCACGAAGAAAAAGCGCAAGTGGAACCTCTATATTTGGGGGGCCTTGTTTGTACTTCCCGAAATTATCGTTTTCTTGCTCTTTCTCTGGATTCCTATTATTAAGGGAGTTCTGTTCAGCTTTCAAGAGGTGGATTTCGTTAAAGGGAATGTTTTTGTTGGACTGCAAAACTACATCGATATTACGAGTTCAAGTGACTTTTATATCGCAATAAAAAATACGCTGTATTATATGGGGCTTTGCGTAGTCATTGGCTTTTGGGTACCCGCTGCAGTTGCTATTGCTGTATCGGAGCTCAGAAGATTTCAAGGGCTAGCTCGCGTTGCGGGTTATTTGCCAAGTGTAATACCAGCTATCGTGTTGTATGGGATGTGGGTTTGGTTTTATGATCCGATCGGACCAATTAATGCATTTCTGATGGGCATCGGATTGCCGGCAATTGATTTCTTCACAAAAGGCATGTCCATGATCTCGATCGTTATTATGGAAACGTGGCAAAACTTTGGAGGAGCGGTGCTCATCTATTTGGCTTCAATCGTTGGCATACCGCGGGATCTGTATGAAGCTGCGGAAATCGACGGTGCAAGTGTATGGCAACGAATTAAGTTTATTACACTGCCTAATTTGCGCTCATTGCTGTTCCTGATGTTTTTACTTCAAATCATTAACACCTCGCAAAGCTTCCAAGCACAACTGGCTATGACTGCCGGAGGTCCGGACAACGCGACTTTAACTTATATGCTGCTTATGAACAGAAATGCATTTACTTATTTGGATTTTGGCAAAGCAACAGCAATGGGTACGATGATGTTCGCCGTTATGATGGTGCTCTCATTCTTCTACCTGAAAGTGCAGAATAGGAGTGAAAAAGGATGAAAAATACCGAGCGTTCCATAATCTCGTCATTTGATTTCAAACGTTGGCAAGTAAAGCTTGGTTACGCTGTGATGGTGCTTTTTATCGGCATAATCATTGTATCCATGCTGTATCCCTTTCTGAATACGCTGCTTAGCTCTCTGAAGACGACTGGGGAATTTTTTGCTTTCCCTGCGCCGTTTTTCCCAAAGGATTGGCTGTGGCATAACTATATTGATGCATGGCATGTTATTCCGATGCTTAAGTTTTTGAAAAATACGCTGATGATTTTTGTTGGAACAGTTATTTTCGCCCTTGTCTTTATTGGCATGACGTCATTCGCGTTGTCACATATGCGGGTACCTTTCAAGAAAGTGGTCATGCTGTTTTTCTTATCTACCCTGATGATTCCATCTGCTACTTATTTAATTCCAAACTTCCTTAACTTGCAAAGCTTAGGTTTGCTAAACAGCTACTGGGCCTTTTGGCTTCCAGCAGGCGCGAATGCTTTTTATTTGCTGCTCATGAAAAACTTTTTCGATGGATTGCATAAGGAACTGTTTGAAGCAGGCAGAATCGACGGAGCTAGTGAGTTTCTATGCTTCATTCGGATCGCGATTCCTTTGTCGGTACCTATCCTAATGACGCTTATCATCTTCTATTTCTCCAGCACATGGAATGATTTTTATTGGCCGTCACTTGTTATGCTGGAGAAGGATATGTATCCTCTTGCAACAGGTATTTTCAGATATGTGGTGTATTCCGGCTCCACGATTCAGTGGAATGTGAAGTTTGCGGTGCTTTCGATTACGATGGTTCCGCCGCTTATCTTTTTTCTTATTTTCCAGCGTTACATTATGGGTGGACTTAATGTAGCTGGGGTGAAAGGTTAGCATTTCATCAGCTAGAGTTTTAGCGGCACGGGGCTTTATGAATGAGTAGTAAATCGAATTAATGATTCTCTTATAGACATTGCCGCTAATCGATACACTTGCTGGCGGCAATGTTTTTTTGTATTTTAAAATTGAAGTTGAGCAGGAAGAAGGCAGAAGATGTTGAAAGTAATCAACAGGATGAAGCTGCTTGTTGAAATGAGATGAGATGAGGGGATTAAAATCGTCGAGGTTAATGAACAATTGAGGGAAAGCGAAGAGAGATATCAGCATTTAGTTCATATGCTTCCTGACGGGCTTATTGTTGTGTTAGAAGATAATATTGTTTTTGCTAATCACGCAATGCTAACCATGCTGGGCATTAGCAATTTCGATGATATCATTGGAGACCCCATAAACAAATTCATACATCCCGAATTTATGGAGCGGTTTCCAGCTATGATCAACTATTTGATTCTAGAGGCTAATCCTTCTACGTTTACCTATTACGAGCTGCTTCGTCTGGACCAGCAAGTGATAGAGGTTGAAATGAGAGCAGTAGCTGTGAAATTTGATGGTAAAAATGCTGTCCAGCTTATTATTCATGATATAACCAAGCAGAAGCGAATGGAAGCTTCCTTGCACGAAAAGGAATATTTATATAAAAGCTTGATGGAAAACGTTGTAGCAGGTGTATTCGTAGGGCTAAGGGATAAGATTGTTTATGCCAACCCGTATCTAGCGGAGATGTATGGTTATACGGTAGAGGAGATGTACGCCATCTCGATAAACGATTTAATGGATCAGGATGAAATCAATATTCACAAAAGCAAGATTTTACGTGAAATGGGTATTGGATTAAGTCAATTCCCTATCAAAAGTAAAGGAATAAAAAAAGACGGCAGCCGCATCTATTTGGAGGGAAACAGTACAGTTATTATGTTCAATGGAGAACTGTCCTTGCTTGGAACCGTTCAAGACGTTACACCTAAACGTGAAAAAGAAAAATTGTTAATGGAAAATGCCAAGTTGTATCAAAAAATTATAAAGTTTGTTCCTGAGCCGATCGTTATGAGTGATCAAGGGATCGTGCTTTACGCGAACAAGCTAGCTTTGGAAGCGCTAGGAATTGAATCGGAAGCAAAGATAATCGGTACAAGTGTGTTCGAATTTATTCATCAGAGCCACCATGCATTAACGCTTGAGAAAATGCATCTCATTATGTCGACGGACGAGGCAACACCTTTTGAGGAACGTGTTCTTATTCGTACGGACGGAAAATTACTGGATGTGGAAGTTTCAAGTATCCGAATTAACAATTATTTGGGCAAGGATGTCATGCTCAGTGTGATTCGTGATTTGACCGACCGCAAACGCTCGGAGGAGGTTCTTATTCGTTCGGAGAAGCTGTCGGCAATTGGTCAGCTTGCCGCAGGCGTAGCGCATGAAATTCGAAATCCGTTAACAGCGCTAAAGGGCTTCACGCAGCTATTAAGCAGTAAATACCCGGAGAACCCGCATTATTTTTCAATTATGGCCAATGAAATTGACCGTATTACTTTAATCGTAAATGAGTTTATGACGTTAGCGAAGCCGCATTTCGCGAACTATCGCAGCGAGCCTCTAGAGCCGATACTGCGAAGTGTATTATCTTTGCTGGAAACACAAGCTATTCTTATAAATGTGGAGTTGAAGGTTTGTTTTGACCATACACGGCCGAGTATATTTTGCAATGTGGACCAGCTTAAGCAGGTTTTTTTAAATATTATTAAAAATGCGTTAGAGGCAATGCCGCAGGGCGGCGAAGTTGTTGTGACGGTTGCAAGCTTGGAGGATGGCTTCGTTCATATCCGAATTATAGATGGCGGTCCAGGTATACCGGAGGAGCTTATTTCGAAAATTGGCGAACCTTTTCTGACAACGAAAGAAAAAGGGACTGGGCTTGGCATAATGATCAGCAACCGCATTATTGAAGCGCACAAGGGTACGCTTCAAATTAGCAGTGTGATGAACGAAGGAACAGTCGTGGAAATTATGCTGCCTGTTGAGGATCAGCTAACGATAGGCCTAGGATGAGCTATAGGCGTTATCATCTGATATAGCCAACAATCTTTTGCGTTTATGGTGAAGTGTGAAATAAATGACGGAAGATAAGGCAATTATAATGGCACAAAGTATATACATAACGCTGTACCCGTAGCTTGAAGCCAAGGAGCCAAGTGTGTAGGATCCAATTCCATATCCAAGGTCGAACAGCAAATAAAACGTTGCTGTAGCGAGCCCTCTGCGATGAGCCGGAGCAGCAAGCACGGCTATGGTCTGAAAGCAAGGCAGCAGGGCGCCGTATCCGAGACCAATGACAGCACCGGAAACAAGCAGAATAACGGGCGAGCTTGCTTGGCTAAGCAGCAGCATGCCGATGGCAAATATAACGATGCTGGGATATACAATGACATGTTCTCCTACACGATCAAGCAATTTACCGACAAGCGGGCGAGGCAATACAATCATAATGCCGAAGCACACAAAGAAATAGCTGGCATATTGATCAATAGCCTGTTCATGAGCATAAACCGACATAAACGTTACGAGCCCGCTGTAGGCGAACGCGACTACAAACCCGCTAAGTGCAATGGGCACAGCTTTCTTCTCTACAAGATCGCGCCAATGCAGCTTGCTCTTCGTTTTTATGATCGGTTGTTCAGCTTTGGCAGCGGCGGATTTCTTGGCTGTTGAAGCGCCTAGGATGAAGGAGATGAGCGCGCACACCGCGCATAATGCGAACATCGCTGTAAAGCCGCCATGCGTTGTTATCGTTAAGCCAACGAAAGGGCCGATGACCATCGCGAGGCTCATAAATAAGCTGAAGTAACTAATTCCCTCTCCTTTGCGATGCTCGGGTATGATTCCGATTGCAGTCGTATTCGTAGAGGTAGTTGCGATAGCGAACGTGCCGCCATGAAAAAAACGAACCAGCAGCAGCATCGCGTAGCCAAAAACACCTAAGTATGCGATCGAAAACAATAGAAACAGCAGCAATGAAATAATAACGATCTTCCGTTCCCCATAACGGGTCATCAATTGGCCAGCGAAGGGCCGAAGCAGTACTGAGGCGATAACGAAAACAGTCATCGATAATCCGGCTTGCGTGTCAGATCCTCCAAGCCCATTGGTCACATAAACGGACAACGCTGTTGCTAATGTATAAAAAGCAAAAAATAGAAAAAAGCTGCTTAAACATATTTTAATGAAGTCGGCGCTCCATAGTTTATTCGTATTCATTATAGGTTCCCCTCTCAGATGTTCGCCGATCATTCACTCGTCTTTGTGTTTGATTCGTGGTTCAGTTCTGCGTTTTTAGTTATTTTGGCGATAAATTTTTTGAATGATTGAATTTCGTCTTCCGAAATATCTGTCAACAGCTGTGCAACAAATTTTTCTTCGATAGGTGCCAGTTCATTAGAGCATGTTCTGCCATTAGCGGTTAAATAAAGCAGCTGTGATCGGCGGTCATTCGGATTGGCGACACGTCGGACAAGCGCTTTTCGTTCAAGCTGGTCAACAAGCCGTGTAATGTTGGCGGGGTCCTTGTCGGAGCGCTGTGCCAAATCTTTATGAGTCATGCCATCGTGCTCATCAAGATACATGAGCAGCGACCATTGTTCAGGCGTAACGTCATAATCTTGAAAAAGCTGATGCAGCCGAAGGTTTAGTTTACGGCCTGTATTGCTGAGCATATAGCCTACTGATTGTATAATTTCCATTGCTTTCACCTGCTATTTTCATTTAGTTGTTATGACAATAATACGCTTAACAACTAAATAGGTCAAGAGCTTCAATCCACAAATTTGGAATGAAGCGGTTTACAGTTGATCGGAAGAGACATGATTTTGCTTGCGATATTGTTCGGGTGTAAGGTCGGTATGCAGCTTGAAAGCGCGGCTGAAATGAGAGGGATGCTTAAAACCAACATCATAACCAATGTCGGTAATGGGGTGAATGGTGTTGATAAGCTCGATTTTGGCCTGATAGATTCTACGCTGCATGAGAAACTGGAAGATTGTAAATCCAGTAACCTCTTTGAATGTTTTAGCCAAATAGTATTTGCTTAAGTGCAGCTCAGCTTGAATCGCCTCTAGCGTAATATCATCATTATAATGGCACTCCAAATAGGAGATGATTGCTTGAACATGGCGTTCTTTGGAGGTTGGAAAGGTTGGCTTATCCTTCAGMGGCTTCTGGCAAAGCTGATTGATCTGAATAAGAAAATCAAGCATTAAAGCTTGAAATCGCTGAATGGAGAAGCTGTCCTGAAGTACGTAAAGCTGTTCAAGCTTATGAAGACTAGCTTCTATTTCCGCTTTCTCATTGCCCCTCAGCTGCAAACGTATATTTTGAAGCTTCTCGAAGGGCTCGAGCAGGTCCGCTGCAAATGAAGGCTGAATAAATTGCTTGAAGTAATACGGATCAAAATGTAGGATCGACCGGTGGTAAACTGCGCTTGGATCGACATGTGCCCGGTGCAGTGTCATCCCGTGCATAAGCAGCAAGTCGCCAGGCTCCAGAACATAGATGCGGTCATTAATAAGATAGTTTACTTTGCCGCCATGGAAATAATAGATTTCGTAATGAAAGTGACTATGATAGGGAATATGAGCATTAAAATCAGAGCTGGTTCCCATTGTGAACGGTAATTTGATTTGTTGCTGCTTGCTCATCCTTTCGCCTCCACTCATAAATACCATCATTATACACCAACCACAGTCAAATAAAAGCGTAAACAAGTTAATGCGAATGAAGCCCACTGCATCCCAAAATGCTACCATATAGGCAGGCAAAATGATTGTGAAAGCAGCTGCTATTATAACATTGTAAATAAAGGGGCGGTATTCGGATGCAGATCGTTCGTTTGGGAATTATCGGACTAGGAAATATGGGCAAGGGTCATATTGGCTACTTATTAAAAGGTGAAGTCGGTGGAGTTGAAATAACCGCAGTTAGTGATTGTGTACAAGCAAATCTTGCGTGGGCAAAAGAAAAGCTTGGCGATCAAGTCGGATTATATGAGGATCCTTATGAAATGATGGACTCTGGACTTGTTGACGGAGTGCTCATTGCGACGCCGCATTTCTCCCATCCAGAGCTTTCTATTGCTTGCTTTAAGCGTGGTCTGCATGTGCTTTGCGAGAAGCCGGCAGGTGTTTATACGAAGCAGGTTCGCGAGATGAATGACGCAGCCAGCCAAACAAATGTGAAATTCAGCATGATGTATAACCAACGGACAAATCCGATATACGTGAAGCTGAAAGAATTGATAGATAACGGCGAGCTAGGTGAAATAAGAAGAACCAATTGGATTATAACCAATTGGTATCGCTCTCAAAGCTATTATGACTCCGGTACTTGGCGTGCAACTTGGGCTGGTGAAGGCGGCGGAGTGCTGCTAAACCAAGATCCGCATCAGCTCGATTTGTGGCAATGGACAATCAGTATGATGCCAAAGCGCGTCCGTGCTTTCTGCTACTTCGGCAAGCATCGTGACATCGAGGTTGAGGATGATGTAACCGCATTCGTTGAGTACGAGAACGGAGCTACTGGAGTGTTCGTGACGACGACTGGCGAAGCGCCAGGAACGAACAGACTGGAAGTGAGCGGTGATCGCGGTAAAATTGTAATTGAAAATAACCAATTAACATTCTGGCGTCTAACGGTTCCTGAGCCGGAATTCAACAAGCAGTTCAAAGGCGGCTTCGGTCAGCCGGAATGTTGGAAATGTGAAGTTCCTATTCATGGCAGCAACCCTGATCATAAAGGCATTACACAAAACTGGGTGAATGCGATTCTTTTCAATGAGCCATTGATTGCTCCAGGTGAGGAAGGCATCAAAGGGCTTATGCTCTCGAATGCGATGCTGCTATCGACATGGACGGATGGCTGGGTAGATTTGCCCATCGATGAGGAGTTGTTTTATAAGCATCTGCAAGAGAAAATCGCAAGCTCAGCCTATCAAAAGGAGGACTAGAACGATGAGTAATGCAGATGGCATGAAATATGCGCCAAAGGGAAAGCCGAATAGAGTAGTTGAGGATGGGCAATTCGTAATTGCCGCTGTTAGTCTTGATCACGGTCATATTTATGGCATGTGCAACGGACTTGTGGAAGCGGGCGCTACTTTAAAATGGGTATACGACGCTGACCCCGCTAAGGTTGAAGCATTTATCCGTCAATATCCGCAAGTACAGGCAGCTGAGTCGGAAGAGCAGGTGCTCTCCGATGATGAGGTGCAGCTGGTTGCAGCTGCAGCGGTAACATCGGAGCGCGGACCGCTAGGTGTTCGCGTCATGCAGAGCGGCAAACATTATTTTACCGATAAAGCGCCATTTACAACGCTTGAACAGCTCGCGGACGCTCGCGCTGCATACGCAGATACAGGAAAAAAATACGCAGTATATTATAGCGAGAGATTGCATGTGGAATGCGCGGTTTATGCGGGTCAATTGATCGAACAAGGTGCAATTGGACGTGTTGTTCAAGTCATTGGACTAGGGCCGCATCGTTTGAACGCTGCCTCCCGCCCGTCATGGTTTTTTGAGAAGGAAAAGTATGGCGGCATTATTTGTGATATCGGATCGCATCAAATTGAACAATTTCTATATTTTACAGGCAATCAGAATGCCAATGTTGTAAACAGCAAGGTGGCCAACTATGCCAATAAGGAGTATTCAGAGCTTGAGGATTTTGGAGATATGACGCTTGTTGGCGAGAATGGGGCAACCGGCTACTTCCGTGTCGACTGGCTGACACCAAGCGGTCTTGGAACATGGGGCGACGGCCGTACTATGATTCTCGGAACAGAAGGCTACATCGAGATGAGGAAGTATATTGATATCGCTAAAGATAAGGATGGCGACCAGCTTTATTTGGTAAACGCAGATGGCGAGCAGCATATTCAGCTTCGCGGCAAAGTGGGCTTCCCTTATTTTGGCCAGCTCATTCTCGATTGCTTGAACGGCACTGAGCATGCCATGACGCAGGAGCATGCTTTCAAAGCAGCTGAGCTGTCGCTTCTTGCTCAGAAGCATGCGACAAAAGTGGAGTAGAAATGTTTGCTGCTAATGGGTAGTTGCTTTTTTGCTCGTACTCAGTATAAAATATGTGAGAATTAATAAATGGAAGGAGTGGGGATATGAGGATCAAGTGCAAGGTTGCGTTAACCAATCGTGTTTTTCATATTCCCATTTCACTTTTACACTAAAGCATCTATTGCTTTAGTGTTTTTTTTTATCCTATGGAGGTGTAACGGCGAATGAGGTACAAGAGGGTTCTTATTAAGCTTAGCGGCGGGGCAGTTGCAGGAAATGCTGAATTCGGTTTTGAGCCTGAACGGTTAAATTACATTGCGAATGAAATTATATCCGTAGTCCGTTTAGGAGTAGAGGTGTCGCTCGTTATTGGCGGGGGGAATATATTTCGCGGCAATATGGCGGAAAGCTGGGGAATCGAAAGAGCGGAAGCAGACAACATCGGAACACTTGCAACCGTCATTAATAGTTTGATGCTTCGCGGGGTTCTGAAAGCTAAAACAGACAAAGAAGTTCGCGTAATGACAGCAATACCGATTACTTCGGTCGCCGAGCCATACATCAGACTGCGTGCAATCCACCATTTGGAGCAAGGTTATATCGTCATCTTTGCTGGAGGCAACGGTCAACCCTACGTGACAACGGATTATCCTTCGGTACAAAGGGCTATTGAAGTGAATTGTGAGGCGCTTTTGGTTGCAAAACAAGGCGTAGATGGCATCTTTAATGCCGACCCTAAATATGATGCCGATGCGAAGCGGTTCAAATCTCTTCATTACAATGATGTTTTGCAATATAATTTGAAGGTAATGGATCAGTCAGCCTTTATATTGGCTAGAGACTATCATTTGCCTATGCATGTGTTCAACTTCGACAAGCCCGGATCCATGAAAGAAATTTGTGAAGGCGGAAACAATGGAACCATCATTAGCGGTGAATCTGTTCTTGCCTACTAATAACTGTTGAAATAAAAAGGACTGCTTATAAAGGTACTCCCGTTTAATGAAAGCCGGGAAATGTACTTTTTAAGCAGTCCTTTGATGTTTTTAGGAGTCGGGAATTTTATAAAGACCTTATTCAACATCATAACAGAGCGGTAATTATAAGTCTATATTTTTAAATGATAATATGTAAAAATTTGATTATCTTGGATGGGAGGTACAGCATGAACCTACAATCATTATTTTCTGAACCTATTATGTCACAGTCCACTCTGGGTGGCTTTGCTAGTGACGTGTTTCTAGTCATCACGGAAGCAGGGGAATACGTTGTTCGGTCATCCGGCGTAGATGAGACCGTTGATGCTCCTTTTGTATGGGCATGCAGCAATTTGTTCGGAAAACAATTAAGCGAGACGTTTGATATGGAGATTATTAATCAATATCTTTCACGATTGACAAGCAATATCGCTATTCCCAGTGTACTTGGCAAGGCCGTGATCGATGGAAGACAAGTGATTTCGGTTGAAAAAATAAACGGAATTCCATTGTCATTTCAAAATAAATCCGCGATGCTGATGGAGGATTTCGGCAGGTCGATTGCGGAGATCCATTCCCATAAAGTTAAGGAATGGGGTTCTCTAAATGGCTCAGTTCGGCATGCATTAGCGGATTTCCCTCACATGCTAGCAGACGCTTTAAGGGTGTTGGCAGCTCGTTATTACAAGGAAAATGCGGCAATCCACGAATCTCTTGATCACCACTGTTCATTAGCTGAAAATATGCCGGTACCGGAGTATGCCTCATGCATCATGCTCGATATGGATCCGAGGCAGTTTCTATCAAATGGAGAACGTGTTAGCGCAATCGTTGATACAGAAGCGTATGTGCTTGGTCCTCGTGAAATGGATTTAATAGCGATTGAATGTTCGTTGGATGAAGCGGGAGCTCATCATTTCCGCAAAGGTTATGCTGAAGTGCTGCCTTTCCCTGATTTATTACAGGTGCGTGATTTGTACCGATATTTCTTCTGCTTACTCGAAATTAAGGGACCGGCTTTTGACTATCACAAATGGATGTCCTTTCCTCACCTATTCGGGAACTTTAGGAACGCAGAAGGGTCTTCTTAATTAGAGAGGTGATGAGGTGGAGCTCGAATATGTGAAGTATTTGGCAAAAGGATTTGAAACGGATGCCGTATTGATTGATTTGATGAATGCACATGGCAACGACGTTTGGAATTTTGCATTCTTTTTAATTCGGAATGCCGATGCGGCAGATGACATTTGTCAGGATGTTTTTTTGACAGTATATGAGAAGCTGCATACATTTCGAGGCGAAGCCAGTATGAAGAGCTGGCTGCTTGCCATTACACGAAACAAAACGTATAAATACAAAAGAAGTGCTTATTTTTCTAAGGTCATTGTGATGGATTTCGTAACAAGAAGGGAAACATCCAGATCAGCGGAAGCAGAAGTTTTTGACCTTATGGAAACTAAATATATTTGGAACACCGTTATGAAGCTTCCGCTGCGCTACCGAGAAGTCCTCATACTGGAAATTCATTATCAATTATCGATGCAAGAAATGGCAAGTTTGCTTCAAATAGCGGAAGGGACGGTTAAATCGAGGCTGCACCGCGCACGCAAAAAAATGACAAGTTTACTGCAAAGTGATTCAAAAGGAGGAAACATCATATGAAGGAGCCAAAACAGTGGGAAGAAGCGCTTAGCCGTTCCCCGTTTGTGAATCCTCGCTTCACTGAGCAATTGAGGGAGAAAATTGTTTATAGGGCCAATGATAAACCGAAGAAAAAGTCTTATATTGCTCGTCTGGGAGCACTTAGTGCAATCGCAGCCGTTCTTGTCTATATACTGTTTGCCACAGATTTGAGCAAGCTGTTTACAAGCCCTTCACAAATCGTCGGAACAAATGGAAGCGGCAGGGTAGAGGAAATTCGAACGGAATACAGGAAGAACGGCGAAATGATATTTCAAGTATTTCCTGAAGAGAATGTGGTAGCGAGTGTCATGCAAGGCTATGTTCTCCATTTCACGCAGTCCATTGATGTTTTTCTTGGCAAAAACATTTCTATTGAAGGTTATCATGCGCAATCGGGAAAACGGTTGACCGTTATGTCCCCTGTGACCATTACAGAGCCGAGCTCAGGGTATGAGACGTTGGAACGTTTTACAACCAGCTTTAGCCTGCCGCTGGGCGGAACATGGACATTCGAGGTCAAGCTGAATGAACAATTTTACGGTGACTTTATTTTGGCAGTGCAGGAGCCTTCGCCATGGATAAGCACATCTACGTTCAAATTGCCGTATACAGGCAACGATGGAATGCCTCACAACTATGTGCTTGCTGGCGAGAAAGACAAGGTTGGATTTCTTGTAGGCCCTTATCAAAATGAGCAAGGATTGATCCTAGACGAGCAGCCGATTGTTGCGGGGAAAGGAAATAAGTACATGTGGTATTTCTGGGGGAGCAAGAAGGAACTCACGGGCAGCTTTAACGTTATGGGCGTAAAAGAAGGCACTACGCAGGAGATTGAAGTTTTCTCTGCGCGCAGTGTGGGCTCTCCGCTGAATGGGGCAGACGCGGTTATTCCATCATCGATGGTACTGCCCGAAGCCGGCATGTGGCGGCTAAACGTATACATTCAAGATAAGTTATTTAGCAGTATTACTATTCAGGTGGAATCGGCGAGCTGATATTCATTATTTTAAAAGGAGAAGGCTGCCATTAGGCAGCCTTTTTAGTAAACTATTTACATAAGAACGTATGTGCGGTAAATTATGGGTATGAGATCAATGCCAGAATGGAGTGCATGCATGAAAGCGTTCATAGAGATAGAAGGAGCAAGGCTGCATAACCTCAAGGATATCGATGTTCGTATTCCAAAAAATAAGCTGACAGTCATAACAGGCGTATCGGGAAGCGGCAAATCGAGTCTTGCTTTCGATACGTTATATGAAGAAGGAAAGCGGCGCTATCTATTGTTCTCGGGTACGCAGTATATGGTTGATGCGGTGTCTTCTTTTGATAAAATAACGGGTTTGTCCCCTGCGGTAGCAATTGAGCAGCGTATCGTCCGGCAATCCAATCCTAGAAGTACAGTAGGCACGCGGACAAAAATCGGAAATTTACTTGCCATTTTGTTTGCAACGTATGGCAAACGTGATCCTGCCTACAATGACGGGCTGCCGCTCTCCATGGAGTTGTTTCAGAGGAACTCACCTAAGGGAATGTGTGTGAAGTGTCTTGGTACGGGAAGCCATCAGATGATTCAAGAAGAAGCGATTCTTAATCCGGAAACACAAATCAAAAACGTGTTTGATGGTTTTTTGGTCAAGCATCGTTTTCATAGAGGAAACATCAAAAAGTTTTGTGAAATATACAAGATTGATATAAATGACAAAATCGGTGTTTTGCCGGATGATGTTTTTCATTCCTTCAAGTATGGCTGCCGCAAGAGTGGATTTGCAGGTGCAGTTGTTGTTTTTACAGATATGATGAAACATATGGCCAGCAAAGTGAAGAGACATGGGAGCAAAGACAAAGAAGTGAATTTATGGGGGATTAATGCGGATTCCATCCCATGCCCCAAATGTAAAGGCACAGGTCTTGGTCTTCAGGCGATTCATACCACAATTGGTGAGAAAACGATTAGAGAGCTCGAGGATATGTACATCAACGAATTGCTTGCGTTTTTGCAAAAACAGCACGCCAATGTATCAAGCAAAAATTTGCTGGATGAAATGGTCATGAAACTTAAGTGTATGGTCGATGTAGGGCTTCATCATCTTTCTTTATCACGTCCAGTTCCTACGCTCTCAGGCGGTGAAATCCAGCGTCTGTTTCTGGCGTCCTTTATTATTGCGGATATGGATTCTATTATTTTTATATTCGATGAGCCTACGATCGGATTGCATGAAGTAGAGAAGGAGATGCTGATAAGCATCATTCAAGGCTTAGTGGAGCGAGGAAACACAGTCGTTGCCGTAGAGCATGATCATAAATTTATGCAAGCTGCCGACTACATTGTCGATCTTGGACCCGAAGCGGGAGTTCAAGGCGGAGAGCTTATTTTCCAAGGCAGCTACCTTGATTTTATGGCTTGTGAACGATCGCGAACAGCCCCTTATTTGAATGGCTCCAAAACCTTGCATGTCAAAACACAATATAAGTTAGCCGATCCAAGCAAAGTACTTAGGCTGGAGCATGCGAGCCTACATAATCTTCGGGATGTCTCCGTGACGATACCTCTTGGACTGATGGTAGGTATAGCGGGAGTATCAGGCAGCGGCAAATCCAGCCTAATCCAGCACACACTTGTACCAAAGCTTAAGCAGTCACTCCAAAGCAAGTTCATATATGACAACGATGATACAGAGCTTGTGCTGCAAGAAGAGGTGACGTTACTTGGATTCGAGCAGATTAAAAAATGTATAGTGGTGGACCAGAAGCCTATTGGCAGGAGCAAAACCTCTTGTCCAGCAACCTATACGGGTATATTTGATCGAATCAGAACTTTGTTCAGCAAAACACCTGATGCGGTGGAAAAAGGATATACAGCCAGTCTGTTTACCGTTAATTCTGAAGGAGGCTGTAGAGGTTGCAAGGGCGAAGGTTTTAAAAACCATTATGTTGGCTTCGGCAACTTCATAGAGGTAGAGTGCGATATGTGCGGGGCAACAGGATTTGTTGAAGAGGCTCTAAGTGTAAGGCTTGAGGGAAAGAACATTAAGGAAATTATGATGATGAGCGTCGCGGAGGCCAGCATTTTTTTTGGAAATGAACAATCTAAGGCTTATGACAAAATGATATCGGCCACGCTCAGTACGCTCGAAAGTGTAGGGATGAGTTATATTACGCTCGGCCAAAAGACGCCATCTATTTCAGGCGGTGAAGCGCAGCGGATTAAGCTTGCCAAGGAGCTGTACAGGCAAAGCGGGAAAAATAATGTATATATTTTGGATGAACCGACGACAGGCCTTTCATTCTCAGATACGGAGCGGCTGATGACATTGCTGCAGCAGCTCGCAGATGCTGGCAATACGATTATCATTACCGAGCATGATCCAGCTGTGCTTGCCAATTGTGATTATATTATCGAAATGGGACCAGGTGGCGGAAATGACGGAGGAGCTATTATCGCGGAGGGCATGCCGCTTGAACTAATGTCGAACCGTCATTCCATCATCGGGAAATATATAAAGCAGGTGTTGAAATGAGCTTTGAATGGCAGTTGTCCACTCCCGAGGCGGAGGGAATGGATGCTAAACTTCTAGAGCAGATAGATGATTATGTGAAGCAAAAGCGATATAGACTCATAAACAGCGTGATCATTGTGAAAAACGGGAAACTGGTTTATGAACGTTACTTCAATAAGTGTAATGAAAATACGAGGCATTCTATTAAATCAGTATGGAAGAGTATTTTAGCCATCGCTGTAGGCATCTGTTTGGACAAAGGCTTGATTAATAATCTAGATGAACCGATAGGCAATTATTTGCCCGCCTTTGCTGGTCATAGTCATCATTATCATAAGCTGATTACGATTCGGCATTTGCTAACGATGTCATCAGGCATTTACTGGAATGGCGGAGTTCATTACCATTGTCCGATGATGCAGCAAATGATGCGTACGAATGACTGGCTATCGCATATCGCTGATATTGACATGCACAGTGTTCCTGGCATGAATTTTCAGTATAAGGAATGGGATGTCATGTTGTTATCAGCGGTCATAGGCAAAGCCTATGGAAGCACATCCTACGACCTCATTTATCATGAAATGTATAAACCGCTCGATATCGCCAGTGGAATTTGGCCGAGCAGTCCATGCGGCTTCTCCTATACGGTAATGAAGGGTGAAGAACAATCGGATTTGTCTGCTAGAGATATGGCTAAGGTAGGTTTGCTATTTTTAGGAGATGGCAGTATTAATGGCAAACAGATTGTTTCTCCAGCGTTTGTGAAGCAAGCGATAACCCCATCCTATCCGTCCTATGGTTTTTTGTGGTGGCTGTCTCAAGCTGGATATGGATGTCGCGGATTTGGCGGACAAGAGGTGAATGTCATTCCTGAGCATCAATTTGTATCCGTCATACAAGCGACCCCCACACCATCGAGCAAATCGTATCCGGATATTCATGACTTGTTTCTTAGCCAAGCGATTAAATAAAAGCTGCTTATGATCTGAACATTAACGGAGGATAAACCTATGAATACGGTCATTTATATGGTTAGACACGCAGAATCGCCTTTTGAATTTGGACAAGAACGAACGCGCGGGCTTTCGGAGGAGGGTTTCTCAGAAGCAAAACGTGTTGCAGAGGTGCTGGGCGATGTCGATATTCATTTTATGGCATCCAGCTCTTACACGAGAGCGGTGCAGACGATTGAGCATTTAGCAAAGCGGAAAGCGATGACGATTGTAGAGTATGAAGAACTGGTGGAAAGAGCGATAAAGGGTTTGGATTATAAGGCTACTTGGGACGTTCTGTATGAAGCGATAAGGAAATCTTTTATCGATATGGATTTTGCTTTGGAGGGCGGCGAAACGACTCGAAGCGCACAACAAAGAGCGATACCCGTCATAGAGAGAATACTGGAGGAGCACCGAGGTAAAAACATTGTTTTGGGTACCCATGGCAATATTATGACGATCATTATGAACCATTATGATAATAAGTTTGGATTTGATTTTTGGAATACGACCTCGAAGCCGGACATTTATAAATTAACATTTAATCTGAATAAGCTTGAGCATGTGGAAAGGATATGGACTTAAGTAAGGCGACGAGAATCCATTGAAACCAGTGGTCATCCTGCAAAGGATGGCCTTTTTGTATGCTATCAATTCAAAATGTGCGTTCATTACATATATAGGATCATGTAATATTTTTTTGCAACAGACCAGATATTTAGTGTTATACTCGCTATTAAATTAACAACTAATGCGGAAATTCAACAGTAAATGAGTGAAAGCGACCGCATGAAGATGGAGCGTGAGCGGATTGAAAATACTAATTGTAGACGATGAGCCAAGGCATCTCAGAGGAATGGCTAAATTAGTTAGTGCGATGCGGCCAAAAGCTGAAATATTAGTAGCGAAGGATGGGGCAGCTGCTATCGCTATCATTCAACAGGATCAACCGCAAATTGTACTGACGGATATCCAGATGCCTAATATGGATGGATTGACTTTATTGAAATGGCTTGAGGATAAGGAACATCGACCGAAGGTAGTTATGGTATCGGCTTATAATTTATTTGAATATGCGCAAACTGCTCTGCGCCATGGCGCTTATGACTACTTGTTGAAGCCGATTGATATAGATAAAGTGGAGGATATTTTGGGGCGGCTTGATGCACAACTAGCGGCGGAGTCCATGCAGAGTGAAGCTTCCGAAAAACTGCAGCATCGGCTTAAGCTAACCTCCTCTGCCTACCAGAGCAATCTGCTTTTGTCATGGTTAAGCGGCAATCTATCAGCAGCGGAGCAAGTGGAGCTTGAAGCACTCGATATTGTGCAAGGAAGCGGTACAGTTATCTTTTCTGAACTCACCATTCGGCTTGAGGAGGATAAGAGCATCTATACGCCTGCGTTGCTGCAACAGCTGGAGCATTTGGGGTCCTGCTACGGTCAAGCCAGTACCTTCTCCATCAATACGCTTCGTGAAGATGCATTCCAAGCAATTACTATTGTGCGTACGCCGAGCCCATTCCTTAGACGCGATGAGATTCGATTGGCATTTAGCGAACTAAACAAGGAGTGGCTGCCGTATGGCCGGCTTGTTCATGGCATGGGGACGAGCTGTTTATCATTAGTAGAGCAGCTGCCGCATTCTTACCGAACGGCTCAAACTGCCTGTGATTATAATTTCCATGATTGCTGGCAGGGGGTCCTATTTCATGATGAGCTGAACCACTCCAGCAAGTCCTTTCACTTAGATGGGGAGCGGCTTTTTGAAGCGTTGCAGGATAATGATCCAATGGCTGCCATCCTGCTGTGCCGATCTGCCTTTCAAGAACTGGCAGGCGAGGGCCACACGGAACCGCAGCTTATTAAAGAGTGTGCCTCACTCACACTTATGAAGCTTAAAAGCCGAACAAGAGATGTTGTCGAAAGAAACTTTGGAAGCGTACTCACGAATACGGTCGTAACGGAAATACCTGCATGCGATAGTTATGGTGAGCTGCTGACGCTCTTGGAGTCTCAAATTCATGATCTGCACCAAGCGTTACGGAACATGAAGCAAGGGAAAAACGAGATTATTATGGAACAGTGCTTGAGCTGGATACAAGAGAATTATATGGAGGATTTGACACTAGAGATGGCAGCTGAACAGTTTGCCTTTAATCCGTCTTATTTCAGCACATTGATTAAAAGCTGTACCGGAAAGTCTTTTTCTGACCATATTACCGAGGCTCGGATGCGACGGGCAAAACAATTGCTCAGAGATGGCCATTTGAAAATTTATGATATAGCTGCGCAATGCGGCTATCGCGATACGAAGTATTTTTGCCGAGTGTTCAAGAAGCAGAATGGTCTATCGCCGGAAGCTTATAAGCATAAATCCCTTACAACGAATAGAGACGAGATATGAATATGACATTTCGATCACGGTTGTTCATCAGCTATATCATTCTAATTGCTTTGCCGTTCCTTGTGTTAAGCACTTTATTTTATCGTACAAGCCTCAAGGTTGTGACAGAGCAAGCACAAAAAAATGTTTATGAGATCGTCAAAAAAAATAATGAAGTCATCGATACGAAGCTCAAAGTTGTCGATCAGAGCAGTTTGGCCTTGTTCGTAGACAAGGATCTATTTCAAATTTTCAGTCAGCTGAATCCAGCAAAGGCTGAGGAGCTACTGGCAGCTGATCGACGCGTATCTACTATTCTCAGCAAATATTTTTCACAAAACGACGATGTTTACGCCTATCAGCTTTGGACTTCTTACTTCACCTTCGGCAATTCGCAAAACATGCCGCAAGGAGATCCTACACTTTCAAATATTTACAAGCAAGCTGTGCATGCGGGTGGAAAAATGATTTGGTATCCTACCTATGATTTTACGGAGATGTTTGATCAGTCTTATCTTTCCAAGAGCATGATCGATTATCGCTATTTATATTCAGCCACACGTTTGCTCAATTTCTCACATATGGAAGACAGTACATTAATTAAGCTGAATCCGAATGTGGAGCGTCCAGTGCTTACGATAAGCTTCAAATCGACTGTACTGGATGCCTTGTTTGAGAAGAGCATACCAGTCGGTTCCCGCTATATGGTATTAGATTCGAACGACATGGTAGTTGCCGGCAGTGATGTGTCACAAGTGACAAAAAGCTTCAACGAGAATTGGGTGGATTCATTCCGCATGACGGGAAGCGGTACTCAGCGAATGAAGCTGAACGGCGAGAATATGATCATATGCTTTGACCGCTCAACCGTAACCGGATGGTTGTCGATCGTAATAACGCCGGAGTCTGCATTGGTAAGCAACCTTGTGCCTGTTATTCGAACCTCAACGATTGTGTTAGCTGCTATATTGAGCGGAATCGCATTTTTATTTGCCTATTTTATATTAAGCCGCATCACAGGTCCGATTAAGAAGCTGCTCGGAGCGATGAGATCCGTTGGCGAAGGCGATTTTCAAACCCGCGTGGAAGTCAGCACGAATGACGAATTCGGCATCTTAATGCAGCGATTTAACCGGATGAATGATCGGATTCACCTGCTCGTCAAAGAAAACTATGAGATTAAGCTAAAGGAAAAGGAAGCAGAAATTCACGCGCTCAATATGCAGATGAATCCTCATTTTCTGTATAACACGCTCAATATTATGAATTGGACAGCGATTGAAAATAATCAGAAGGAGCTAAGCAAGATGCTCGTCTGTTTGTCCAATATGCTGCATTATACTTCTCGGAAGGAATGGGGCGCCGTTCATCTGTCAGAGGAAATCGAATGGATGAAAAACTACTTTTATATTATGTCTGCACGGTTCGAAGGCAAGTTTACCGTTAACTATGAAATTGATCCGATCCTTTATGATCATAAGCTGCCTAGGCTGCTGTTTCAGCCGTTTGTTGAGAATGCTATTTTGCACGGGTTTAATCAGATGGAAGAGGGAGGCGTTATCCTCATTCGCGGCTGGGTAGAGGAAGGAAAACGTTTTTTTGAGATTAAGGATAATGGACGAGGAATAAGCGAAGAGATGATCAAGGTGATTTTGTACAAACAATCTTCGTCGGTCGGCATTAAAAATACGATCTCCCGTTTACAGATGGCATACGGTGATGAATACGGCATCGAGATTCGGTCCGTGCCAGGATCAGGTGCCAGCATTCTGATAAGACTGCCGCTCGATACCTAATAATAGTCCACCATTCCAATAATACTCGGGTTTTGAAAGCGTTATCTATCGATTACAATAAAACCATCATAGACTGCAGCTATGAGCCAATGAGATGGATAAATGAAAGGGGCTCGTTACGAATATGAGAAGACAATGGAAATCGGTTTCCGTTCTCTTAGTTGTGCTGCTTATGGCAATCAGCGTATTATCGGCTTGCACGAAGTCTGATTCGGATAACAAAAATTCTCAGGCTGGGGCAACGAATGGCTCAAGCAACACCGAAAATACGGGCAGCGGTGAAAATGTATCCAAAGATCCGATCAAACTGCGTCTTACAGCTTGGGGCGCACCTGATGAGATCGCAGCATTTAAGAAAGCAGTCGCTAGTTTTGAGGCTAAGCATACCAATATTAAGGTTGATTTCCAAGCCATTTCAGCGGATTACGATACGAAATTAACGACCATGGTAGCTGGCAACGATGAACCGGACATTGCCATGATGGAGTCCAGCACGATCGCTTTTCCTTTAGCGGAAGAAGGCAAGTTCGTCAACCTTCAGGATTTCCTTGATAAGGATACGGAGTTGACTGTGGATAGGCTCGTTCCTAACATTATGTATTCCTCGGAGCCTGGCAATGTAGTCGGTATTGCGCCTGGCCCAGAATCTTTTGCTTTATTTTATAACGAAGATGTATTTAAGGATGCAGGCTTAACACCTCCGCCAGCCAAAGCTTCTGAAGCGTGGACTTGGGATCAGTTCGTAGAGGTTTCTAAGAAACTTACGATTGACAACAAAGGCAAGAATGCGACAGAAGAAGGCTTTGATCCTAAAAATATTAAACAATTCGGAGTCAACGTACCAACTTGGTGGGGCGCATACAGCAACTTCATCTATTCAAATGGCGGAGACTTCTTGTCTGAGGACGGCAAAACCTTTGCTCTGAACCAGCCTGAAGCTGTTGAAGCTATTCAGAAGATTTCCGATCTTATTAATGTTCATCATGTAGCGCCGTCACCTGTTCAAGCGAAAAATATACCAGGCACCAACGTTGCGCTGCAAACCAAAAAAGTAGCGATGGCATTTGATGGTCAATGGGCAAGCACAAGCTTGGCACAATCCAAATTCAATTTTAACGTTGGCGTGCTTCCCGTGATGAAACAGCCGATGACGACTGTCGTTTCTGGCATGTTCTCGATGTTTAAATCAACGAAACATCCGGTGGAAGCATGGGAGCTCTTGAAGGCGCTGATTGATCCAGAAGCTTCAATCGAGCTGCTAACTGCCGGCACTTGGATGCCATCTCATAAAGAGTGGTACACGGATGAATCTTACCTAACCAGATGGACTGAAAACCTGCCTTCTCGCCCATCGGGCTACAAGGATGCGGTCGTTGAGATGGTATTGAGCAACAGCCATGCAACACCAACCGCTTATGTGAAAAACTTTAATAAAATTATGGATATCGTTAATCCAGCACTCGATAAAGTTTGGTTAGGCCAGCAAACCGCTCAAGAGGCAATGGATTCTATCGCTGCGAAAGCGCAAGCACAGGTTCAAGGACGTCGTGACGTACAATAACCAATTAAAGAAAGAACTATAGTCAGATTGACGGCGTTCTTCCTGAAGGCCGCCGTCTTCTTAGGATAGGAGGCAAGTATGGGCATGGATATTCCTGCGCAAACCATTCCAGCAGTCAGTAAAAAAAGTCGCATTAGAGAGCGTAAGGCGTTATTCTACGGGTTATTGTTTACAGCTCCTGCCATTCTAGGCTTCATCATATTTACGCTTGGTCCTATGATTGCTAGCTTGGTGCTCAGTTTAACCGATTATAGCGTGTTCAAAGATACAACCTCATTTATTGGTTTCGATAATTACGCCAAGCTGTTCTCAGGTGAAGATGATTTATTTTATAAATCACTAGGCGTTACCTTCTATTTTGTTATTCTGCGGGTACCTGCCGTCATCATCATCTCTTTTCTGCTGGCGCTGCTCCTTAATATGAATGTAAAGGGTAGATCGTTGTTCCGCACCATTATTTATTTGCCAAGTATCGTTCCAGCGGTTGCATCGTCCATGATATGGCTGTGGCTGCTTAATCCAGACCTTGGTTTAGTCAATACCGTGCTCGCATGGCTTCATTTGCCGACAAGCAACTGGTTGTTTGGCGAGAGCAGTGTTATTCCATCTGTTGTCTTAACGACGCTTTGGGGAATAGGCGGCACGGTCATTATTTTTCTAGCGGGGCTTTCGGGTATTCCGAAGCAGTACTATGAAGCCATTGATGTCGATGGCGGAGGATGGATGCATAAGCTGCGCCATATTACGATCCCGATGGTAACGCCAACAATCTTCTTTAATACAATCATGACGATTATCGGTTCTTTCCAGGTGTTTAGCGAAGCCTACATTTTGACACAGGGCGGGCCTAATAATAAAAGTTTATTTTTCGTGTTTTATTTGTGGAGTACAGCATTCCGTGATACAGAGATGGGTTATGCATCTGCCCTGGCATGGATTCTATTTATCATTATTTTGTTCTTTACGTTTATCGTATTCAAAACCTCGAAATCTTGGGTTTACTACGAGGGGGAAAAATCATGAGAGAGTCCAAACTCAAGCTGACAGCAGGTTATGCGGCCCTTATTATTATTTCAGTTATGTTTATCATTCCGTTCGTTTGGCTGATTCGAAGCTCAGTGATGGATTTGTCGCAAATTTTCGTTATGCCGCCGGAATGGATTCCAAATCCTTTTAAATGGGATAACTACGAGAGAGCACTTACCGTGCTGCCTTTCGGACAATTTTTCAAAAATACACTTATTATTGTGTTCAGCGTTATTATCGGAACTGTGCTGACGAGTACGATCGCAGCCTTTGGTTTCTCTCGTATTCAGTGGAAAGGCAGAGACACCATTTTTGCAATCCTCATGACCAGCATGATGCTGCCTGCTGCGGTTACGTTAATTCCGAGCTTTCTTGGATGGAAAACACTGGGCTTCTATGATACGTTCTATCCCCTTATCGTACCGGCGTTCTTTGGTGGAGGTATCTTTAATATCTTCCTGCTGCGCCAATTCTACATGACGATTCCGCGTGACTTTGACGAGGCTGCTTTTGTGGACGGGGCTAATTATTTTCAAATTTACTGGCGTATTCTTATGCCGCTTAGCCGTTCGGCTGTTATCGTCGTTGCGCTATTTACCTTCTTAGGTTCATGGAATGACTTCATGGGGCCGCTTATCTATTTGAAGAGTGACAGCCGCTTTACGCTAGCACTTGGCTTGCAAATGTTTCAAGGCAGCTATACAGCGCAATGGGATTTGCTCATGGCGGCTTCAGCAACTGTCGTTATGCCCTGCGTGCTCGTATTTTTAATCGGCCAGCGTTATTTTCTGGAAGGCATTACGTTAACGGGATTGAAAGGATAACAATTAGCGATGAAAGGATGGTTAGACATGACATTAACGGAAACGAAGGCGATAAAAGGCTGGCAAAACGTGCCCTTTACGAAAGTTGAGATCGATGATGCTTTCTGGAGGCCGCGGCTGGAAGTTATCAAAAATATTACGATGAAGGCATGTTTAGTCAAATGCGAGGAGACAGGCCGAATTGACAATTTTGCAATAGCAGGCGGACTGCTGGAAGGCAAATTTGAAGGGATGTATTATAACGACTCCGATGTGTATAAGGTGCTTGAAGGTGCCGCTTATGCACTTATGACGGATCGTGATCCAGTACTGGAAGCAGAGATCGATCGCATTATTGATCTCATAGCTGCGGCGCAGGAAGCGGATGGATATTTAAGTACTTATTACACGCTTGAAGCGCCTGATCTCAAATGGTCGGATATGGAAAAACACGAGATGTATAATGGCGGCCATCTGATTGAAGCAGCGGTTGCTTATTTCGAAGCGACAGGCAAGCGGAAGCTGCTGGATGTTGCATGCAAAATGGCTGATCATTATGATCGCGTATTTGGCCCTGGCAAGCGGCACTGGGTGGAAGGGCATGAGGAAATTGAGCTTGCGCTTGTGAAGCTTTACCGCACGACCAGCGAGGATCGTTATTGGAAGCTGGCGCTTTGGCTGCTGGAAGAACGTGGCCATGGTCATGGTAAAGGTGCCATTTGGGACAAAGTGGAATGGGGCCCTGCGTACTGCCAGGATGATGTACCTGTTCGAGATATCGAGAAGGTAACAGGACATGCTGTACGAGCGATGTATTTGTACACCGCGATGGCTGATGTCGTGCATGCTTCCGGTGATCCGACGTATATTGATGCGCTGCACCGCGTATGGTCGCATACGGTTGAAAGGAATATGTATGTGACAGGCGGCATCGGGCCGTCTCAGCATAATGAAGGCTTTACACATGATTACGATTTGCCGAATGATTCGGCTTATTGCGAGACCTGTGCGGCGATCGCTATGGTTTTTTGGAATCACCGGATGAACTTGTTGTTTGGCGATGCCAAATATGCCGATGTTGTAGAGCGGGAAATGTACAATGGCGCTTTAGCCGGAATCTCGTTGTCTGGCGACAAATTTTTCTACGTCAATCCGCTTGCATCAAAGGGCGAGCATCACCGCGTGGATTGGTTTGGCACTTCTTGCTGCCCGACTAACCTAGTTAGATTTTTACCATCCATTGGACAATATGCTTATGCTGCTACGGATGCTGGAGTAGTCGTCAATCAATACATGAACGGGGAAACTGCTTTGGAAATAAAAAGTGGGACAACCGTCAAACTTAAGCAGACAACCGCGTACCCTTGGGATGGAAAAATCGAAGTAGCGGTAAGCTTGGATCAAGCGGAAACGTTCGAGATCCGGCTTCGTGTTCCTGGCTGGTGCAGAGGATATAAGCTATCGCTTCTAGGGGAGCAGCCGCAGCCATCGGAAGGAAAGATCGAAAATGGTTATCTCGTATTGAATCGCTGCTGGACACCGGGAGACTCCATTGTATTAGAGCTGGATATGCCAGTTGAAGTTATTCGGTCGCGGCCGGAGGTGGAGGCTAACATTGGAAGAATTGCTCTGCAGCGCGGACCTGTGGTGTACTGCATGGAGCAGACTGATAATATGGAGTTATCCTACGATGAATTTTCTCTTGCAGCACATGACCCGCTATTCATTGAGCACCGAGAAGAATGGCTTGGCGGCGTGACTGTTCTGAAAGGAAAAGTGGCTGAAGGCAGCGCTTGTTTATTTATTCCTTATTATGCATGGGATAACCGAGATGCGGGCTTCATGCAGGTATGGATTCGTGAAAAAGAAGATCGTCACTTATATCGTTATTAAGCAGAATGCTTTAAAATGAAATAGATAGATAAGCAAAAATCCGAGAGACAAGACGCTTTTTTATAAAGTGTCTATCTTTCGGTTTTTTGTTCAGGAAGCAGTTAAAGGGAGACCTAATAAATGAATGTCGTAAACGCAACATTAGAAGATCTAAATGGATGGTTAGAGCTGGCTACTGAGGTGGAGTACCTCTTTGGCCCAATGGTAGATGATCCAAACTTTGTTCTGGCACTAGAGAGAAATATACATCAAAATCGCGCGTTCTGCGTGCGGGAATATGATGGTTCGCCAGGGTGCAGCCTGTTAGGGGGACTATTGCTTTCTACATCTAACGCCCCAAGCTACAAAATCGGCTGGTTGTCTGTCTCCGCTAAAGCAAGAAATAAAGGCGTGGCATCGGCATTGCTGAATCATGTTCTAACGCTTGTAGATGTTCCTTCAGAAATAGCAGTCACAACATTTGGCGATGATATTCCAGACGGGATGCCTGCAAGGCGCCTTTATGAGAAATTTGGTTTCATTCCCTTGGAGAAATCGATTCCAAACGGTCCCGAAGGCGGTTCAAGGCAAAAGTTCCAATTGACGATTGCTCATCGGTAATGATGATTTCTTTATTTGTCTAACCGTTATTACAAATCGTTGTGTACCGTTTTACCTGGATAAAACATAGCGCTCTCTACCTTCTCGTTTTCTTTTGCAGAGATGGAAGCAGCTATTAATTTAAATACTTTAGTTTTACTCCCCAAGGATGATTCATATTTTTCCAAATGCGATTTGGACAACGGTTGTTTATAGTAGCCAGGCACATATTTGTCCAGCATGCTTTGCATAGCTTTTGCAGCCTCGTCTATTTCATTAACAAACTGTATTTTCCCAGAAACCATAACGCTCATATAAGAGGTGTCGGTATGAGCAGGTACGGGGTCAGTTAATGTTCCATATTCTTCGCTCACGGTAAAACAAGCTTCAGGATTTTGCTCGATATAGGAGATTTTCCGCCCTTCAGCAGCACCATGAAAATAAACCGTGTCGTTCAGCCAAGTGAAATTTAACGGAACAACGTAAGGGATTCCAGCGGCAGATAGGCCAAGGAATCCTGTTTTTGCGTTTAACAAAAAGGATTGAATCTTGCCCTGATCAGTACACTCTCTTTTCTGTAATCTTACAGGAAACATATTTAGGCACACCCTTTGTCTTTATGATAATGTAATAGTAATGAACAATTGTCCCTGTGAAAAGGGGCAGATTCCGAATATTTCATGGGGTCAGGTGCTGCATATGATTGAGATTACTCCTTTACTCGATAAGCAGGGAAAACATCCTTTATACTCGCAGCTGTATACGTATATTAAGGATCAAATTGAATCTGGATCAATGGCTGAAGGTACTAAGCTTCCATCGATTCGTGAGTTGGCGCACTATTTGAAGATTAGCAAAAACACTGTAGAAGCTGCTTATCAGCAGCTGCTTGCAGAAGGGTATGTGGATAGTAAAAGTCGTAATGGGATAAGAGTGCTGCCGCTAGAGGATGTGAATACCAATCGAGATTCAGTTCAAGTGGGCTCCACTAAGGATATTAATTGGAAAAGGTATCGGTATGATTTTAACTATGGTGATATTGAATGGCATCGTTTCCCGATGAAGATATGGAAAAAATGTTTGTCGGATGGTTTAAATGGTGACCCTTATCGAATATTGGGTTATGGACATCCACAAGGAGAAGAGGAGCTTAGGGAAGAAATTGCAAAATACGTATTTCAATCTCGCGGAGTATCGTGCAGCTCCAATCAAATTATCATTTGTTCAGGAACACAACATGCCGTAAGCATGTTATTGCAGTTTTTGTCTCTAGGGGGGCAAAACATAGCTATGGAAGAACCCGGCTATAATGGCGTTCGAACGATTTTTAAAAATCATGGCTGCGAAATTACGCCCATTTCGGTCGATTCTGATGGCTTGAACATAGAAGAGCTGCAAACAAGCAATGTCAACGCAGTGTATGTGACACCATCACATCAATTTCCATTAGGCATGGTGATGTCAGTACAGAAACGAATGAAGCTGCTCCAGTGGGCAAACCAAAACGACGCTGTCATTATCGAGGATGATTACGATAGTGAGTTCCGATATGTTGGCCAGCCGATTCCCTCTCTTAAAGCATTGGACTCAGGAGAACGTGTCGTTTATTTGGGGACATTTTCGAAATCGTTTTTGCCTGCGGCCCGATTAAGCTATATCGTCTTGCCAACAAACATGCTAGAAAAGCGGGATGAGATATTTTCCGTTTACAGTCAGCCTGCATCACCTATCATTCAGCAGGCCGTGTTTTTGTTTATGAATCGCGGACATTTTGCTGGGCATATACGCAAAATGAGAAGACTGTATCAAGCGAAGCATAAAGCTTTAGTTACTGCGATATCACTGTATATGGGTGATCGTGTAAGTATCATTGGGAGCAAATCAGGACTGCATTTGCTGCTTGATGTTAAGGATAGAGAAAGCGGCCAGCTGATCGAACGGGCAGCAGAAAATGGGGTAAAAGTGTATTCTCCGAATGTACATTGGATGGATAGTGAGCGCTGTCCGGCATCATTTGTATGGCTCGGATTTGGCGGAATGAGTGAGGATGATATTGAAGAAGGCATTCGCCTGCTAAGCCATGCTTGGTTTGGCTCAGCATAGGAGATTTATTCTAATTGCATGTGTTATAATTTTACTAAAAATACAAGATTACACTAACAACCATTAGAATTAGAAAGGTGAGATTAGTAGAATGGCTCAGGTGAAAGTTTTTGGACTTAAGGATCAATTAAATCCGATAAAACAGCAATTATCAGAAGTTATTCATTCCTGTGTAGTGGATGTATTTAAAATGCCGCTTGATAAGAAGTTTCATCGTTTTTTCGCAATGGAGAAAGAAGATTTTTATTACGCTCCTGGACGAACCGAGGCGTATACGATTATCGAAATAAGCGTATTTGAAGGTCGTTCCATCGATTCCAAAAAACAGCTTATTCGTTCGCTCTTTGATCACATTCAAGCACAATTGCATATTTCTCCTGAAGATATCGAAATAACAATTTTTGAAACTCCAAAATATAACTGGGGCATTCGCGGCCTGCCAGGGGATGAACTGCAGCTCTCCTATAATGTTAATGTGTAGCGCGCGCAGATTAGATTCTTCTGAGGCTAGTATTGCACCGTGGCTGTCGGTCAACAATGCGGCCGAGGCAATAAAGTTTTATAAAGCGGCATTTAGTGCAGTCGAGCTTTATCGGTTAGAGGACGGAGACGGGAATATAGCTATTGCTGAGCTTTCCGTTAGAGGAGCGAATTTTTGGATTCAAGAAGAGGCTGCCTCTATACCCGCAATGGTAGGTCGTGGCTTCTTCCGGATGGTTATCACGGTCAACGACCCCGATGCCTTATTCGAATTGGCTATCGCTGCGGGAGCAACAGAAATTGCACCTATAAATGAAGAACATGGCTGGCGTATTGGTCGTGTAGCGGATCCGTTTGGCTATCATTGGGAGATCGGCAAACGACTGTTTGAATAGACAAATGATAATAGGTCGATGAATCCAAAGCAAAGGGGTCATCGGCTTTTTTTGTATAATGATCATACACTTAGCGAGGTGCGAGGATATGAATAATTTCACAAAGGAACGAGAGGGATAGATGCAACTAATATCTCCCAATTACGTCTTTAACATTGCATAAATTCAATTGGGGGGCATTAAAATGAAACGTTTATGCTCAGTTTTACTCCTATTTGCAGTTATCGCAAGTGGTTGCAGCAAGGGGACGAGTGCAGAGGTAAACACGGTTGATCAGCATCAACCAACAAATGATATCGTTATAGAATCAAACAATATGCCGAAAGAAATGCCAAGTGATTTTGATTTCATGGTACGTTACGGATACAGCGAAGTGAACAAAAACGAAATTAATACTTTCCTAGATACGGCTACAAAGGATTTAGTGATGAACGGGACGGCATCTGCAAAAATTGCGTTTACGACAGAAGAGATGCGCAGCATTTATGAGAAAATGAGAGAAATAAATATAATGGGAACAAAAAACTTAAAGCCTGCTGCTATAGGGTGTGAACGGACACCTTACAGGGAAGACAGCTGGGAAGTTAGTATAAACGGGGAATCCAAGACATTTACTTGGACCGAGAAATATTGCGAGTTAACAAAGGATGCGAAGCAGTTGCTGGAACTGCGACAGTTCATTCATCAAATCGTTGCAGGGAAGGAAGCCTATCAGAAACTTCCAGAAGCAGAAGGCGGATATGACTGAAGAATAGAGAGAATGAACTTGAATAAAGTAGGGGACTCTCTTGTGTGCATTCGTGCAAAAAAAGATTTATTGTACAGAAGTTTGGATTTGAAAAAGGGAATTACAAACAAATCTTTATGGAGAATGTACGTGTGGAACTATAATCATAAAAAGAAGGAAAAGATGCAAATTTTCAAGCTATTGGAGCCGAACAGCAATAAACTAGTCGTGTTAAATGATAATACGGATATAGATGGTATTCGGATGGGGGAAATAATACATTCAACTTTATAAAAAACAGGTTATGAAGTATTCCGAACAAAATTAATCAATGCTCAATTAAGTTTGGTTTTCATGGAAAAAAGATAAATGGGACAAAAAGCATAGTTGTTTAATTGTAATGAATACGATCTTGACGAGTGAGCGAGATATCGTTATACTCATTAAGCGTAATGATTACTATTAATTAAATGTACTTTTTTATTTGTTATATAATCGTAATTATTACGTTTAATCGAAAGCTTAAATTAATTGGAGGTGCCAATGATGACTGTTAAAAAACTGCCTGTAACTGTATTGAGCGGATATTTGGGCGCTGGCAAGACGACGATTATGAATCATATCCTACATAATCGCGATGGCTTGAAAGTCGCTGTTATCGTAAATGATTTGAGTGAATTGAATATAGACGCTAGTCTTATTAAAGATGGGGGCGGCTTGTCACGGACAGAAGAAAAGCTTGTCGAAATGTCCAATGGCTGTATTTGCTGCACGCTTAGGGAAGATTTGCTTAAGGAAGTAGAGAGCTTGGCGAAAGAAAATCGCTTTGATTATATTCTGATTGAATCAACTGGTGTTGGTGAGCCTGTTCCCGTAGCTCAGACCTTCTCCTATATCGATGAAGAGCAAGGGATTGATTTAACACAATATTGCAGGCTGGATTGTATGGTAACGGTCGTTGATGCTTATCGCTTCTGGCATGATTACGCATCAGGTGAAACATTGCTTGATCGCAGTCAAGCCGTTGGCGAAGACGATACACGCGAGGTAGTTGATTTGTTGATTGATCAGATCGAGTTTTGCGATGTGCTTATTTTGAACAAATGTGATCTTGTTGATGATGAGGAATTGGCGGAACTAGAAGGGGTTCTCCGGACCATGCAGCCACGCGCCAAGTTTATTCGTACTTCCAAAGGCGAAGTTAATCCGAAAGAAATTTTAAATACGTCGTTGTTTAATTTTGACGAAGCTAGTCGTTCAGCAGGGTGGATTAAGGAATTGGAAGCTCCATCACATACACCTGAAACGGAAGAGTACGGTATATCCTCCTTCGTATACGAACGTGCGAAGCCATTTCATCCGCAGCGTCTTAAAGCTTGGATGGAGCGCTGGCCAGAGGAAGTCGTTCGAGCCAAAGGTATTGTATGGCTTGCGACTCGTAGCGCGTATGCACAAAGCTTGAGCCAAGCAGGGCCCTCCATACAGTTTGGACCGGCTGGTTTATGGGCTGCTGCATTGCCGGATGCGGAACGAGAAGAATTACTGCTCGAAGACCCAGAGCTCGCAAACGTATGGCACGAGGAATATGGTGATCGTGTTAATAAGTTTGTACTTATCGGCATCGCGATGAATCGTAAGCAGCTGACCGATTCGCTCGACCACTGCTTGCTGAGAGACGAGGAGCTGCCGCTTGACTGGAACGTGTTTCTTGATGAATTTCCGAATGCGATGAATGATCAGATATACTGATATTTCGGCTGTCAGTGTTGTTTTTATATAAGAAGCAGCCTCAGGGAAACCTTTGAGGCTGCTTCTATTTTAATATCTTTAAAGCAGCTTGCAATTATGAATTGACAGCGCTTCGGAACATTGGTACCATATTTTCATAAACGCGTGTTTACGGAAAGAGGGACTAGGATTGAGCAAGGAAATTAATAGTACGGAAATTGCTAAGCTAGCAGGTGTTTCCAGAAGCACGGTCAGCCGTGTTATTAACAATTATGCGAATGTTCCTGAGAAGACGAAGCAAAAGGTATTGAAGGTCATTCAGCAATACAATTATTACCCTAATCTATCCGCGCAGGTGCTGGCAGGCAAACGCACGCGAACGATTGGTTTGTTTATGGCCGATTCCGGGCGAGTATCCGGCGACAGCATTTCAAGCTTGCTGCTTGCCCGGGTTATTGAAAACGCTTCTTCGCATGGCTATTATGTGCTGACTCATATCGTTCACGATATGAAAGATCAGAATGAGGCTCGTACGATTAAGGAGAGCTTCTATCAGCGCAGAATCGATGGAGGCGTGTTCATTGGAGCAGCTAATCATGAACCGCTTATTGAAGAACTTATAGCCGAAGGATTTATGGTGGCAATCGTAGATCAGCATTTGCCAGGACGGACCGAATCCAATCGTATTGTGTTCAACTTTGACAACGAAACGGGTGTAGGGCAAGCGATTGATTATTTAGTCAGCTTGGGCCATGAGCGAATTGGCATGATTAACGGAGATATGAATAGATACTCCGGACCATCCAAGTGGCGCGGCTTTCAAGCAGCAATGGCAAGGCATCAATTGCCGCTCGTGCAGCAGTGGATGCTGCCGGGAGATTTTAACGAATCAAGCGGCTACATGGCTATTAAGGAATTTATGAAATCCAAGATGGAGCTGCCGACAGCGATATTTGCGGCAAACGACAGCGTTGCATTCGGAGCTATTCGAGCATTGAAGGAATCCGGTATTCGTGTGCCGCAGGATGTATCGATCATAGGTTTTGATGACCATATATTGAGTGCACATTCCAGTCCGGCATTAACGACGATTCGGGTTGATTTTGCAGACATGATGGACAAATTAACGAAAACCTTGATCTCCAGCATTGAGAATGGTTCGGGCGACTATCAGCCGGTTGCGGCAAGCACGGAGCTTGTTGTCCGTGATTCCTGTCAAAGGGCAAGGGAAGATTCATAGTTAAGACCAAGACCTACGTAGTTAGAGGTCGTTATGATTTGCATAATGGCTTCTAATGTCAGGTTTGAACTGCACATTATTTTTTACTTTCAAATGAACGCGCGTTCACATGTTGTAGCTTTGTGAGAGGGGGAATGCGGATGTAGGTGAAGGAATTTCAATGAATTGGAGTATCCAGATATTGAATAGTGATTACACGGCTTTTACAGCACTTATAACGATAAAATCAACCTACAGGGGGAAACGGGCATGGATAAAAACTTGATTGGAACACGTACAGTAACTCAAATTGGATTATTAGTTCATGATATTGATACAACGTCGCAGGCGTATGCCGATTTTTTTGGAATTGAAAAGCCGAATTGGTTTTGGACAGACACGGTGGATAAAGCACAAACGGAATACAATGGTGAATCGTCAGTGGCTCGCGCCAAGCTTGCTTTTTTTGATATGGGTTCCTTGCAGCTTGAGCTTATCGAGCCGGATGAACATCCTAGTACGTGGAGAGAGCATCTCGACAAGCATGGTGAAGGCCCGCATCACATCGCGTTCGTCGTTGACGGCATGAAAGAAATTGTAGCATCCATGGAGAAAAACGGAATGGCATTGGTTCAAAAGGGAGAGTATACCGGCGGACGATACGCTTATATGGATACTTTTAAAAATTTGAAGATCATGCTGGAGCTGCTGGAAAACGATAAAAAGTAAATAATGCGATAACGAGTTTCCCAATATAGGTGATGAATGAACAGAGGAATGAGCGGTATGAACATATTAATTACAGGCGCCAATCGAGGTCTTGGCTTAGCGATTGCTAGTGAAGCGTGCGAACGAGGGCATTATGTGTTAGCTGGGGTTCGCAGCCCGGGATCATCCGCAGAGGGCTTGCAAGAGCTGCTCACAAAATTTCCGGATCAAGTAACGATCCTGCCGCTTGATGTTGCGGATGAGAATTCGGTTCGCTACGCTTCCGAGCAAGCGGAAAACCGAGTACGCAGTCTGGATGCGGTTATAAACAGTGCAGCGATATTGCTGGGACGGGATCAGAAGCTGGAGCAGCTCGACTTGGAGCAAGTAGAGCAATCGTTCCAGACTAATCTTTTTGGGCCGATCGTCGTGCTCAAGCATTTTTTTCCTATGCTTCGTAAAGGAGAGCGGCAAAGCATCATTAATATTAGCTCGGAAGCAGGAAGCTTTACAGGCGCTTATGGGGGCGACTATTCGTATGCGTTGTCTAAGTCTGCTCTGAACATGTTCTCAGCTCAGCTGCGGAACGAGCTTGCACCACAAGGATTTGTTGTTCATGCGCTTCATCCCGGCTGGATCAGAACAGATATGGGAGGCGAGCAAGCACCTGGAGATGCGACAGTATCTGCAGCTGGCATCTTGAACATCGTCGAGCGGAAAACGGAAGCAGATGCGCTTTTTATTGATCATAACGGCGCTCCTATGAATCTGTAAGGCAGAACAAAATAAAATTGGCGGTGGCTGATGCGCATACGCAGACGAACTTTGTATGTCATAGGCGGAATCATTACTCTTTTGTTAGTCGTGACGATATCATTTCGACTGTTATCAGGGTCAGAAGGCGGGAATACATTGAATAAGCAGCAGGAACAAGGAAATGCCCCCATAAACAATGCTGAATTGCCAATTGCAACGGAACCTGACTCGCAGCCGGAAATTAAGCAAGGAACGCAAGTGAAGGTGGATCAGGTTGGCTATGGAACAGCGCATGCGAAGTTTGCCATCGTAGAGGGTGAGTTGCCAAGCGGAGCGGAATTCTCGTTAGTAGACAGCAATGGCAACACGATGTTTACGGGCAGCTTATCTGAACCGCTTGCGGATGCAGCATCACAAAAGACAATAAGAAGAGCGGATTTCTCCAGCTTCCAAACGGCTGGAGAATATAAGCTGCTAGTCGCTGGGGCGGGCAGTTCTTACCCTTTTGTCATTGGAGATGCTCCATATGATGATGCGCTCGCTGCGCTGCTCAGATCTTATACATTGCAGCGTTCGGGCGTAACGATCGACGATCCGATTACGAAGCTGAAGCAGACAGCAGGACATTTACAAGATGCGCAAGCAGAGATCTTCTTTGATGATGGAGTATCGCATAAAGGTGATCTCATTGATGTATCTGGAGGCTGGTACGACGCGGGTGATTATGGGAAATACATACCTCCAGCAGCTGTTACAGTTGCTCAGCTGCTGCTCGCTTATGATCTCAATCCAGAAGCATTTCCTGCGGGACAGCTTAAGCTTCCTGAAGGGTTAAAGAATGCGAATTCCTCGCTTCCTGATATTTTGGAAGAGGTGCGTTATGAGCTGGAATGGATGCTGCGCATGCAGCGTTCAGACGGTGCTGTTTATCATAAAGTGAGCGGCTCCGCTTGGACTGGATTTGTTACACCAGATACGGATACACAAACTCGTTATGTATATGGTTTGTCGACGTATGGCACCGCTCAATTTGCGGGTGCAACAGCGCTGGCGTCTCGAATATATAAAACCTTCGACCAGAAATTTTCTAATCGTTTGTTAGCTGCGGCTGAGAAAGCACAGAGCTACTTGAGCGCAAACGAAGCCGCTGCTTTCCGGCAGGATCCGATGCAGGATAACGGCTCTGGCGGATATGGCAAGCAAACCGATGCAGAAGAGAGGATGTGGGCACTTGCTGAGCTGTTTCGCACTACGGGAAATAGCAGCTATAGCGACGTGCTTACTAGTCGGTTTGATTATTTGTTGAAGAGCTCTCCACAGGCGGTCAACTGGGCGAATGCCCAGCTGCTTGGTCAATGGGCGTACTATGGTGCGGAGAAAGCGGATGAGCAGTGGAAGGAGCTTATTCGTACAGCAGTAATTGATCGAGCGAAGGAGCTTGTTGCAAGATCCGAAGCAGACGGCTATTTCAACCTATTGAACGCAGAGGAATACACGTGGGCATCGGTGAAATCCGGAGCTGCTTATGGCTGTATCCTTCTGATTGCAAACCTAATGAAGCCTGAAGAAGCTAGCTTCAGAGCTACTGCGCTTGAGCAGCTGCATCATGTATTTGGCCGCAGTGCAACGGGGTTTAGTTATGTGACGGGAATAGGCAGTCAATACCCGCTGGAGCCTCATCACCGCATTAATGCAGCTACTGGAGTATTGATTCCAGGCTTGGTCGTTGGAGGTCCGAATCGTTACGGCGGAGATCCTGATTTGGATGCGGTCAAGGATAGTCTCGCACCTGCCATGGCTTATTTGGATGTAAGAGGTTCTTATTCGAGCAATGAATACGCGATTGATTATAATGCTCCTGTCATTTTATTGGCCTCTTTTTTCGTTAATGAGTAATTCAATAGGGGGATAAAAAAAGAACTGCCTGCAAGGTCTGTATAGACCAAGCGAGGCAGTTCCTTTTGTTTAGCTTATAGATATACGGCTTTGCCGGTTTTGGATGATTCATAAATTGCTTCAAGAATTTGAGATACGACAAAAGCTTGCTCTGGTGTAACAACAGGCTCAGTGTCCTCTTCGATAGCTTTCAGCCACATTCTCATTTCGAGATCAGCATCGCTTTCTGTTTTGCCATCGTAGAAAGCAACTCCGCCTGCATTCAGATCAACCTTTGTTGCAAATAGACGGCTATGCTTCTCGCCATTAATGCGAAGGCCATCCTTCATGTCCGCGCCGCCTTCAGTACCAGACAACGTACATTTTGCTTCGTCAACTTCAAGTGTATTAAGTGCCCAGCTGGATTCAAGCACGATTGTAGCGCCGTTTTCCATAACGATCATACCAAATGCGGAATCTTCAACCGTGAACTTCGCAGGATCCCAAGGGCCCCATGCATTAGCAGCGTTCTCACGTTGCGAAAGCTTGTGGTAAGAAGTACCAAGCACTACTTTTGGCTTGTAGTTGTCAAGCATCCAAAGCGTCAAATCAAGTGCGTGAGTACCGATATCGATAAGCGGTCCGCCGCCTTGTTTTTCTTCGTCAAGGAAAACGCCCCAAGTTGGAACTGCACGGCGACGAACAGCATGCGCTTTCGCGTAGTAGATGTCACCAAGCTCACCAGCTTCACACAATTTTTTCAAGTGTTGGCTGTCTGGACGGAAACGGTTGTTGTAGCCAACAGTAAGTTTCTTGCCAGTACGGCGAGCAGCGTCAACCATACGTTGTGCATCGTGAGCTGTTTTGGCCATAGGTTTTTCAGTCATAACATGTTTACCAGCTTCAAGCGCAGCAATGGCAATGTTCGCATGTGAATCGTTTGGCGTACATACGTGAACAACTTCAATGGAAGAATCGTTCAACAGCTCCGTGTAATCCGTGTATACTTTCGCGTCTTCTGCGCCGTATTGAGCAGCTGCGTCAATCGCACGTTGTTCAACGATATCGCAAAATGCAACGATTTCAACGTTTTTAAGTTTCTTCAAGCTTGGTAGATGTTTACCGTTTGCAATTCCGCCACAGCCAATAATAGCAAGTTTGTATACTTTAGACATGTTATAAAGCCTCCTAGTAGTATAATGAATTTTTTTATTGAGAAATGGTTTGACGAGCATTCCTGCGATATTCGGAAGGAGTGACGCCGAATTTCTTGCGAAATACAGCGTGTAAATAGTTGCCGCCGGCAAAGCCGGATAACTTAGCTATTTTCTCCACCGAATGCGAACTCTCGAGCAGCTCACGGCATACGACAGCTAGCCTGATGTCTTCAAGAATACGGCTGAATGTATGTCCGTGATGAAGCTCCTTGAATAATCGCTGAATTTGCCGAGAGCTTAAATTAAGCTTGTCCGCAACGTCCTCAAGCGTGATGAAGCCGTCATAGTTAGCGTAAATATACTCCAAGGCGAGTCGATAACGATAAGCCTTCATATCCCGCGTTGGAAAATGCTTCTGTTCACTTGCTGTTTCATAAGCGCGAACCGCTCGCATTAAAATCTGGATAACTGTCTGCTTAATGGTAGTATAGCTGCCGACAAAATTATCGTTGCAAGCTTGATACGCTTCAAGAAAGCGAGGCATCGCTTGATGAAGATCCATTGTTGGATACAATGGAAGCGCCTTGAGCTTCTCGATACAATTTCGCGCTTCAGCAGCTTCCCAGTCGTCATAGGAATGAACATCCTCGCCGTTATTCTGCTCGGTGCGATCAATGATATCGACATGCAGACAAAGCTCATCCATCGCTTCAAGCGGGTCTGCTTCTTGATAATGCATGATCTCAGGTCCGGTTAAATAAAGCATGCCAGGTTTTAATGCATACTCCTGGTCGCTAATAATGACCTTTCCTTTGCCCTGCGGTATGAAGTGAAATTCATATTCCGCGTGCTTATGAAATCCAATCATTCTGCCGGGAGGAAATTGCGTCAGATGGAAGCGCAGTACATGGATGTCGTAGGGTCCCCATCTGATGCACAGCTCCAGGCGTTCAAGCGCATCCTGGCGTTCATGCATGACCTCATACGGGAAGTTAGGCATGCCGATCACTCCTTGGAGTCGTTCAAATTATGTGTATCGTATTACTCGCTCAGCTCATCGATGCGGATTGCACGGTGCTCATTAGCAGAACGGTTTGAAGCTTCCATCAGCTTTGTTAAGTCAATGGCAAGGCTTACATTTTCGTCAGCGGACGTGTTGTTCTCGATGTGCTGTACCCATTGGTCAAATGCACTTTCTCTGTTCGGCGGAATCACTTGTGCCGTCCATTGCTCAGATGATTGTGCTCCTGGTGTAGAAGTGCGAAGCAGCAGCTGGCTCTCAGGATTGCCATACAATAGCGTTCCTTCAGTTCCATGCACCTCAAGCGTAAATGGTGAATGATTGTTAACGAAGCCGGCTTCTACGATTCCGATTGCTCCAGATGGCGCGTTCAATATTGCAACTGCGTTATCTTCTACTTCTTTGCCAGTCACATAACCAAAGTGAGCAGAAACCTCTTTTGGCATTTCATTCAAGAAAAGTCTAGTCAAATACATAGGGTGACAGCCCAAATCGATTAACGCACCGCCGCCGCATTGCTCTAGGTTGTAGAAGTGTTCAGGCAGCCAGTTCGCTGTTGCTCCGTTATGTGAGAGACGAGCACGAACGAGTGTGATTTTTCCAAGTACGCCTTGTGACAAAATATCGCGAATCGCCAGTGTATAGCCGTCATTTAGACGAGGCAGCGATACAGTTAATTTTACATTATTTTTAGCTACTTCATCTAGTATAACATTTACTTCTTTAAGAGTTGGGGCAATAACTTTCTCTGTGAAAATATGCTTGCCGGCTTTAGCCGCTGCTACGATAACCTCTTGGTGTCTGAAGGTTGGAGCGTCAACAATAACTGCGTCAATATCATCGCGACTCAACATTTCATTAAGATCGGAATGAAAAGTAACGCCAAGCTTCTCGGCAGCTGCTTGACCGCGTTCCGCGATTTCGTCCCATACAGCAACGATTTCCGTACCAGGGTGCTCCTGAGCTTGTTTCGTATAATCCCATGCGTGTACATGCCAATAACTGATTTTACCGATTCGAATCATAGGTTCATCTCTCCCTGGGCATCTATTAGCGAATTTGCATTGCATATATAAATTTATGACAACAGCTATAATTTAACATAGTTTTATGCTTATTTTTAGTGTAATTTAATGACCAAATTTGTATGAAATTACGACAAAAATTTGTTTCGCTTAAATTCTCTTACCTATATTGCTTCCGATATTGACGCGGGGATATGCGGGTTATCTTTTTAAAGGTTTTACCGAAGTGGGAGAAGTTATCAAAGCCAACCGCAGCGGCAATATCGGTAATGCTCCTATCGGACTCGCGAAGCAGACGCTGCGCTTCTTTCATGCGCGTCAGAATGATGTAATCGGAGAAGGTAAAACCTGTCAGCTCCTTGAACATGCGGCTTAAATAATAAGGACTGATGAAAAAATGTTTTGCGACCTCGTCAAGCCGAAGCGTCTCCCCAAAGTGAGCATTAATGTAGCGGATAACCTCTGAAATTTTGGCATGCATGGGAGTAGCATGGTGCAGAGGCACTGGCTCATGCTGCTGAATATGTCTAGCTGCAGTCAGCAGCAGCTCTGTTACGGCAAACGCAGGAAACAGCTCGAAGCCAGCAGGCTGCTGTCTGATCTCTGAGAGCGTTCTACTCATTAATTGTGCTGTCGCCAGCTGCTCTTGCATAGGCATACGAATAATATGGGATTGCTGTTCAAATGGCGTCAATAAGAAGCTGGCATGTGCTCCTGCCAATTTACTCAACATGGCATCATCAAAGTGTATGATAATTCGTTCATGAGCGGCATCGCCGGATTGCATCGTTTTGTGCAGCTCATGCTTCGAAATAAAGACGAGGTCGCCTTGCTCAACTGAATAGGAACGGTCACGTATAAAATAAATCCGCTGCCCTGACAGCATATAGTAAATTTCATAATAGTCGTGGTAGTGATTGTATTCCATCGTGTAGGGTGCTGTTCGCTTCGTATACTCAATGTATAGGTCGGATATAGAGCCAAAGCTGTAGATGTCGGGCTGGATGCTCATTAGGGATGTACTCCTTTTGATTTTATCGCAAAATAAGCGGTGTTTGATTGAAATAGAGCAGGATATGCAGAGAATTATATCACTATCATGCAGTAATATGAAGGTAATTGGAATCGAGGAGGAATAATGAGTATGGCAAAAAAACGGTATGTATTGGTAGGCAGCGGCGGCAGGGCAGAATTTTTCTACGGTGCGCTTGCAACCGATTTCAGAGAAACGTCGCAGCTGCTCGCTTTTTGTGATATTAACCAAACTCGGATGGACTATGCGAATCGCATATTAGTTGATAAATATAACCATGAGGCTGTAAAAACGTACAAATCAAATGAATTTGAACAAATGATTGAGCAGGAGAAGCCGGATGCGGTCATCGTTACGAGCATGGATCGGACGCATCATACGTACATTATTCGTGCGCTGGAGCTTGGCTGTGATGTTGTAACCGAGAAGCCCATGACGGTGGACGAGAAAAAATGCCAGCAAATTTTGGATGCGGTTGAACGGACGGGTCGCAATGTGCGTGTGACGTTCAACTATCGGTATGCGCCGCATCATACGAAGGCTAGAGAGCTGATTGCTAATGGTACAATCGGCAAAGTAACCTCCGTTCACTTTGAGTGGCTGCTGAATACGCAGCATGGCGCAGATTATTTCCGCAGATGGCATCGCAACAAGCAGAACAGCGGCGGTTTGCTGGTGCACAAATCGACGCATCACTTTGATCTCGTGAACTTCTGGATTGGCTCGCAGCCGGAATCGGTATTTGCCTTTGGTGATCTCTTGTTCTATGGTCGCGAAAATGCAGAGCAGCGCGGGGAGACGCAATTTTATGAGCGCGCAACGGGTAATCCGCTGGCTGAGAATGATCCATTTGCGCTGCATTTGGACAAAAATGACCATTTGAAAGCGATGTATTTGGATGCGGAGCATGAGGACGGCTACCGCCGCGATCAAAGCGTGTTCGGTGACGGCATTAATATTGAAGATACGATGGGCGTGCTTGTCCGATACAAAAACAATGCCATCTTAACCTACTCCTTAAACGCATATTTGCCATGGGAAGGCTACCGCATTGCATTTAATGGAACAAAGGGACGCATAGAGATGAATATCGTGGAACAATCGTATGTGAATTCCGGCGGCGAGAAATCCGATGAGGGCGCGCTGAAAGAGCAGTCGATTAAAGTATTTCCAATGTTTGCAGCTCCTTATGAGGTCGAGGTAGAAGAAGGCGTTGGCGGTCATGGCGGCGGCGATCCGGTATTGCTGAACGATCTATTTGGAACGCCCGTAGAGGACCCATTCCAAAGGGCGGCGAATCATATTGATGGAGCAAGATCGATTCTAACGGGCATTGCAGCGAACCGTTCAATCCAGACGGGACTCGCAGTACAAATTGATGAGCTTGTGAAATTTCATAACTAGGTTGCGGAGGAGGAAGCTTAAATGAAGCCATTTATGGACGATCATTTTTTGTTGTCAAACGAAACGGCGATTAAGCTGTATCATGATTTTGCAAAGGACATGCCGATCATTGATTACCATTGCCATTTGAGTCCGCAGCAAATTTTTGAGAATAAAAGCTTTGAGAACATTACGGAGGCATGGCTGTACGGTGACCACTACAAGTGGCGGGCAATGCGTGCGAATGGAGTAGAGGAGCGTTTTGTAACAGGCGGCGAGGGAGTAACCGATTACGAGCGCTTTGAAGCATGGGCCAAAACAGTTCCGCAAACGATCGGCAATCCGCTTTACCAATGGTCGCATTTGGAGCTTCGTCGTTATTTTGGCATTTATGAGCTTATTAATGAGAAAAATGCACCGTCCATATGGGAACAGGTTAACGCCAAGCTCGCGACAGGCCAATTTAAAGCGCGTGATTTGGTCAACATGTCCAAGGTCGAGGTCATCTGCACGACAGATGATCCTGTTGATTCGCTGGAGTATCATATCGCGATCAAAGCTTTAGATGATTTTAACGTACAGGTGCTGCCTTCCTTCAGGCCTGACAAAGCGCTGGAAATCAATCGTCCTACTTTTCTAGAATGGGTTGGCAAGCTTGAAGAGGCGGCTGCAACGACGATCGACAGCTATGATGCGCTGCTTGATGCGCTTGAGGCAAGAGTAAAGTTTTTCGCTGAGGCGGGCTGCAAAGTATCTGACCATGCGCTGGACTACGTTGCGTATGCAGAGACAACGAAGGCTGATGCTGCCGCTATTTTTGCCAAAGCCTTGAACAAGGAAACGGTCTCCCTGGAAGAAGAGAAGCAATACAAAACGTTCACGCTGCTCTTCTTGGGACGTTTGTATGCCGAGCGCGGCTGGGCGATGCAGTTCCATATCAATGCGGCTAGAAACAACAGCTCGCGCATGTTTGGCAAGCTCGGACCGGATACGGGTTTTGATTCGATCAATGATAGCGACGTAGCTTACCCGCTAACGAGGCTGCTTGATGCGCTGGATATGGACGACGCGCTTCCGAAAACAATCGTGTATTCGCTAAATGCCAAGGACAATGATGTACTGGGATCCATTATTGGAAGCTTCCAAGGGGGCGGGGTGCCTGGGAAAATTCAACTTGGCTCTGCATGGTGGTTCAACGATACAAAAAATGGTATGCTTGATCAAATGAATACGCTTGCCAATCAAGGACTGCTTAGCCGCTTTGTTGGCATGCTGACCGATTCTCGCAGCTTCCTCTCGTACACCAGACATGAATATTTCCGGCGTTTGCTCTGCAATTTGCTAGGTGAATGGGTCGAGAATGGCGAGGCGCCGGAAGATATGGAGCTGCTGGGTCAAATGGTTCAAAATATTTCTTATCGCAATGCGAAAGCTTACTTCGGCTTCTAGCATGCTTGAAACGTTCTACAATTCCGCTAGCTCAGCGGGGGCTGTGGGACGTTTTTTTGTATCCAAGCGATAAGCAGCCATCAAAAATTTGAGCATCTGCGGTCCGGCTATATTCGCGGCAATTCCGAATAGCTCGGAATGCACTGCTTTTCGGCATAGCAAATAAAATGCCGCGCCGCCGATGAGCTCAAAGGCAATGAACTCCTTCCATTTCCAGGCGGGAACAATGTATATTTCAAATTCTTCTTTTTTGGCAGCTCGTGTACGCAAAATGGGAGCCCTCCTGCTAATTAGGCGCATTACAACCGTAACTAGATTATGCGGAGCAGCTTATCCATCATTCGCAATGATTTCAATAAGTATAATAGGAGTGATTGCATTGAAGAAAACAGCCTTCGTAACCGGAGCAGATCGAGGAGTAGGCTTGGCCCTCGTGAAATGCTTGCTTGAGCTAGAATATGACGTTTTTGCTGGACAATATGCGGACCATGTACCGCAGCTTGATGAGTTAAAAGAAGCACATGCAGGTCGGCTGCAGGTGCTGCAGCTGGACATATCAAGTGATGAGAGTGTGGCGAGGGCGTTCGCGGCAACAGCTGCAAGGACGGATCAGCTGGACCTATTAATCAATAACGGAGCGATATTGGGAGATATTACAGCAACGGTGCTGGATCCGCTTCATTACGCGGAGATGCTTGATGTTTTTAATGTGAATACTCTAGGCAGCTTGCGGTTGAGTCAGACCTTTATGCCGCTCCTGCTCAAGGGAGAATCAAAGTTTCTGCTCAATATTTCGTCGGAGGCGGGCAGCATAAGTGATTGCTACCGGGACAGCTGGTATGCGTATTGTATGTCAAAGGCAGCGCTGAACATGCAATCCAAGCTGATCCATAATGGCATTAAGCAGCACGGAGGCCGTGTACTGGTTGTGCACCCAGGCTGGGTGCAGACGTATATGCAGGGCAAGTTAGATGCTGCAGCGTCACTTACGCCTGAGCAATCGGCGTCCTCTATTCTAAAGCTAGTTGAAGCCCGCATAAGCTTGGATGCTGTGGCAGCAGATTGTGAATACGTGGATTATGCAGGCAATGCGCTGAATTGGTAGAAGCTTGAGACGCGGATTGGATTGTGCAGCTGAGGCTAGCGCAAGAGCTCACTTCAATAAACCAGCCGATTCAGCATTCGCTGGATCAGCTGGCTCGTTACGAATGAGTCATTATTTAGCAGCAAGCAGTTGACGGAAAGAGCGGCGCAGGATGAATATCATGAGATCGATATCCTTCTGCGTTACAATTAATGGAGGAACGAGGCGAATGGTAGATGAATTCAGTGCATTGATAAGCAGTCCCTCACGCATACAAATCGCAGCAAGCTCATCAGCGGTGTTCTCAGGTACGTCAAATGCGAGCAGAAGTCCTTTGCCGCGAATATTCGCAATCGGAAATTCGTGAGAAAGATCACGAAGGCTGCCTTCTAGAAATTGGCCTTGCAGCTTAGCGTTGTTTGCCAAGTTTTGCTCCAGCAGTTCCTGAAGCACGGCATAACCTGCGGCCATGGCAAGCGGGGCTCCTGTATAGGTTCCGCCTTGATCTCCCGGCTCAAATAAGTCATATTTGCTTTTTGTCAGCATCGCCGCTAACGGAAAGCCAGCACCAATGCCTTTGCCTAAGGTGATGACATCAGGCATAATACCGTAATGCTCATAAGCGAACAGCTTGCCTGTTCTGCCCATCCCCGTCTGTATTTCATCAAATATTAACAGCATGCCGTACATATCGCATATCTTACGCAATCCGAACAAATACGCTTCATCTACGGAATGAACGCCGCCTTCCCCTTGCACGAGCTCGACCATAATTGCACAGGTGTTGTTCGTAACCGCAGCAAAGCAAGCATCAAGGTCATTAATAGGTACATGTTTAAAGCCTTCGACCTTAGGAGCGTATAGATCCTTCCACTTTGCTTTCCCAGTTGCAGACATCATAGCTAGCGAGCGTCCGTGGAAGCTGTTCGTTAACGTAATAATCTCATATGCTCCATTCAAATTAACAGAGCCATGTTTTCTTGCCAGCTTAATTGCACTTTCATTCGCCTCAGCACCGCTGCTTACAAAAAAAGCTTTATCCATACCGCTGACGCTGGTCAGCGTCTCGGCGAATTCAATCATTGGTTTATTATAGTAACCGGGGCTTGCATGAACAAGCGTTGAAGCTTGACGTGACAATGCCTCCTGCAATACAGCAGGGGAATGCCCCAAGCTTGCAACCGCCCAGCCGCCGACAAAATCCAAGTAACGATTTCCATCCGTATCCCACAAAAACATACCCTTGCCTTTTTCCATCACGACGCTGGGACGGTGCGCCGTAAAAAGAACCGATTTCTCCGCCGTTTCTAATAATGCCTTTGTTGCTGACTTTTCCATCTGAATCATTTACGAGCCTCCCGGTTATTCATTGTATTGCATAAATATACAACATTAAGAATAAAGATTCAACCACTTTGCTTGAATTTTCTTAAAGACAACAGAATGTAGGGAAGTGGACAACAAAAATGCAAACAAAGAGGAGAGATCACGATGTGGAATGGTGATTCTTATTTAACGAAGCTATATGACGAAGCCATTGCTCGGCATCAACAGCTTCGAACTCTGCAGCTCCGAAATGAACGCAGGCCGAAGCTGAAATCAGCGCTGCGAGAGTTGGTAGGCCAGTTCGAGCCTAATCCCGCACATATACCGAAGGTGCTTGAGCGCGTTCAATGCGATGGATATGTTCGCGAACGGGTGGAGCTGTCGGCTACGCCAGAGCTGACCTTTGCCGCGTATGTGCTTATTCCGAGTGATGTGCAGGGGCCGCAGCCGAGTGTGCTGGCACTGCATGGTCATGGTTATGGGAGCAGACAAATTGTTGGTTTGCGGCAGGATGGATCACAAGATGATGAAGACCCGGGCATCCATCAGCATTTTGCTATTCAGCTCGTGAAACGGGGCATGGTCGTGATCGCACCAGACGTCATCGGCTTCGGCGAACGCAGGCTCCATGCCGATCTGGCGCTTAATCCAGATACGCCAAGCTCGTGCTACCGGCTGTCGACGCAGCTGATGATGCTTGGCAAGACATTGACCGGCCTGCGCGTATCAGAAGCGTTAAAAGCATTTCATTATTTGTCTACGCGTAAAGAGGTTGATGCTGATCGGATTGGCCTCATGGGTTTTTCTGGCGGAGGTTTAATTGGGTTTGTGACGGCCGTGCTGGAAGCGCGCATAAATGCAACGGTATTGACTGGCTTCGCGAGCACAGTCAAAGACAGCATCTTTGCCGTTCATCATTGCATTGATAATTACACGCCAAGTTTACTCGTTCACGCGGAGCTGCCGGAATTAATCGGATTAATTGCTCCGCGTCCGTTATTTCTTGAATCTGGAGAAAATGATCCAATTTTTCCGGTGGCAGGCTTTCGGAAGGCGGCAGCAGAGATTCAGGCCATTTATGAGGCGGATGGAGCTGGTGACAAGCTTCTAACGGACGTATTTCCGGGCAAGCATGAAATAAGCGGCCGACTGGCTTACGATTGGTTGAAGCAAACGTTATCGCCTTAAATTACGTCGTATATTGCTTGCGAAACTTCGTAGGCGGCAACCCGATTTGCTGCGTAAAGCAATTGGAGAAGTAGGGAACATTTTCAAATCCAACATATTGCGCGATTTCTGCGATCGGCCATTCTGTTTTGAGCAGCAGCAGCTTGGCTTGCTCAAGCCGATATTTGGACAAATAGTCGATAGGTGTCATGCCATACACCTGCTTCATGCAGCGGGTAATGTAGTTATAGTGAAAATTGAGAGCTTCAGCCATCGTTTTGCTTGAAATTTCAAATCGATAATTATTTTTTATATAAGCCTCCGCTTTCTCAGCTAGAGTGACAATGGGGCTTGTATAGCTGTCATTTTGCCGCAGGTCCATCATGCGCAGCAGCTCCTCGAATGTCTGCTGCTGCGTCCAGAATGCACTCGACTGACGCTCTCCTCCAGCTTTGTTCAGCGTACGCATTAATCGAAACGCTTGCTCTGGATAGGGGAGCGTCCATGCTTTCTGCAGGTGAAGGGAGTAAGGAGAAGTTAGAAAACGATTGTAATGCTCTTCTTGGTTAATGCCTGAGTGATCGAGCTCCGTTTGCTGCCATTCCCCCACCGCTTGAAAATGAACCCAGTAAAAGCGTGTTTTTTCCTCGGAAGGCTTTACGGAATAGTGATAGCGGTCAGGCAGCAGAAGCAAGGTTTGCCCGTCTGTTAATTGCCATTTCCGCTCATCCTCGCCTATAAATAAGCAGCCATGTTCTATGATAAGAAGATCAAATACGCCTAGCTGCTTCCGGCTCGGATGCTGATCGCCCCGTTCGTGATTCGTAACGCCGCTCTCTAAGTAATAAGGAAGCGGAGGGGCTGCAAAATAAATATGCTCCGATGCTGCTATCATAATCAATTACACTCCCTGCTTGTGTGAAATTTTATAAGTATTTAGTTATTTTCGTTTGTATTTAAGTTTTATTTTAACCCATAAAATAGAGATCAGCAGTATGAAGTTATTCATTTCGGAAGAGGGGTTTTAATAAATGGAGCAAATCGCAAGCAGGGACCATGCCAAACCCGTATCACTTAAGCAGATCAATATTCAAGATTCATTTTGGAATTATTATATTAATCTAGTTAGGGATGTTGTTGTACCCTATCAATGGGATGCTATAAATGATCAAGTAGAGGGAGCCGAACGAAGCGGAGCGGTTCGTAATTTTAAAATTGCGGCAGGTTTAGAAAAAGGTGATTTTTACGGCTTCGTATTTCAAGATACCGATGTAGCCAAATGGCTGGAGGCGGTCGCTTATTTGCTTGAGACAAAGCCAGATGCTGGTCTAGAGCAAATTGCTGACGAAATGATCGACATTATTGAAAAGGCGCAGCAGCCTGACGGTTATTTGAATACCTTCTATACGATTAAAGAGCCGGGCAAGAAGTGGACAAATTTGACAGAGTGCCATGAGCTTTATACCGCAGGCCATATGATCGAGGCTGGAGTAGCTTACTATAAAGCAACAGGCAAGAAGAAGCTGCTTGAAATTGTATGCCGCATCGCAGATGATATTGCTGTCGTGTTTGGTGATGGACCAGGTCAAATCGCAGGATATGACGGTCATCAAGAGATTGAGCTGGCGCTTGTGAAATTATATGAGACAACGGGTGAACGCAAATATTTAGAGCTGAGCAGCTACTTTATTGATAAGCGCGGCCAGCAGCCCAGCTTCTTCGAAGCAGAGGCTGACCGCAGGGGCAGAACTTCCCATTGGAGCAATAATAAAATTCATATCGAAGCGGATTATTTCCAAGCGCATTTGCCTGTTCGTGAGCAAGAAGCAGCGGTTGGCCATGCGGTACGTGTCGTTTATATGCTTGCGGGTATGGCGGATGTTGCACGCGAAACGAGCGACGAGTCTTTGCTTGCGGCATGCCGCAGATTGTGGGACAATATAGCCTCCAAGCAGATGTACATTACTGGCGGTATTGGATCAATGGCGCAGGGCGAAGCTTTTTCATTCGATTACGATCTGCCAAATGATACGGTATATTCAGAAACGTGCGCATCGATCGGCCTTATATTCTTCGCTCATCGCATGCTTCAGCTCGAGCCTAACAGCCGCTATGCGGATGTTATGGAGCGTGCTTTGTACAATACCGTTATTGCAGGCATGTCGCGCGACGGCAGACATTTCTTCTACGTGAATCCGCTGGAGGTAACGCCGGATGTATGTGAAGGAAGAAACAAAAACTTTAATCATGTGAAGCCTGTACGCCAAGAGTGGTTCGGCTGTGCATGCTGTCCGCCTAATATTGCTCGCTTGCTTGCCTCGCTTGGCGAATATTTGTATTCCACAAAAGGTAATACCATTTATTCGCATTTGTATATCGGCGGAGAAATGGAGCTTTCATTAGGAGATACAAAAATCAAGCTTCATCAGCAATCCAATATGCCTTGGGCAGGTTCAGCACGTTTTGAGGTGACACTCGGCGAGCCGGCTGTATTCACTTTGGCGCTGCGTATACCAGACTGGTCTTCCAATGCAGCGGTACTCATAAACGGAGAAGCCTATTCCATTACGAATCAAATCGTGGACGGCTATGCGCGAATTGACCGGGAGTGGACGTCCGGCGACGTTGTGGAGCTTGCACTCGATATGCCTATATTACGAGTAAGAAGCCATCCGCTAGTGAAGCAAAATGCTGGAAAGGTAGCGCTGCAGCGCGGACCGCTCGTCTATTGCCTAGAGGAAGCGGACAACGGAAAGCAGCTTCAGCAGCTACTTCTGCCGCAGGATGCCAAGCTGGAGGAAACGTTTGAACAACATCTGATTGGCGGCATCCAAGTCATTAAGGCGCAGGCGCTGAAGCTTCAATTCGAGGATTGGGGCACTCAGCTTTACCGCACCAACGCAGACGCAGCTCTTGAGCAGACGGATGTTACGTTTATTCCCTATTACGCATGGGCGAATCGCGGCAAAGGCGAGATGGCGGTATGGGTGAAGGAACGTATATAGACAACTTGGAATTCCAGCATTTTTGAACGGAAAATAAGAACATAGCTTGTCATTGCTAACCGGAAATTATTCGGGAGTAATCGCTTATCGCTCCCTGAAAAACTCGATAGCTTACGAAACAGCGGACGCTTATGACATGAACAACACGAAGATTACCCATGAAGTCATCAGACAAGCTGGGGTCGATTATATCAAATGGATTCTGTACAACACGAAAGTGCCGGACTACGACATCCGTCTGGCGTACATGTCGACTCCGACCAAAGACAGCTACAAGGCCAAAGGTCTAGACAAGAAGATCGAGGAAGTAAACGCGAAAGCGAAAGAGCAAGGCATTGAATAAGATTAGATAGCGAGAAGGCCATTCACGGTGGGGAGACCCGACTTGATGGCCTTTTTTCTGCTCCGTAAATTTTCCATACCGCCATCTGTAGATTGTCCTGTTCACTCAACACTCCTTATTTGTTACATTAGTAGAAGCAATATAGAATGCGCTTACTTTTTCGCGCGGCAAGGGGGCGGCATGTTCGGATCGTTAAGATATCAGACTAGTATATTTTTGACATTGTCCATCTTCCTGTTCTCCGTGATTACGATCGTTAACGTCATTCATTATTTCCGTAATGAATCGTTGATCGAAAACGATATGGCGCAAAACAAGCAGCAGACGACGATCAAGCTTCAGGAGCAAGTCGACGACATGCTGGAGGAAATGGACAAGCTTTCAATCTCCGTCAATGCATCCGACTCGATTTTGGGTGTGCTGAAGGGGATCGCGTCCAATTCCGAGGAGAACTACTTCACCGCACACCCGGAAATTAGTGCGGAAGTGCGCAATACACTGCTATCCTTCACGTCGCTGCAGCCGCTCAAAGGACGAATTAGCATCGTCAGTCGCTTCGGCGATTATTTGGGATTAAGCAATAAGATGGACAATGTGAAAGCCGACAAATTCCAAGTTCGCGCCATGCCTATGTTTCGAGAATACTTGAACATGGACGATTATAAACGGTTTTTACCGCCCCATCCTGATCCATGGTCCGAATCGGGAGATAAGGTCGTCTCGATCGTACGTCCGCTTAGGGATAACTACAATGTGTACGGATACGTGGAGGTCAGCTATTCGGTAAAAGAGCTGGAAAACCTCTTTTTCTTCCGCAACGACCTGTCCTTCGGCAACGTGCTTATTCTCGGTCCCGACCGCAGCGAATTGTTCAGCAGCTTAAGTCCGGACATTGCCGGCAATATTGAGGAGAACGACCGCTTGAAGATGCTGTTGGATGAAGAATTCGGGCATTTTCAGATGCAGTTTTCCGGGACAAACGAGATGGTGTTTTATTCGAAGCTGACGGAGGTGGATTGGACGGTGCTGCTGATCGAGGACGTATCCGTTTACCGCAGGCCTATCGCGTATTTGCGCCATAGTTCCGTTACGATTTTTTTGGCGGTGATGGCCGTATTGTTGCTGGCGCTCTATCTCTATACCAGCCGCGTGACAAGACCGCTAAGTAGACTGAAGGATTCTCTGGCTAATGTCGATCTTGCGAAGCTGGAGCTGCTCCCCTCGAAGCTGAGAACCCGCAACGAAATTACACTGCTCGGCTTGGCGTTTCAGGGCTTGCTCGACGAGCTGAAGCGGACGATGCGCCAAGAGGAGGTGGCCAAGCAACGAGAGATGGTCGCGCAGATGAACGCGCTGCAAGCGCAGGTCAACCCTCACTTCCTCCATAATACGCTGACGGTAATCGCGGCCAATGGCAGAAGCTCAGGCAATCCGAAGGTGGTGGAAATGTGCATCGCGCTTTCGGATATGCTTCGCTACACGATGAAGTTCGACCGAAAGGATTCCACCGTCGGGGCGGAGATGGAACATGTGGAGCAATATTTAACTTTGATGCGGAGCAAGTACGAAGGATTTCTGGAGATCGAAATGAACATCGATCAGGCGATCGGTCCCGTTTCCATTCCGCGATTATCTTTGCAGCCTCTCGTCGAAAACGCATTCCAGCACGGATTCGCGGGAATCGAACCGCCATGGAAGCTTGCCGTGTCGGGTACGGTCGGCGAAAGCACGTGGACCGTCTCTATCGCCGATAATGGAATCGGCTTGTCGCCGGAGCTGCTGGAGAGAGTACGACAGCAAATCGGGCGACTCCGAGACGACCCCGGAGCGGAAACGGATCGTCTTGCTGAAGTGGCAGAAGCGGATGGAGGCTTGTCGATACGCGAGGGCAATGGCATCGGCCTGGCGAATGTGGTTGCCCGACTATACTTATTTTATGGCGAGGCCGTCGAGGTTCGGGTGGATCAATCTCCGGCCGGCGGCACGGTATTTACAATAACGGGGAGGCGATAAGGCATGAACCGAATTATGCTCATTGAAGACGAACCGCCTATCCTTCAAATGATTAAGGGAATGATCGAGTCTTCTCCCCAAGGCTTTGCCGTATCGCATATGGCGTTCAACGGTGCGAAAGCGCTAAAGCTGCTGGAGGACGGAGCGAAGCCGGACTTGATCGTGACAGATATCCGGATGCCGGTTATGGACGGGCTTCAATTGATGAGGGTGCTGTCCGGTAGAGGGTACGAGATCCCTTGCATCATCTTGTCCGGATACAGCGACTTTAACTACGCCCGCGAAGCCCTGCAGCAAAACGCATGGGATTATTTGCTTAAGCCGCTGAAAGAAGACCATCTGGAGCAAGCGCTGGCCAAAGCTTCCGTCATGCTTCGCAAGCGCAAATCTAAAGCGGAACGAGCCTATATAAAGCGGGCATTGCAGCTCTCTGATGACTTTGGAGAGGAACCCGCTAATCCGGGGTATCTGCATTATCAGCTGCTGCTTATAAGGAGAGGACCCTACCGGACAGGCGCTTGGGAAGATCGGCTGCCTTCGCCAGGCGACTTCTATAGCCAATGGGATGATGACGCCATGGAGGCGGAGATAAGCCCCGAATGGAAAGCGGATCCCGTATGGTGGATGAGCGGTTGGGCGTCGAATGAGAGAATCATGGTTCGCGCCTTAATGGGCCCCAAATCGGGAAACGTTCACCGGGAGGCTGCGGAATCCATGCTGGCTGCATGGACATCCCGTGCGAAAGCGGATGAAGGGGTTGTTAATATGGCCGTCTCCGAGCCTGTTGCCGAGGAGAATCTCGCGGTTACGCTTCGTAAGCTCAGGGAAGCATTGGCCCGTGAGACGAGATTCGGCGAAGCGCGTGTATGGATGCAAGGCGATATGCGGCGTCCTAGCTTCGTCTTGTCGTCTGAGCTGGATCAAGCCTGCCGCAGTCTGACTCATTCGGCCTACTATGAATCGTTCGAGAAGGCTATGCAAGGATGGGTCAGAGAGTGGCGTAAAGAAGGCTACGGGCAGCCCGAGGTGGAGAGCTTATTCGCAGCGATCGTCCGTTCCTTCCATGCACATTGGCCGAAGGAAATCGCTTCGACAATGGCCGCTTTTGATGCGAACGAGCTTTTATCCGTCTGCCGAACACTGGATGAAGCGGTAAAACAGTTCTGCGGATATATGAAGGAGGGATATGCGGCTTTGGCCAAGAGCCGCCCGGACCGTTCGGCAAAAGACTTGATGGAAAGCGTCCGGCGTTACTTGGACGAACACTTCATGGAGCCGATCGGAAGCGACAAGCTTCAGCAAGTGTTCGGCTATAACAAAACGTATATCTCAAACGTGTTCAGCGACGTAGTCGGCATGCCGCCTGGAAAATATTTGGCGAAGCTCCGCATTGACAAAGCGATCGCGCTCATCCATGATCGGCCGGAGCTGTCGCTCCGCCAGATCGCGGAGCTCGTCGGTTACGAAGACAGTCTGTACTTCAGCAAAGTATTCAAAAACGCGACGGGGATCAGCCCTAGGGAATACAAGGATAGGAGGGCGAAGGATGGGCAGAACGGGGGCTTGTAACGGGCAGTTCATCCGTACGAGTGTTATACTGATGCTCGTCTTCGCTGCGCTCCTCTTCGGATGCAGCACAGGAAATAATGAGACGGAGGTCGCACTGGGCAAGTCGCAGGCGATTACGCTAACGCTGATGGGCAACCAGGATTGGACGGTCAAGCCGATTCTGAAGCGGGCTATCGCGCTCTACGAGGAGCAGACCGGCAACCGGATCGAGCTGCAGGCTCTTCCGATCGATACAGTCGATACATTAATCAGCAAGAGGGTCGCGATTGGCGAAATTACGGACCTGGTCATGCACTTCGGAGGGGCTGCGCTCAGCGACTTGCATCCGGAGCGTAACTTCGTCGATATGAGCGGTGAGGACTGGGTGGCAGACCTAACCGAAGAGGTGAAGCCGCGCCTGTCGAAGGACGGCAAGCTGTACGGCTTGCCCCTATGGATGGCCTCCACCAGTGGGACTTTATATAATAAACGCATATTTGAAAAGCTGGGCTTGCGGGTTGCTGAGACGCAGGAGGAATTTTTTTCCTTATGCAAGAGGCTGTTTGAGGCAGGCATCGTTCCGGTCTATTTGGCTAGCAAAGACGTATGGCCGCTAATGCCTCAATTCGGCATGGATTATGCAGCCAAACGAACGCCGGGTTTGGTGGAAGCGCTGAATTCGAACCAAGTGAATTTGGCCGACGTGCCGGCTGTCCAGGAAGTCGTAGATTGGTACAAGACGATGTATGATCATGGGTATTTCGGTAGCAATTCGGCCAGCAACAACTGGGACGGCTTGCCGACCGCGCTGCATAGCGGCGATTACGCTATGGTCATGTCATGGGACGATTATTTGTATTCCGATCTGGACGAGAAATATCCCGGTTTGGCAGGCGATTTTGGGATAATGCCCCTCTTCGTAGGCGGCAAGGACGCCAAGCTGTACGAAGGACCGAATGCAGCCATGCTTATGGTCAACAAAAACGGCAGCCATGCCGAGGAGGCGATGCAGTTCATCCGTTTCCTTGCACAGCCCTCCGTGCTGAATGACATTTACCGCGATCTGAAGACGGGAACGTATTTCTACAGCGTGACGACGAATCAGCCAACCCCTCAATATGTGGAGAACAAGGAGCAGATCGATCGTCACACTTCTCCCTCCGTCACTCCGTTTATCGTAGGCTACAGCCAGTATGAGATGGCCAAGTGGGTCCGGCAAGCGATGACAGGCGCCATTACGACCCGGGAGGCGCTCACCGGTATGGACAATTACCGCAAGCAAGCCGCGATTGATCGCGGCATCCCCGAGTTCCAATATCCCCGCTAAAACGATGTAAGATTTCCATATCGACTCATGTGGAATGTCCATAGGTGCCCCCTTCGGCGCATGTTATGCTTGTTTTGCAAGCGCTTTATACATGCTCGAAGGGGGTTTATTCATGAAGAAACCAGTCAACAAAGCTTATTCGTTGCTAAGCGTGCTCCTCGTATTTGCCATGACGCTGGCCGCGTGCGGCACATCGAACGGGGACGGCGAGCCAAATGCCAGTACACCGGCTGAAAGCGACAAGCCGTCCGCGACGGTGAGCGGCGAGGAGTCTGTCACCTTGAAATTTTGGACGTGGCATCCGTCCGCGGATCTCTACAAGCCGGTTATCGAGAAATTCGAAGAAACGCATCCGGGCATTAAAGTCGAGCTTACGGTAATGGAGAGCAAAGACTTCCAGACGAAGATGCCGATGGCCCTCAGCACGCAGGAAGACCTGGATGTCGTAGGCGTTCAGACCGGGGCGATGCCGAAGCAAATCCAGGCGGATCTGCTGCCGCTGGAGGAGCTGCTGTCCGAAGCGCGGCCAGATTGGCAATCGGTCATTAACGAGAACAGCGTCGCGCAAGCGAAGTCCCAGGCGGACAGCCTGAAGTTCTTACCGATGGCTTCTGTCGGCTCTATGGTTATGTATTACAACAAAGACATTTTGAATGAGCTTGGTCTGCCGGCACCGCAAACCTACGCGGAGTTGAAGGACGTATCCGATAAGCTTCGCGAGACGAAGAGCGACAAGTTGTCCGTAGCCGTCGGCGGCAAGGACGCATGGATTTTGGATGAGCTCGTCTGGACGATCGCCGGTCAGCAATCCGACCTGTTCAACCAGTGGCGATACAACGGCAAGAAGCTGGACGGACCCGAGTTTACGCAGGCAGTTGCTAGCTTCCAGAAAATTTTCGTTGACGGCATCATAAGCAAAGACGACGTACTCGATATGGACTATACGTCTTCCCGTACCGCCTTTACTTCCGGCCAAGCGGCGTTTTTTATCCAAGGCACTTGGGAGGCGAACCTGCTGCTGGAGAGCTTCCGCAAGTCCAACCAAGTGGACGTGGGCGACGTAGGAGTCCTGCCTATTCCGGCCATCGAAGCAAACGGCAAACCGTCGATCCGATCCTTCATCGATCTCGGCATCGGCATACCGGCGCATTCCAAACATCCGAAGGAAGCGATGCAGCTGATCGACTTCCTCGTATTCGGCGAAGGCAACGACATGCTCGCCTCGACGTTCGCCTTCTCGACCAACAAGACGGGCTTCGCGCCGGATGCTTCTCTTCTGACGACACCGACGGCGCAGCAATCCTATAAGACGTTAACCGATCTGCTCAGCTTCCCGACGGCCGACCGGAACAACAATTCCCCGTTCTCCGATGTCGCGGGCCAACAGCTTCAGAAGCTGCTCATAAGCAGCCAGACACCTGAAGAGACGGCCAAAGCGATTGAAAAAGAATTTCAGACGGGCAAATACCCGAACGAATGATAGCCCGGTAGGAGCGGCATGTCGCTGCTCCTGTCCTGCTAAGGAGGGAGTGTGCATCTTATGAAAATCACAGGCAGGGAACATGTAGTCGGGTTTATGTTTATCGCTCCGCTGCTGCTTTTGTTTTCCGTTTTTTTGGTTTATGGATTTTATTTTATCGTGCATGCCAGCTTCTACGACCAGACGCTGTCGTTCAGGGATGCGACGTTCGTGGGCTGGGACAACTATGTCACCGCATTGTCGGACAACCGATTTTTGCGCTCTATTGTCAACAATTTGGCTTATTCGGCGGCCGCCATTCTCATCAGCTTGTCGGTCGGATTTTTGGTATCCGTCGTTTTGAATATGGGGATCAGAGGCTCTAAGCTGCTGGGATCGCTGTTTTTTATCCCGTCTTTCATGCCGCTGGCTCTGATCGCGATGGTATTCTCCATCATGCTGGAGTTTCGCTTTGGCACGCTGAATCAGCTGCTGCACGGCATCGGTCTCGATTTCCTTGCCCAACGGTGGTTAAGCGATCCGACGCTCGCTTACATGTCCATCATCTCCATCTCTGTGTTTCTAATCGGGCTACCCATGATGTACTATAACGCAGATATGACGACGATTAATGCCGGCATACTCGAAGCGGCCGTTATCGATGGAGTGGGACTTGGACGTATGCTGTGGAGCGTTATGTTTCCGCTGCTCAAGAACGCCCATAAAACGATAATATTGTCTACGCTGCTCGGGAGCTTCCGTGAATTCGAAAGGGTGTTCCTGCTTACGCAAGGCGGTCCGGCGGGCACAACGGAGAATTCGAGCGTCTATATCTATTCCTTTGCCCGGTCCGCCGGGGCGAATATCGGTTACGTCTGCGCGGCATCCGTCATCGTGCTCCTTATCGCTTTGGGGATATCCGTCATCCAGCTTATCGCTTATCGTCCTCGGACGGGAAAGGGGGGACGGGCATGAATTTCGCTCTCGCAAACCGCAAGCAGAAGAGAATCATTAGCGTATTTTTGTATGCTTTCGCTCTTGTTTGGCTGTTTCCGTTTTATACCGCTATCCGCAATTCGCTGAAAGTGAACGGGTTTCAGAATTACGTCGATTTGTTCACCAGCGATTTGAACGGCATTTCGCTTATAGGCACGTTCTGGAACTCGGCGCTTATTGCTAGCGGCTCGACATTTCTGCTGCTGTCGATAGGCGCGCTTGCTGCCTTCGCCTTCTCCAAGCTTCGATTTTTCGCGAAGGAAGCCATTTATGTATCGGTTCTACTATGTCTGGCCGTACCTGGCGTCGTCATTTTGATTCCATTTTATTATATTTTGAAAAACTTGGATCTCTACAATACGCTTTGGGCAGTCATCTTCTCGGAAGCGGTTCTTACGCTGCCGTTCGCCGTCCTGATGCTGCGGAACTACTACGACAATCTGCCGCCCGAGCTGATGGAGTCGGCTTCGATCGACGGTGCTTCCAAGCTGCAGGCGTTCATACACATTTATTTGCCGCTATCCATCCCTGCGCTAATTAATCTCGGGGTGCTTTCGATCATGTGGTCGTTCCAAGATTTTCTACTGCCGCTTATGTTCCTGACGGATAAGTCCGTGCTGACGGCTACGGTTGCCGTCAATACGCTAAAAGGCTTGTTCGGCTTTTCTCCCGCCGACCTGGGGAAATTCAACGCGGCGCTAGTTGTGCTGGGGATGCCGGGTGTCGTCATCTTTACGTTTGCGCGCAAGTTCATCACAAGTGGAATTACTTCTGGAGCAGTCAAAGATTAGGCAAATGCTAGCGAAGCCAAAGCGTTTAGGAGGATGGAACAATGCGACAGGAAGAACAGACGCAGGTTAATTATTACGTTAGCCTGCATGGGGACGACCGCGCTCCGGGAACGGAGAGAGAGCCGTTCGCCACCTTGGACCGGGCAAGAAGGGAACTTAGAAGTACGGGAACCGCGGGGGTGCGCTCGGCAACGGTATGGCTGCGGGAAGGCACACATTACGTGGGCGTGACGTTCGCGCTGACGGCGGAGGATTCCGGGACGGAAGAAGCTCCGATTCGCTACCGGGCCTACCCTGGCGAGCGTCCCGTCATTAGCGGAGGCATGCGGCTTCACGGGAAATGGGAGCCGTACCGGGACGGCATCTGGGTATGCGAAATCCCGGAGTGGCGAGGCGTCTCGAAGGAGAGCTTGTTCACCGAGCTGTACGTGAACGGCGCGAGGCAGATACGGGCACGCTATCCGAATACCTTAAATGGCGAACCTGCTTATTTGCGTCCTCTCCATGAACCGGCCACGTGGCCTCATGCCGAATTCGCCTTCGACCCCGCCACATTTACCGGCAAGGATTGGGCTCATCCGGAAGATGCGGTCGTACACATCTTCGGCAAAAACAGATGGGGCAACCTGCAATGGCGCGTGAAGAAAGTCGACCGTGAAGCGGGCTTCATACGTCTCGGCGACGGCGGCAATCAGATTAACGACATTATGCAAGGGGCCGATGGCACCGGCATCGACGAGCGTTCCGATTATTACATCGAGAACGTGTTCGAGGAGCTGGATGCGCCGGGCGAATGGTATGCGGACCGGGAATGTGGACATCTCTATTATTATCCGCCTGTCGGCCTCGATCTCCGTGCTGCCGTCGTGGAAGTGCCGGTCTTGGATGGTATCGTCTTATGCAGGGGAACGCAACGGAATCCCGTTCGGCATGTATCGTTTATCGGACTAGCCTTCAGGCATGCGGCACCGACTTACCTTCAAACTTACGAGGCGCCATCGCTTGGAGACTGGACGATCCATCGAGGAGGAGCCATCTTACTGGAAGGGGCGGAGCATTGCGAAATCGCGTATTGCCGCTTCGACGCCGTGGGTGGAAATGCCGTGTTCATGAGCCTGTACAACCGTGGGAACCGGGTACATGGCTGCTGGATGCATGACATCGGAGAAAGCGGCATTTGTCTGGTCGGCTCGAAGCCGCTCACGCTCGGTAGCCAGCATGCTTACCCTGCCGAAATTACGGTCAGCAACAACAAAATCCACGATATCGGCGTATACGGGAAGCAGACAGCCGGCGTGTTCATCTCGGTCAGCCGGGACAATATCGTCAGCCATAACGAAATATTCCGGCTGCCGCGAGCTGCTATCTGCATAAACGACGGCACTTGGGGCGGGCACGTCATTGAGTTTAACGATATCTACGACACGGTTAGGGAGACTGGGGATCACGGCCCCTTCAATTCATGGGGACGAGACCGATTCTGGTGCATGTCCCAATCCCACGGACCAGCGTCGCATGGCGCCGGGGATGTTTGTCTGGATGCCAGGAAGCCGGTCGTCATCCGCAACAATCGGTTCCGCGATCGCAAAGGATGGGGCATCGACCTGGATGACGGCTCTTCCAATTACGTCGTGCGGGAAAACTTGTGCATCGGCGTATCGATTAAACTGCGGGAAGGCGATCACCGAACGGTCGAAAACAATATTTTCGTGAACGGGGCCAATCCTCCCGGCATCCATATCGGATACGAGGGGAACAGCGACCGGTTCATCCGGAACATCGTCGTCGCGGACAGCGAATGGGACAACCCCGAGGTCGACATCGATTTCCAGAAAGGCGTGTCCAAAGGCGTATTGTATGAGTTCATCGGCCCTCCCGTTCATGGCGCGTGGGTGCGGGAACTGGATGGCAATGTATTCTACAACGATGTGGGACGGTTTCTTGCTAGAGTTCATTACCGTCCGTTAGGGAGCCGGACCGAGACGTACGAATGGTCCGATTGGCAAGCGATGGGTTGGGACGTCCATTCCGTATTTGGCGCCCCGTTGTTCATCGATCCCGAGGGAGGCGATTATCGCGTTAGACCGGAATCCCCCGCGTTGGCGCTTGGATTCCGCAACTTTCCGATGGATCAATTCGGCTTGGAAGATGACTTCCCTGACTTTGGCTGACTCGGATACTTAGGAGAGGAAGATGCGGACATCTGATCCGTTATTACGAGTCAATCTACCCGTTCCCGATTGAATCCGGACATCCGTTCCGATAACGAGGGTATTTTGTAAGATCGAACCCGTATTTCATTGGAATAACGGAATGGATGTCCGCTGAAGGTGGTGACGAGGCCATATTTTTTGAAATAACGGAACCCATGTCCTATCTGCGCGAAGGCCAAGCATTGAGACGTTCTCACCTTAACCCTGCTTAATACTATTAAGTGGGTACTTTAATGGCACTAAATGTAAGCGCTTTCGAATTTGCGAAAAGGAGGTGAAACCGTTATGCCATAAAGGATCAGCTTCTATCATGAGTGAAAAATAAGAGGGAGGCAAATGAAAAATGAGAGCAAAAAAGTGGTTGGCGATGGTATTGGCGTTAGTCTTGGCACTTCCTTTCCTGCCGGCGGCGAATGTGTCGGCACAAGCCCAGCAAGGCGGAACGTTTGTGCTTAACCCGGCAAAAACGATCGATAATTTGGAGATGCTGCCGGCGGCGGCGGCGGAACGGGACGATGCGATCACCATATTTAACGCCGGGGTACCGAAATATTTTTGGATCAACAATTTTGGTGAAAGAAGCAGCGACTATTTGAAATGGACTGTGCGTTCGGATTTGAACGAAACAACCGATTATTTTGCTTGGCTGCATTTGAAAGCAACGGCGGGTACGCAGTTCAAACTGACTGTTAAGCAAAATCAATCCTCTACCGAAACGAATTTCACCAAAGAGCACAATGGTTGGGAAGTAGCGGAAGTCGGCGCACTGCAAATCCCGCCGGGGGAAAGCACGATCACGCTTACGAAGGTGACGAGCACCAATCAGAATATCTCCATTAAGGGGCTTGATATGATCCGCCTTTCCGACAAGGCGGCATACTTGGACAGAGCAGCCTCTTATAAAGCCGCGGGAAGCGAGCAACGGGCCAAATTTGGCAATTCCGGCTACGGTTTGTTTTTTCAGTACGGCACATGGGGGTACCCGCAATTCGGATCGAAAAAGAACGCGGAAGATTCCACAAATGATTTTGATGTCGAAGCGTTTGTGGACATGTTGGAAGATACGGGCACAAGCTTCGTCATCTGGTCGATTACATGGTGGCAGTACAGAATGCAAATGCCTGTGCAGGCGGTAGATGACATTATGGGCGATTCTTCGCTAACGACGGAACGCAATTTGGTGGGTGAAATCGCAGCTGCAGCCAAGGCCAGAGGCATCGACTTTTATTTGTATTACCACCAAGGTATTCAGCAGGAGCCGGCTTGGAAGTCGAAACAAAATTGGCCGAACGATTTTACGAAATACGGAGTCGGAGATCGCAGCACATTTATTAATAACTGGGAAAAAGTCGTTAAGGAAATAGGCACAACTCTGGGAACGAATTTGGACGGCTGGTTTTTCGACGATGGCTGCGTCTATTATCCTGCACCGTTCGAGAGAATGGCCCTCGCGACGAAGGCGGGCAATCCGAATCGGATTGTATCTTATAATTCCTGGGAAGGGACGAAGATCACTGAGTTCCAAGATATGATTTTTGGCGAAGGCACTTGGGGAGACATTACGGAGCCTACGGCGAACGGTATATTCCAAGTGGGCAGAGAAGCAGGCCTGCAGCAAGTGGGGATGCCGATGCTGAATAACGACAACTGGGGCATTACAAGCCAGAACGAAGCGATTGATCTGACGGTCAATACGAATACGTTGATTGCCAATGTAAAGAGCGCATCGGAGAGAAAGGTGCCAATAGCGCTTAACATCAAAATGTGGGAGGGAGGCACGACCGGGGATTCGACCATTCAAGCTCTCTTTGCGTTGAAGAAAGCGATCCGTCAAGCAGAGCCTGAGCCGGAAGTGTTGGTGAACGATAACGACTCCCGAATCAGGTACTCCGAGAACACCGGCTGGACCTATGGCCCGAACGTCTACAGCGGCTACCATAACAACGACACCCACTATTCCAAAAATACGGAGGCATCGCCGTCGGTCGAATTTCAGTTTATGGGTACCGGCATCGGCGTGATCGGCAATAAAGCGTCATGGTCTGCGAATATGGACGTCTATATTGATGGAGATATCGCGACGGGCACGATTACGGGCAGCGGGGCCTTTAACGGCAGCCCCGAACAAAACCGATTCGAGGCTTACAAAAAGACRGATCTGCCATACGGGCTTCATAAAATAAAAGTGGTGTATAAGTCCGGAGCCCAAGAGGCGCAATTGGATGCGTTTAAAGTGTATAACAATACGACTCAGCCGCCAGAAGAAGATTATCCTGTAAAAAATGTGCTGATTTCCAGCGAAAGCGATGAGATGGGATTATCATCGTCTATGCAAATGACGGCTTCGGTCATCCCGCAATACGCAAGCGACAAGTCGGTCGAATGGTCTGTCGGGGATGTTAACGGCAGTACCACAACTCTCRCCGCGATCAACAGCAACGGATTGCTGACATCCAATCAGTCAACGGGAACGGTTAAGGTTATTGCCAAATCCAAATCAAATGGGGCAATCGTTGCAGAGAAGCTTATTATGATCAAAGTGCTGCCGAAAGTGACAACGATCTACGGAAACGACCCGGCTGTCGTGAAGAAGGGCGCGTGGACGACGAGAGCTACCAATAAATCGATCGATTCAACAGAGGCGGGCGCAACGGCCGTCTACAGCTTTATGGGCAATATCATCGAATGGTATGGCGTTATCGGCGATGATCATGGCATTGCCGATGTCTATATCGACGGCCAATATGTAACGAACGTAGATCTGTATTCGACGAGCCGAGAGACCGGAGCTTTGCTGTTCCGTTCGGAAGATTTGGGAGGCGGTCAGCACACGATCAAAATTGAGGTGCAGGACAGCAAAAATCAAGCGTCGTCGAATCGCTATGTAGAGGTGTATTCTTTCCGAATAGAAGAATCTTTTAATAGTCCATCTACGCACAAAAAGGAGATTAAAGATTTAATCGATTATGTTGAAGAACAAAAATTAACGCTGGATTATCCATATCTCGTACCTGTGGTCAAGGAAGCTATCAAAAAAGCGCTGGAAGAAGCATATGTCGTCTATATGAAGGATGATCCATCCGAAGCAGAAATCACGGCTGCATATGAAAACCTTCTTGCGAAAGTGCATTTAATGAGTTTTACAGGCAATAAGACGGAATTGAGCCACTTGTACAACTTATATGAGGACCTTGCGCAAGGCGATGTGCCTGACGAAGTATGGGGAGTATTTCATGCGGCATTGGCGATAGCGAAGGATACATTAGCTGATGTGAATGTATTACAGGCTGAAATCGATCTGGCAAAAAACGAACTACAAGGAGCAATCGATCGTTTGGGGGCGATAGCGCCAGCCACCTATACCGTAACTTTCAACAGCAATGGCGGCAGCGATGTTTCTGACCTGTCCAATGTTACTAGCGGCAGCACGATCACGGTACCTATAACTCCTGCCAAAACAGGATATACCTTTAACGGCTGGTATAAAGAAGCAACATTTAAAACCGCATGGAATTTTTCAACGGATAAAGTAACGGGAAACATTACTCTGCATGCGAGGTGGGGAGAGAATACACCGACACAACCGACACAACCGACACCATCAACACCAGAAATATCGAAAGATGGGATTGTTGTTGAAAATCTAAAACCGAACAAAGACGGAAATGCAATAGTAGAGTTCGGTGAGCTGGATATGGATGCAGCTATAAAAGCTGCAGAAGTCAAAAAAGATGGAAGTAAGCAAATAACAGTACGACTTAACAGCAAGGAAGATATACAACAATATACGATAACCATTCCTTTAGATACGGCAGCAAAGGAAAAGGTTGATATTGTGCTGGAGACAGCAATTGGCAGCGTTTCATTACTGAATCATGTCGTAAAAGAGCTGGCAAATGATAAAAACAGCAAGATTGATATAATCATAAGCCGTTCTGACAAAAATCAATGGACTAAGGAGACACAGCGACTTGTAGGAGATAGACCGATTGTGGATGTGAAACTTTTGCAAAATAATAAAAAAATAAATGCAACCGCAAAAGTGTCCATAAATTATGGTCCAAATGAAAAGGAAAGGTCTGATTCTGAACATATTGTAGTATATAAAGTGGCGAAAGACGGTTCAATTGCCATTGTAACTAATGGCAAATATGATGCGGCAACCGGAACAGTTACAGTATCAGGACAAGCAAATGCAATCTATGCGGTAGGTTTTGTTAAGAAGAAATTTGACGATACATCAAACGTTAAATGGGCTGAAAAACAGATATCGGTAATTGCATCCAAAGGCATCATAAATGGAACAAGTGAAACTAGCTATTCGCCTGAAAAGAGTATAACAAGAGCAAATTTCTTGAAGCTGTTAGTAGACACCTTGGAGCTTAGCGCAGACGCCAAAAATAATTTTCATGATGTGGCGGAGGATGCACACTATTATAAGCAGATTGCGATAGCCAGGGCGCTTGGCTTGGCGTCCGGTGTAGGAAACAATCAATTTAATCCGGAATCCGAGATTAGCAGACAGGATATGATCGTACTGATAGATAGAGCGCTGAAGATTGCAGGAAAAGCGCCTAGCCTAGGGGATAAGTCTGATCTAGATTCATTTGCTGATGTGAAGGAAATATCTGGTTATGCTTTAGAGAGCGTAGCGTCATTGGTGAGAGAAGGAATCATATCGGGCACCGGCAGTGGAATTGATCCGAAAGGATCGACAACCAGAGCGCAGGCAGCTGTGGTGCTTTATAACTTGTATAATAGGTGACCGCCAACGTTCGGAACAAATTTACGGGGAGTGAATGCAGTGAAAATAAAAATGATTAGCACGTTGCTATCCGTGATTATTTTGATGACAGCGATTTTTTCGAGTTTTTTTTCTGTATATGCCGAAGATAAACAAGCCGAGATACAAATACAAACAAAATCGAATGAAAACCTTGCAAGACAATCAGGCGTAACATACCAAGCGAGCTCGGAAGATCCTCTTTATCCGGTTAGCAAGGCTTTTGATGGAGATCGTATAGATTGGGAAAACGGTCGATGGGCTGCCAAAGCATTTAATGACCAGTGGCTAGAAGTGGATTTTGGATCCGTCGTCACTTTTGACAAAATCGATATTTATGAATTTGATTATCTTAAAACGATTAGAAACTGGAGACTTGAGTACCATGACGGTTCAGATTGGAAAACAATAAAGACGGGAGATCGCTTTGCTAAAGGGCCTAATGTATTTACGTTTGAATCGGTGCAAGCCCAAAAAGTGCGATTGTTTGTTGTACAAGCTGAAGGGGATTTTCCAAGCATTTGCGAATTCGAGGTTTACAATACGAAAGAAGCTCAGCCGGTCAAGTATACGGTTAGCTTTAACTCAAACGGAGGCAGTGCAGTAGCCGCGATCAGCCCGATTACGGGAATTTTACATGGCGCCACAATCCCTGAGCTTCCAACATCAACATTATTGGGCGGCTTTATATTTGAAGGCTGGTTTCTGGATGACCATACGTTTAAACAAGAATTTACAAGCGAAACAGCTATTACCGCAAGCATTACCGTATACGCTAAATTTTCTTCGAAAAGTTCTCCAGAAGTGAATAAAGCATGGCTTGATGCCCATATTGAATTTCCCAAAACCTGAATCTTGATCATTATCTGGAAACAGGAAAAGCAGAACTTTTAGATGCTCTTGCAAATGCTAAAGAAGTATCCGAAAACCCGAGCGCACTTCAAGAGGATATTGATTTAGCAAATCATAATCTTAAATACGCGCTTTATAGAATGAGAATGAAACCAAGTAAGGAGAAACTAGAAGAATTAATTAGTAATTAAAGTAATCAATAGCTGGCGATATGGTGGCTAACAACGGAAACTAGAATGACATGCAATCAAACGGGCGGGACATGATCCATTCATGTCGCGCCCGTTTCCGTTGATGCGTTTTTTCTTTTACTTCTCCGCATCTAGTTCTCATGTCTGCACCGACCGGAGGTGCTGGAGGTAAATGATGAGTTACTATCCATCACGCGCGCAAGGATAAAAAAATCTATGATGAGCATTCGTTAATTGGCTTATTAAACAGCGGGGCATGGACTCTAGGATCGGACTGTAGCTCATGATTGAGCATGCTATAAAAGATCCAGACCCATCAAAGAAGGTATGGATCATTTCTAAGGAAACACTCGTTGAAAATCCAGGTGCTAAAAAGATTTTCAACGAGCTACGTGATACGCTCACAGCGAACTTTCCGTGGATGGAGTATCACATTGTCGAACCAAAAGAAGATAATATACTTTTAGTTTGTAGTATAGGTAAGGGATATGAAGCTCCCAACGTTACCTTTAAGTATGGTGTCAGCCGCCTGAAAATCGAACCTGTGCGTGATTTTCTCGAGGCTGTGTTTCTTGCAGATGGTGGAGAATTTTTGTTGCAAAATATATAGTTTATAGGGTTGACACTATACTTTTTACATTGTGCAGTTTATTTTTTGAAATTACAATTTAATTAATATGAATACGCTTTATTTCATCTTTTTATTCAATTACATGTCATAATAAATCTGAAGGGGTGCACCTATAGAATGATAAAAATACAAAATGTTGTGGATGATTTATTGGCCCCGGTTACTCCAATTGCAGGCAGCGTGGATACGTTAAAGTTCGGAAATCCACAAACGGAAGTCAAGGGCATTGCCGTTGCGTTTATGGCCTCGCAGCAGGTGCTCGAATGGTCTGTCGCAATGGGGGCGAACCTCATCATTACGCATGAAGGAACCTTTTTTAGCCACCATGATGCCAAGGAATCTACTTACGTGAATGATCCTATTTATAAGGCTAAAAGCCGATTTATTGAAGAATCGGGTTTGGCGATTTATCGCTTCCACGATTATTGGCATCGGTACGAGCCAGACGGCATTATGGAGGGGCTTATTCACGCCTTGGATTGGAATGATCGTGTGACGGAGCATTTGCCCGCCGCATCAATCGTTGCCGTTCAACCAATGAAGCTCGAGCAAGTGATCGAGCATATCAAAAAAAAACTGGGAATCCGTTATGTGCGTACAGTAGGGGATTTATCCATGAGTTGCAGCCGGATTGGATTGTTGGCCGGCTACAGAGGTGGAGGGGACAACGCGATTCCTTTATTTGCAAACTATAAGCTGGACTTGATCATATACGGCGAAGGCCCGGAGTGGGAGACGCCAGAGTATGTAAGGGATGCCGTCCACCTGGGCAGGCACCAAGCACTAGTTGTTCTAGGTCATTCCGAAAGCGAGCAGCCGGGTATGAAACTGCTGGCTGATCGGCTTCGCCATAAATATTCTACTATTCCTGTTCATTACTTGCCTGTAGATCCTGTTTTTAAAGTGGTCTAACCCCCAATAAGAGGAGGAATATGATGCAATTACATCGTGCTATTCTAGTTGATGATGAACCATTTACCCGCAAAGGCTTAATGAAGCTGATCGATTGGGAAACCTGCGGCTTTCAGATCGTAGGGGAAGCTGACAATGGAGAGGATGCGCTTGAGCTGATCAAGCGTGTGCAGCCAGAGCTTGTCATAACGGACATTCGTATGCCGGTCATTGATGGACTTGAGCTGATTCGATGCGTCATGCTGGAAAATATAGCAGTACCTTATTTTATTATCATTAGCGGTTACAATGACTTCAATTATGCCCAGCAAGCGATGCGTTATGGCGTTCATGATTTCGTTGTTAAACCGGTCGATGAGATTGAATTCGCCGCTACGTTAACTAAATTAAAAGATAAATTAATACTGCAGCAAGAGGAACTGGCTAGAAATGAAAGGCTGCTTGGCGGTGAAATGATTAAATCACTCATTCTCGGTGAAGCGAGCGAGGCGTCCATTGCAGAATGGGAGCAGCGTTTGAACCTGAGTAAAGCTGATCGTTTATATTATTTGCTTGCTGAGCTGAACGATAACTACAACTGGCATCCGTATGAGGAGAAAGTTCCCTACGCGCGCTTCAAGGAGCTTGTTCAACAAGAGCTTACGCGTATAACCTCTGCAGATCAGCCTATTTGCTTAAATGAGCATCGCAATCGTATCGGGATTTTGCTGCCTAGTTATTTACTGGTAAGATGCGGTGGAGATCTCGAGCGATTGTTAACGGCCTTTCGAGATGCGCTGGATGCACATTTGGGAAAAGGTGTATTTCTTTACGCAGGTTCTGCTGTTCAACATTTGTCGGAGATCCGGGAATCATACAAGACCGCCAAGGAAGCCAGTTTACACAAATATATATACGAGGACAATCGCATCGTTAGCTTCGATCAAAAAAAGCTGGAGAGGCTCAATTATATCGGGTTTGATCCTGCTGAATTTAATTTATTTATGGAGCAAATGGAAGAGCTGCAGCTGGAGGCAGTGAAAACAATTGTTGAAAAATGGTTTATAGATTTTCGTGAGAAACGATATGCTCCAGAAGCGGTTAAGATGAACATCCAGCTATGCTTGATGGGGATTTTGAAAACGATCCGCAATATGGAGGGGGATGAAAACTCCTTGCATACACTGGGACCGCTCCTAAACTGGCATGATTCTAATTTATCGCTCGGTGAACTAAAAAAACTGTTTCATGCATTTATCGAAGAGAGTCAGCAAAGTATTGCAGAGCTTAGGAAGGAACAGCTGAAGAGCGATATTCAAAAAATTAAAAGCTATATTGAAGCTAATTATTCGCAAAACATCAGCTTGAAGAGCATTGCTGCGCTATTTTATGTCAATCCGGTCTATCTAGGCCAATTATTTAAAAAGACATACCGCGTATATTTTAATGAATTTTTACTCCAGCTTCGAGTGAATGAGGCCAAAAAGCTGCTGAGACAATCGCGCACCATGCGTATATATGAGATTGCAGAGAAAATTGGCTTCAGCAATGCAGATTATTTTGTAACGCAATTCGAGAAGATCGAGCATATGACTCCTACAGAATACCGAAATAAGCTTTTGTAGGCGTAGTTTCTTAAACCATCCGTTAGCACAAGAAAAGGAGAATATCCGTGAAGCTGAGCCTAAGTCTCAACAATGTTCGTCTGCGGAATAAGCTGCTCATCCTTTATATCTTTTCGGTGTTTCTTCCAATCGTGTTAACCAATGTTATTTTTTATAATGTGACGACGGATAATGTGAGAAATCAGCGGATGAAGGATATTACACGAGCAGTAGAACAGATCAACAACGAATTCCGCGCCGAAGTCGAGGATGCCGTTACCATTTCCGCTGTGTTTTATACCGATTACAACTTAAACGAAATTTTAGAAACGGACTACCAAGAGCCTGCTGCTTATGTAGAAGCTTATGATACGTATTTCCGGAGAATTTTGAATAGCTATACTCCTGTTTATGCCTCCATTCAAAGCATAAAAATTTTCGTAGAAAATCCAACAATGCTGCATTCAGGCGGCGTTGGTTATTTATCAAACGAAATTAAACAGTCTGACTGGTACCAATTGCTCAAAGAAAGAGACAATTCTTACCCTATTTTCATTCGAACGCAGCAGGAGGATTTGTATCTGAAAAGCGATGGCGCGGATAGACGGAACACATTCAGCATTATCCGTGAGATGAATTATTTTGAATCCAAAAATAAATGGCAAAAGTATTTGAAAATCGATTTGAAAACGAGCACGATTGACCAAATATTTCGAAATCAGAACCTGCAGGGCAACATTTATTTAATTGATGATAAAGGTCATGTGGAGTATACGACAGACCCTGAGGTGGACTGGAGCGGAAAACCGGTATCGTTTGATGAATTGGTTTTTCCAAAGGATTCCATCCAATTTCCTTCAACAAATTCCTATGTGAGTTATTTGGAAAATTGGCGTATTGTCGGTACGATCTCGGAGGAAGAGGTGCTTAAGGATGTTAGACAGTCCAGAGAATTTGTTTTTGTGCTGGCCTGTTTAAATATTTTCATCCCAACGCTGATTATATTATGGATTTCACGTTCACTGCACGAGCGGTTGGTTCGCATTTTGCAGCATATGAAAAAAGTGAAAAACCAGAACTTCGATACGATTAAGCAGGGTGAATCCTTGGATGAAATCGGACAATTAACGAGTGAATTCAATCGAATGACGATACAAGTGAAAAGCTTGATTGATGATGTTTATATTGCGGATATTCAGACAAAAACATTGGAGCTTGAGCGGAGGAAAGCGCAGTTGAATGCGTTGCAAAGCCAGATCAATCCTCATTTTCTGTTTAACGCGCTGGAAACGATTCGAATGCGAAGCCTCATCAAGGATGAGATGGAGACGGCTAAGATCATACACAATATGGCGAAAATATTTAGAACCTCGCTCACTTGGGGCAAGGACCGCGTTATGGTTAGCGAAGAAATTGAATTTATTTTGTGTTTCCTCGAAATTCAGAAATACCGCTTTGAAGATCGGATGAATTATCACATTCACGTAGATCCTTCTGCTAAAGAGTGTAAGGTGCCGAAAATGATGTTTTTGCCGTTTGTAGAAAATGCAAGCATCCATGGCATTGAGCCGTTAAGGCAAGGGGGGAGCATTCAAGTACAAGTTGAACGTGATGCTGACACGTTAATCTTCTCGATTAGAGATAATGGAATCGGCATGAATGATCAAAAAGTCAAACAGTTTTATGGCTATTTGGAAAGCGACGAAGAGCTAGGCGAGAGAATAGGCGTTCAAAACGTTATTTATCGCTTAAAGCTGATTTATGGCGACCGTTTTCAACTATTAATTAAAAGTGAACCTGGGGAAGGCACCTTTATAAGGGTTGCTGTTCCAGTTGAGATATAGGGCTGCTCGTTAAATCGATTATCCTATATGTTTTTTTAAGTTTGAACTATAGTTTATTGGGTAAACAAAGTATTTTAGATTACTTATAATGAAAGTGCTTACAAAAAAAGTTGCACTCGAAAGGGGCTGGGGAAAGTGAAAAAGAAAATATTATTGACTTGTATGACTGCCTTTATGATCTTTACTGCTGCATGCTCGAACAGCGGCAATGGCGGAGAAGCAAAGCCAACAAACAGCACAAACACTCCTGCAAATACTGCAAGTGAAGGGAAAGAAACAGATAAGCCGGTTGAAAAAGTTACTTTTTCTTATTTCAATGGTGTTGCAGCAGCTAAGGACATTAACAGCAACGAGACGACGATTGGTAAAATTTTGGAGGATCAAACGGGTGTTAACTTTAAAATCGAGCATTTGGTTGGCGATTTGAACACAAAGGTTGGCACGATGATCGCATCAAACGCTTATCCAGATGTTATGATTCCGGATGCTGCAATTGACAAGATTTTAGATGCAGGTGCGTTTATTGCACTGGACGATCTTATTGAGCAATACGGCCCTAATATTAAACGGGTATATGGCAAGTATTTTAATCAAATGAGAGCCGCGGACGGCAAAATTTACTTCCTGCCATTCTCTAATACAGTTGGCGAGTATATTCCGGATCCGAACATTAACCAAGGTGCATTCTGGGTACAACGGAGGGTATTAAAAGAAGCAGGTTATCCGAAAGTAACAACGCTTGATGGTTACATGGATCTCATTAAAAATTTCGTGGAGAAGCACAAGGATGAGGATTTGACTGGTTATGTTTCACTGACACATGACTGGAGATTTTTCGCAACTTCCAACCCTCCAAACCATTTGGCAGGTTACCCGAATGACGGCAACGTCATCGTGGATATGAACACCTTCGAAGCAAAAACATACGCTGCGGATGAAAATACGAAGCGCTGGCTTCAAAAGCTAAATGAGATCAATGCTGAAGGCTTGTTCGATAAAGCTTCCTTCGTAGATAATTTTGATCAATATTTAGCTAAATTGACTTCGCATAAAGTGGTTGGCTTCTTCGATTACGGCTGGCAGTTTGCTAATGCGCAAAATGCGCTCAAGGACGCCGCTAAACAAGATCCAACACAGGATGATTTCGTATACTTCCCGCTGCCAGTTACTTTTGACGGCCAAAAGGATCAATACCTGGATCCTCCAGGCTTTGTTAAAAACCGCGGTATGGGTATTACCGTGAGTGCGAAGGACCCAGCGCGCATTGTTCAATACTTGGATAATCTTCTAACAGACGAGAACCAAATTCTTCAGAAATGGGGAATTAAAGGGGAAACGTACGAAGTAAATGAAAATGGAAGAATGTACCGTACAGCGGAACAAATCGCCAAAATCGATGAAGCTTTCAACGAAAAATTTGGATTTAAATATTATTCTTGGAACTGGCCACTTTACAACAATGGCTCGTCTCTGCCGGATGGCAACTCCGTATCACCAGGAATGCAAGCAGAAGTATTCCAAATGAGCCTAACTAATGAAGACAAGACTATTCTAGAAAAATATGGCGTGAAAACGTATTCCGAACTGTTTGCAGCACCGGACGATCGTCCATGGTACCCTGCTTGGGGCATTCCGAAGGAGCAAGGCTCCACGCAGCAAATTTGGGAAACGAAAAAAGATGAGCTTACGAAAAAATACTTCCCTAAGCTTGTCCTTGCGAAACCAGCTGACTTTGAGAAGGTATGGACAGAATATACAGATGCATTCGGCAAGCTGGATACAGCTGCCTACGAGAAATGGACAACAGATGAAGTGAAGAAATTGATTGAAGCATCCAAGCAATAAAATAGAAGGATCGGTGAAAGGCCGGCTTGCGGATGCAAAATGCCGGCCTTTCTTCAAATATAAGAATTTATAAGTTTGTTAACTTATAAAAGACTTATATTTCTCTGTCAAAGCTGCTTCGGCGTCCAGAGGTCGCCGAAGACGCTTTTGCTTGCTATCCAGCATCATTCAGTCCGGAAGGAGAGATTCAAGATGGAACATAAGCCCGATATGTCATCGTCAAACCTGGTGCTGCCTAAGAAGCCGTCGGGACTGAAGAATTTTGCGAAAAAGCTCATTGAGCAGCGCGTGCTTGTTCTTATGTCTGTACCGTTTCTAGCGTGGTTGTTTATTTTTAAATATATGCCTCTATGGGGGTGGACGATCGCCTTTCAAGCCTATAAGCCAGCGAAAAGCTTTAGTGAGCAGAAATGGGTTGGATTTGATCATTTTAAATTTTTATTCGAGGACGAAAGGTTTCTTCGCGTCTTAAGGAATACAGTAGCGATGAGCGGAATCAATCTGGTTCTCGGCTTCGTTACGGCAATCACACTCGCTTTGTTGTTAAATGAGGTCAGGAAGGTTGCTTTTAAACGTATTGTTCAAACGGTCAGCTATTTGCCCCATTTTATTTCATGGGTAGTTGCGGCAAGCATTATTCAAACAACGTTATCTCCAGATGGCATTATTAATCAAATGCTGCTTTGGATCGGATGGGTGGAAAAAGGCGAGGAAATATTGTTTCTCGGTATACCTGAACAATTCTGGACCATTTTTGGAGCAAGCTCTGTATGGAAAGATGTAGGCTGGAATACAATCGTCTACCTAGCGGCAATGACGATGATTGACCCTGCGCAATATGAAGCAGCAGAGATGGATGGAGCAGGCCGAATTAAACGGATGTGGTATGTAACGCTTCCGGGTATCAAACCGGTTATTATCGTATTGCTCATTATGAATATCGGGTATTTGCTGGAATCGGGCTTCGAGCCGCAGTATTTGCTGGGGAACGGCATGAACGTCGATTTTTCCGAAAACCTTGACATATTTGTTCTTAAATACGGGATTGCGCAAGGCAACTACTCGCTATCGATTGCAGCGGGGATGTTTAAAACGATTATCAGCTTTATTTTATTGTTCGCAGCGAACAATCTTGCAAAACGTATGGGCGAGTCCAGACTGTTTTAGAGGGAGGGGTACAACATGAGTCATTCGGCATCGGAAGCTGTGTCAAACAAACCAAGCCGCATCCGCTCATCACGCGGCGATCTCATATTTGATATTTGCAATTATATATTTCTTACTTTACTGATGGTTGTGACCTTATATCCTTTCTTGAATACGGCCGCCGTATCACTTAACAATGCGACGGATTCGATTAAGGGCGGCATTTATTTGCTGCCAAGGATATGGACGCTGGACAATTATGCCTATGTGCTAAAAGAAGCAACGATATTCCATGCAACGCTGATTTCAATCCTTCGAACGGTGATTGGAACGATTGCTACCGTTTTTTGCTCAGCGATGGTCGCTTACACGATTACTAGGCAAGAATACGTTCTTAGGAAATTCGTAACGATTGCGTTCATCTTGACAATGTATTTTAATGGCGGACTTATTCCTAACTTTTTGTTAATCCGTGATTTAGGCTTGATCAACAATTTTTGGGTCTATATTTTCCCAGGCTTAATCGGCGTATTTAACTTAATCATTATTCGTTCCTTTATTGAAGGGCTGCCAGAGAGTATTTTGGAATCAGCAAGAATAGATGGTGCAGGCGACTTCAAAATGTTCTACAGCATCGTTCTGCCGCTTTGCGTACCTGTACTTGCAACGGTTGCTTTATTCTCAGCCGTGTATCAGTGGAATCAATGGTTTGACGTGTTCTTGTACAATTCCTCGAATATCGATCTCAGTACGCTGCAGTATGAGCTGCAAAAAATTCTTCAGAACTCCAATGCATCCTTGACGGCGAAGACGGCTGCCGATGCATTCTCGGGCGCGGCCAATTCTGGAGGGAATTCGGTGACACCGCTTGCGGTTCGGGCAACGATGACGATTGTGGCTTCCTTGCCGATCATTATGGTATATCCGTTTCTACAGAAATACTTTGTAAAAGGTATGACCGTAGGCGGCGTGAAAGGTTAATAGACAGGGGGAAATACGATGAGCAGCAACTCAGCCAATTCTATTCCTAAGTTATACGAAGCATTTAAAGATTCATTTGATATAGGCGCAGCGGTTAATCCGCGTACCATTGTTCAGGCTCGCGATCTCATTGCGACCCATTTTAACAGCTTGACTGCTGAGAATGAAATGAAATTTGTTAGCTTGCACCCTTCCGAAGATACCTATACGTTCGAAGACGCAGACAAAATCGTCGCATTTGCAAGAGAGCATGGGAAAAAAATGAGAGGGCATACACTGGTCTGGCATAATCAGACATCCGATTGGCTGTTTGAAGAAGCGGATGGCAGCCCGGTTAGCCGCGAGAAGCTTTTAGATCGATTGAAATCGCATATTCATTCCGTTGTTGGCCGTTATAAAGATGATATTTATGCATGGGACGTCGTAAATGAAGTCATTTCTGACGAAGGCGCAGCTATGCTGCGTCCAACCAAATGGCTGGATATCGCCGGAGTGGACTATATAGCCAAAGCGTTTGAATTCACACATGAAGCAGATCCTAAAGCTCAGCTTTTCTACAATGATTATAATGAGTCGAACCCTCTGAAACGCGATAAAATCTATCAATTGGTTAAATCGCTGCTAGAGCAGGATGTCCCGATCCATGGCGTTGGCCTTCAAGCGCATTGGAGCTTATATCATCCTCATTTAGATGAAATACGGGCTGCTGTCGAGAAGTACGCTTCACTTGGCCTAAGACTGCAATTAACAGAGCTTGATATATCGATGTTCCGCCATGATGATGTACGAACCGACTTAGCAAAGCCTACTGAAGAAATGCTGGAGCTGCAGGAGAAACGATATGAGGCTGTCTTTCATTTGCTGACGGAATATCGCAATCATATTGATGCGGTTACGTTCTGGGGAGCGGCGGATGATTATACGTGGCTCAGTGATTTTCCTGTACGTGGACGGAAAAATTGGCCAATGCTATTTGATGAGAACCATGAGCCAAAAGGTTCGTTCTGGCGCGTCATGAAGCAGCACTCATCTCTCTGAGCCAGCTTACAAGGAGGCACGTTAATAAATGGACAGTCACACGTACAAGGCTTGGCTGAATCCTCAGCGGATAGAGGATTTGCATTTGAAAAAGGAGTATTCGGCTCTTTTTGGTCAGATCGTCTTTAGTGGCGTGGCGACCGGCGTTTTGGAAACGGCAATCAAAGAGCTGCAGCATGGTATTCATGCCTTAATCGGCATAATCCCGGCAGTAAAGGAGCGGGCTGAGCCTGCGACGGCTGGCTTTCTTCATATTATGGTGGACTCCGTATTGATGGATTCTGATAGATGGGAGCCGTCCAAAGCGGGATATATAATTCGGTACAGCTCTCAGCAAGGCCATGGCAATTTATCTCTTGTCGGCGGATCAGATACAGCCGTATTATATGGTGTGTTTCATTTGCTGCGTCTATTAGGCGCCGGTAAGCCAGTGAAAGAACTGAATGCCGAGCAATCTCCAGCCATGTCGCTTCGAATGATTAATCAGTGGGATAATGCTGACGGTTCGGTAGAGCGAGGGTATGCGGGACAGTCTATATTTTATCAAAACGGAGAAATAACGAGTGATTTTAATCGAATAAACGATTATGCGAGAATGCTCGCATCCGTTGGCCTCAATGCGATTTCTATCAATAATGTGAATGTCCATGAGATTGAAACGATGTTCATCACAGAGGAAAAGCTTCCTGTTGTTGCGGTTATTGCAGACATTTTCCGCAGGTACGGAATTACGCTGTTTCTGAGCGTTAACTTTGCTGCCCCTCTGCAAACCGGAGGTCTGGCCACTGCAGATCCGCTGGATGCTGGTGTGCAGCAGTGGTGGAAGGAAACGGCTGAACGGATCTACGCGTTTATTCCTGACTTCGGTGGTTTCGTCGTGAAGGCAGATTCTGAGCATCGGCCGGGGCCATTTGCTTATGGACGTGACCATGCAGATGGAGCGAATATGCTGGCTGAAGCACTGGAAGCTCACGATGGCATCGTCATTTGGCGCTGCTTCGTTTATGACTGCATGCAGGATTGGCGTGATCGGAAGATCGATCGAGCACGTGCTGCATTTGACCATTTTAAACCGCTCGATGGTCGTTTTCGGAGTAATGTCATTCTACAAATTAAGAATGGACCGATGGACTTTCAGGTTCGCGAGCCCGTATCCCCATTGTTTGGCGCGATGAAGAAAACGAACCAGATGATGGAGTTCCAGATCACTCAAGAATATACCGGCCAACAGAAGCATCTTTGCTATCTCGTCCCGCAGTGGAAGCAGGTAATGGATTTCGATACCTATGCGGAAGGTGCATCGACTGAAGTTAAGCGAGTGGTGGATGGCACATTGTACGGTATGAAATATAGCGGAATTGCAGCGGTGAGCAATATTGGGAATGAAGAGAGCTGGACAGGGCATATTCTCGCACAAGCCAATCTTTACGGATATGGCCGGCTGGTGTGGAACCCGGCTTTAACAGCCGAGGAGATTTCGCACGAGTGGATAGCCGCAACGTTTGGCAATGATGCTGAGATAGCTTTAGCAATCGGTGACATGCTGATGAAGTCGTGGCTGTTATATGAAAGCTATACGGCACCGCTTGGCGTAGGCTGGATGATCACGCCTAACCATCATTTTGGTCCGGATGTCGATGGCTACGAGTATTCAAGATGGGGAACCTACCATTTTGCAGATCGTGACGGTATCGGCGTTGACCGGACGCAGGCGAGTGGAACAGGATATACCGCACAGTATAATGAACCAAACCGTTCGCAGTATGATAGTTTGGACACTTGTCCAGACGAGCTGCTGTTATTTTTCCATCATGTGCCTTATACCCATGTACTCCATTCTGGCAAGACGGTCATTCAGCATATCTACGATACCCATTTTGCGGGTGCGGAGGAAGCAGATCAGATGCTGCGGGATTGGGCAGGTTTGGCGGGCAAAATCGATGAAGCAAGGTTTGCGCATGTCGCTGAGCGCTTGACCTTTCAAGCTGCTCATGCCAAGCATTGGCGCGACGTGATCAATACGTATTTCTACCGCAAATCGGGCATTGCCGATGCGGCTGGTCGGAAAATATTTTAATGGGTTTGCATGCGAGGTGGAGATTTGTCCACCTCGTTTTTTGTTAGGACAAGCACAATATTCAGTCCGCTGCCGCGTTGGTAGAGGGCTGTTTTTGTCTATAGATAAAACCTTTACAAATGAGGAAAGCTTTGCAATCATAAAGTAATGGGATTTTATTGGAAATTGCGATGAGGAGTGAAGCTATGAAAGTCATGAGAGGATTTGATTGGTTAGCTATTGCAATGAACTTAAGCGTAATATCTGCATTTGTTGTATTGTTAAGCGCTTGCAGCAATACAGTTAAAGTCGAGCATATCGAGGCATTTAGCATAGAAATTTTTTCAGAGAAAAACAAAGATGGCTTTTATGAACAAACAGGCTTTAAGAAGGTGAACTCTATTACTGCTTTTGCAGAAAATAAAAATTATTTAAGCTCTGACATCAAAATGGTCGTGGATTATTATGATCTGGATGGAAATTATGTTAAATCAGAAATCGTACATACGAAATCCAGCAAGTCTCATATCACGATGTCTGAAGATGGAGATAATCGAAAAAAAGAGCTTCAGGAGCCATCAACCATTATCATACCTGATGACAATTTACAAAATTTTCGATCCAGTGCCCTATCAGACGATGAGAAGAAACAAATTAAACAACATGTATTAAATCTAATAGATAGATTATAAGTTTAGGACAAACGAATATGGAGGAATTGCGAATGATCTCATTTAAAAATAAGATAGCGATAGTTACAGGAGCGAGCAGATCCACGGGAATTGGAACAGCGATTTGCCGTTCGCTTGCACGCTTAGGAGCAGACATTTTCTTTACGCATTGGCATGCCTTTGATGAAACGGAAGGCAATGGGGGAGAGAAGGACTGGCCTGAGCAGCTGCGTAAGGAACTAGAAGACTTAGGCGTGAGGGCAAGTCATATGGAAGCGGATTTTGCCGATGTGGAAACTCCTGCCCTTATAATGGAACAAGTAGAAAGGTCGTTAGGCCACGCGTCTATTTTAATTAACAACGCCACCTATTGCGTACCTTCCAATTACAAAAGCTTGAATATAAATATATTGGACCAACATTATGCTGTGAATAACCGCGGGCCGATATTGTTAAGCACAGAGTTTGCGAGCAGATTTGAGAAAAACCAAATTAAAGGGACATCGGGCAGAATTATTTTTATGGTTTCAAAAGGGCCCGATCCTAATAATTTGGCTTACATTGCAACAAAAGGCGCATTGATTGGGCTTATCGAGCCGTTATCTGTAGGGTTGGCTCCGCTTCAAATTACAGTGAATGGATTTGATCCAGGCCCCACCGATTCTGGGTGGATGGATGAGCAGATGAAGGCTGGCTTTTTGCAAATGTTCCCTATGGGACGCATCGGTTTGCCGGAGGATGCAGCTAGAGCAATCAGCTTCTTGGCGAGTGACGAATCACAGTGGATAACCGGGCAAGTCATAAAATCTGAAGGCGGTTTTTTAGGTAAATAGCTGATTTTGTCCTTTATCATTCTTCGTACACTTGATAAAAGAAATCTATATAGTTTATAAAATCATTGAAACATAATTTATCGATAGCCATGATACAATGCCGTTAAGTGGGAAAATGGAGGGATAGCATTGTTGAACAAACCTATTTTGACTGAGCAATTTATGGTGTTCGCGACGAGGGAATGCAAAGGCTCAAGCCGTTTGTATGAACAGCTATCATTAGCCATTGCAGATGATGATGAAATGCTTCAGATGGCTTCTTGTTGCAGAGAAGGCCAGCCAGTTCCCAATCTTTTTTTTGCTGCGGTTCAGTACTTGCTGCGCAAAGAGACCAGCCACGAACTGCAAAAGTTTTACGGCAGCTTAGTTAACGATCCGAGAGATGCAGCTGAGGCATTCCCTTTTTTTAAACACTTTTGCCTTCAGCATAAAAACGAAATTGTTCAACTGCTCCAAAGCAAGCTTGTACAAACGAATGAGGTTAGACGCTGTGCTTACTTGTATCCTGCATTTTGTTATATGTATCAAAAAACGAAAAAACCATTAGCAATCATTGAAATCGGAACAAGTGCGGGGCTGCAGCTTTTTTGGGATAAGTATAGTTATCAATATAACGATAGTGAAACCTATGGAAATATAGATGCTGAACTGGTACTGCACTCGGAAGTTCGTGGAGACGTTATTCCGCATCTCCTAAAACAAAGTCCGCCAGTGACTGCAAGGATAGGAATAGATTTGCACGTTAATAATCTGGAAGAGGCAGACGATTATCTTTGGTTAAAGTCGTTGATATGGCCTGAGCATAATGAGCGGATTGTGAATTTTGACAAAGCAGCTTCTTTATTAAAAGGGCAGCAGATGGAGTTGTTTCAGGGGAATGGCGTGAAACGACTTGCTGAAATGGTTGCTAAAATAACGGAGGATTGTGTTATTGGTGTGTTTCACACCCATGTAGCCAACCAAATGACTCATGAAGACAAAGTTGAATTAACAGACAGCATTAGGAGAATAGGGCAACAAAGAGATATATTTCACCTCTACAATAATATGTGGGACCCAAATCTTCATCTTGGTTATTATTTGGAGGGCAAGGAGCAAACGGAAACGTTAGCGGAAACAGATGGTCATGGCCGTTGGTTTCGGTGGATGCTTTGATCCTACCTCGTTCATTGTGGATTTAACGAAAGAGCATAATTTCAGCGCGCAGGGATAGAGGTCGAGAGATTTATGGAATGGGATGCGGGTGCTTACACCGTTGCATGGAAAGCACAAAAGATTGTACTGCTTCCGAAGGAATATGCGCTGCTGCATTTCATGCACAGCCATACAGGGCAAACGCTGTCGCGCGAACAGCTGCTAGACAACGTCTGGCCAATGGAGGCGCCGGTAGATCGTACAGTAGATGATCACATTTACCGGCTGCGGCGCAAGTTGAAAATATCCCGAACACTTCGTTGTCATTCCAAAACTTAAATTTGACACAATGCATTGCTCGTATTTATCTTCAATAATGATAAGCTGGAGATATCTACTATTCAGGGGTACAACAATGCTCAAAAAAACAGGTTTAGCTGCTTTGTATGGCAGTATTGCTTTTCTTATTTATCGTTATGGCGATGTGATTTTGACGTGGTTTCAGCAAGCGGATAATGTGCCGCTCGTCGTCATTATGGCAACGCTCGTCGCACTATTTCCTGTCATCCCGTATCCCGTAATCGGCGGGCTCATTGGTGCTGCTCTTGGCCCAGTGTTAGGCGCGGCAGTGACTTGGACGGGCTCAGCGGCAGCATCCATTGTGATGTTTCTGTTTATCCGCTATGGCTATCAAGAGTGGGGGAAGAAATTTCTCTACCGTTATCCAAGCATCGGAAAACTAACGGTGATGTTTGAGCAGAATGCTTTTCTGACGATTATGTTTGCTCGGCTCATTCCGTTCATTCCATCCATTGCAGTTAATATGTACTCGGCGCTAAGCCGTGTTTCCTTTACCGTTTATGCGATCGCCTCATCGATTGGTAAAATTCCAGCGATGCTGTTGTTCGCCACGATCGGTGACACGCTTATGACGGACCCAAGAAACGTATTTGTTACCGTCTTAGTATACGGCATGTTTATGGCGGTATCTCTTTATGTTTATCGAAGGTGGAAGCTTCAGTAGATTTCCTCTAAAACAACAGACGGCCTCTTCGCAAATGATGCGCGCAGAGGTCGTTTTTTTGTTGTACACTCTTCTCGAAAATAAAATGTTCCTGCTAATCCAAAATGTTTAAAATGTTCTTTTTATGTTCGTAAATGTGTGTTATTATAAAAACGAACAATAACAAACATTAGCGTAGCTTGCGAGGCGAGTCTAACGCAAATAACTTTTAGGAGGCTTTTATCCAATGGAAGTACGCCATACTACGAATCCTACTGATGTGAAGCAATATGATACGGAACGTCTGCGCAGCGAGTTTTTGATCGAAAGCTTGTTTGAGCAAGATCAATTAAAAATGACATATACGCATTATGACAGAATGGTTGTAGGCGGAGCATTGCCTGTGAACGAGACGCTTGAGCTGGAGGATGCTGCAACGCTAAAAACCGAATATTTCTTGGAGCGCCGCGAGGTTGGCTTCTTGAATATTGCCGGACCTGCTTCGATTTCCGTTGATGGGGAAGTATACGAGCTGAATAAGCTCGACGTGCTTTATGTTGGCAAGGGCAAACGTCAGGTGCTGCTGTCAAGTGTAGATAAAGCAAACCCTGCGAAGCTTTATTTCTGTTCCGCGCTTGCGCATGCTGAAATTGCAACACGCAAGATGACGATGGAGGAAGCGAATCCGACTCATCTTGGTTCGCAGGAGACTTCCAATGAACGTATTCTTTATAAATATATCCACGCAGACGGCATCCAAAGCTGCCAGCTTATGCTTGGTGTAACGAGCTTGAAAACGGGAAGCGTCTGGAATACGATGCCTTCTCATGTCCATGACCGCCGCATGGAAGCATACTTGTACTTCGACATGAATGATGATGCTCGCGTATTCCATATGATGGGCGAGCCTTCGCAGACGAGACATCTTGTTGTTGCCAATGACCAAGCGATTCTTTCACCGCCATGGTCGATCCACTCAGGAGTGGGCACAAGCAATTATACATTCTGCTGGTCGATGGCTGGAGAGAACTACACATTTACAGATATGGACGCCGTACCTGCAAGCGAGCTAAAATAGAAACATTCGCTACAGGGGGTGCACTATGCTTGCTGCCGAACGGCATCGTAAGATTATAGATAAATTGGAGCAGCTTGGCGCGGTTAAAGTTTCCGAGCTAAGCGAGCTGTTTCAAGTCACGGAGAAAACGGTTCGTGAAGATTTAGAGAAGCTGGAAGAGAAGGGATTGCTGAAACGGACTCATGGCGGAGCTGTGCCCCAGCATAGAGGCGAAGACAGCCTTTATCCGCTGCAATTTCCAAACAGCAAGCATCAGCGGGAGAAGGCGGCGATTGCGGAGCTTGCTCTTTCCTGCATCGAGCCTAATGATATTATTGCGCTTGATGCTGGCAGTACTACGCTCGAAATGGCAAAGCGTCTGCCCAATATCCCGGTTACGGTACTTACAAACGATCTGCTTATCATTCGGGAGTTGACTGCGAAGGACCAAGTAAGGCTTGTTATTCCCGGGGGCTACCGGCATAACAATTTGCTTATCGGCGCAGAATCGCAGGAATGGATTAAACGACTGAATGTACACAAGCTGTTTCTTTCCACAACCGGCATTCATATGGAATATGGGCTTACCATATTCACAGAAGAATTGACGAAGCTGAAGAAGCTGTATATGGAAAATGCCAAGGTCGTCTACTGCCTTGCCGATCATAACAAATTCGATAAGGGTGCACTAATAACGTTTGCTGGTTTGCATGAAATTGACTATATCATCACAGACGAAGGTATAGATGCGGACGTTGCGGCGAGGTATGAGTCACAAAATATAAAAATGATGAAAGCAGCGCTTTCGGAAAATGGGAAGCGTACTAAAGGTAGGAGCTGAGCCGATGAGTTTGTTTGATTTGACGGGTAAAACAGCTGTCGTCACAGGTGCAGGGCGCGGGCTTGGAGAAGCGATTGCGCTTGGATTAGCACGAGCGGGTGCGGATATCGCGCTTGTCACGAACCAAACGCCTGCTGACAAAACGGCAGCAGCGATAAGAGAGCTTGGACGCAAAGCGATTACAATTCAGACCGATATTGCTGACCGAACGAAGCTTGCTGGAATTGTTGATCGTACAGTTGAAGAACTGGGACGCATCGATATTTTGGTCAACAACGCGGGTATCATTCGCCGCACGCCAGCTGCAGAGCATAGCTACGAGGACTGGCAGGATGTACTCGATGTTAACTTGAATTCTGTATTTCTCCTTTCCCAGCTGGCAGGGAAACATATGATCGAACAGGGCTCAGGGAAAATTATTAACATTGCGTCGATGTTAACTTTCCAAGGCGGAATTAATGTTCCGGGCTATACGTCCAGCAAACATGCCGTTGCCGGTCTTACCAAAGCTCTTGCCAGCGAATGGGCAGCTAAAGGCTTGCAGGTAAATGCGATAGCCCCAGGCTACATGAGTACAGACAACACCGAAGCGCTTCGCGAGGATCCTGTTCGCAGTGCTCAAATTTTGCAGCGCATACCAGCGGGACGCTGGGGTACATCGCAGGATTTGATTGGACCAGCGGTATTCCTAGCCTCTTCAGCTTCTGATTATATGAACGGCCATATCTTGGCTGTTGATGGCGGTTGGCTGGTTAGGTAATTATATAAAAACCAATAAGGCTTTCCTTTTGCAGCGCAGGCTGCTTAGAGGAGAGTCTTTTTTTTGATATTATAATGATTTCCATTGTATGGTTATTATTTTGCGTGTATAGTTATTCGTGATCCTAAAAAAAGCGATCAACAACTGAAATAAGTGGAAATAGGTGCTCTTGCTGTATAGCTTGAGCTTAAAAGGGAAGTCCGGTGCAAAACCGACGCGGTCCCGCCACTGTAACAGAGGAGTCTAAGCGCTAACGCCACTGATCTTAACCGGTTGGGAAGGCAAGCTTACGATGATGATTCTGGAGCCAGGAGACCTGCCTATTTGAACGACACTGATTTTACCTACGGGAGATAGGGAGGTGTTAAGACAGAACCGCTGTTTATTAAAACGCCGGGCGTCTTTACCTTTGCTTCTTTAAGGTAACGACGCTCTTTTTTGTGCTTTTATTTCATAATAATTATATTTATTAGGAGGAAATATGAACGTGAGCAAGCTGCAAAACAGTGTACTTGGATATCCGCGTATCGGCGAAAATAGGGAATGGAAAAAAGCGCTTGAAGCCTTTTGGAAAGGTGATTTGGACGAAACGGTATTCCTTCAAACCCTTGAAAGTATTCGTCTTAACAACCTGAAGCTGCAAAAGGATAAAGGAATTTCTTTAATCCCTGTTAATGATTTTACGTTGTATGATCAAATGCTGGATACTGCAGCGATGTTTGGCCTTGTGCCAGAGCGTTTTTCCTACGAAGGAGGTCCTGTTCCCATTCAGACCTACTACGCTATGGCGAGAGGGACACAGGAAGCACAAGCCTGCGAGATGACCAAATGGTTTAATACCAACTATCACTATATCGTGCCAGAACTTGCGGGTGCTGCACCGATACTGACGGAAAACCGTCCGCTGATTGCGTACCGCGAAGCCAAAGAAAAGCTTGGCATTGAAGGTAAACCTGTCATTATCGGTCTATACACCTTCCTCAAGCTGTCGAAGGGCTACGATGCCAAGCAGCTTCCGCAGCTCATTGAGCAGTTTATACCGCTTTATGCTCAGCTGCTTAAGGAGCTTGAGCAAGAAGGCGTACAATGGGTGCAAATCGATGAGCCCATCCTTGTTACCTCTATTTCTGAGGAAGAGATGCAATGGGTTGAATCGATTTATGCAAGGCTGAACCAAGCAGCACCAGCGCTTAACATAATGCTTCAAACGTATTTTGAAGCGGTTGAGCATTATGAAGCTGTAGTTGCTCTGCCGGTACAAGCGATCGGTTTGGATTTCGTTCATGGTTTGGAGCAAAACTTGAAGTCGCTGGAGCAATTTGGTTATCCGAAGGATAAGCTCGCTGGTATCGGACTTGTAGACGGACGCAACATTTGGCGCTCAGACTATAAGCAAAAGCTCGAATTGCTGCAAAAGCTTTCGGCATACATTCCAGCTGAGCGCGCGATCATTCAATCGTCATGCAGCCTGCTGCATGTGCCGGTAACGGCAAAAAACGAAACCAATCTGCCAGTAGAGCTGCGTGAGGCGCTTGCATTCGCGGAAGAAAAGCTGGATGAAATTGTGTGGCTAAGTGAAACAGCGACTGTAAATGAGGCGGACATCTCAGAACTGCGCAAGCTTGAGCTTAAGCTTAACGGCGAGCGGATTCATCATTTATCCATTTCTCCTGCCCGCAATCGCCAAGCTGCTGATGCAGCAGCGGTAGCGGCGCATCCTTCAACGAGGCAGAAGCCATTTGCGGAGAGACAAAAGCTGCAGCAGCAAAAGTGGAATTTGCCGTTCCTTCCAACAACAACAATCGGCAGCTTCCCGCAAACGCTGGATGTACGCCAAGCAAGGCAAAAATGGAGAAAAAACGAGCTCAGTTCACAGGGCTACGCTTCCTTTATCAACGATAAAATTAAAAATTGGATTGAAATCCAAGAAGAGCTTAACATAGACGTCCTCGTTCACGGTGAATTTGAGCGGACGGATATGGTCGAATTTTTCGGAGAGAAGCTGGATGGGTTCGCATTTACAAAAGGCGGCTGGGTTCAATCGTATGGTTCCCGCTGTGTAAAGCCGCCGGTCATTTATGGCGATGTTGTATTTACTGAGCCAATGACAGTAACCGAAAGCGTGTATGCGCAGTCGCTGACAAGCCGTCCGGTAAAAGGGATGCTGACGGGGCCGATTACGATTTTGAACTGGTCATTTGTCCGCAACGATATCACACGCGAGCAGGTCGCATACCAAATTGCGCTTGCACTCTCAGAGGAAGTAAAGGCGCTTGAGACTGCAGGCATCGAAATGATTCAGGTTGATGAGCCAGCTTTGCGAGAAGGCTTGCCGCTTAAACGCAGTGATTGGGATGCCTATTTAAAATGGGGCGTGCATGCGTTCCGTCTATCGACTTCAGCTGTGCGTGACACAACACAAATTCATACACATATGTGTTATTGTGAGTTCCATGATATTATCGATTCCATTCTTGCGCTGGATGCGGATGTCATCTCCATTGAAACCTCGCGCAGCCATGGCGAGCTGATTCATAGCTTTGAGGAGAACACCTATGACCAAGGCATCGGCTTAGGCGTTTACGATATTCACAGCCCGCGTGTACCGTCCGTGGAAGAAATGGTCAGCATGATCGAGCGCGCCATTAAAGTGCTCGATCCTACGCTCTTCTGGATTAATCCGGACTGCGGCTTGAAAACACGCGGAATGGAAGAAACGGTTGCTTCACTGCGCAACATGATGCTGGCTACTTACCAAGTCAGAGAGCAGCGTGCTGCATTAGCGAAGGTTTAAATCCTAAATACAATAAGACAGTCCAGAACTAGGTTATCTGTTCTGGACTGCCTTTTTTTTCTTATGAACGAAATTAATCCAAAGAGATGTAGGAGACGGAACGTTGACGCAAAACAGACTCTTCATGGTCGTTGCTGTACGGGGCTGCATCGGCGGATTGTGCTAGGACATGCTTGACGGCGGAGACGAATAAGTCGAGAACGCGCCCATCCTGATCCGTTTTGTCATAGTGATACTGGTTAAGAGGTGGTAGAGGAATGCTGCCGATAAAAGACTGAAGCAGGTCGCTCCATCGTTCTAAGTCAATGAGCTCTTCTGTGTCGCTGGCAAATAGTTCACTCCAGCCGAAGCCTTGATTGCTTGTTAAACGAAGACATACGCGATGGCCTGCAGAATCGACGGCAAGAGCAGGAATGACGAATAGCTCGATTCGTGTGACAGATAAATAAGGGGTCTGTTCCGTAAAAAGATGCAGATTTCGTGCACAATTTGTCAACATATACATCTCTCCTTTATTCGCTTACGAGGTTAGCTGTCGGATTCGGGCTAGAGAGAAAGCCCTACCAGGGTTACAAATCCCTGGATTCACCCCTTGCGAATCGATCTCGATCGATCGCGATGGTTCCCCCGCTTTTTCATTCGAAAAATTCAGCGTAAATAGTTTACTCTTAATTATACCTCTCATTAGCGCATCTGTAAATCAGAAGCGCTTAAAATAACGATACATAGGAGATAGCTTGTTTAAATAAAGTATGCTCTTCACGGTCATATTCACAGTTTGGAAAAGTGTAATGATTGGATTCTATATGCAAAGCAGCGGCTGCAAACAAATGAAATATACGCTCGTCCTTCATCATTGGATCTGTTTGAAAAACAAAAGGAGACGCAAGAGGAAGTGTGCCGATGAACCTTAGCAGCATACTGCTCCATCTGATCCAATCGCAAGGCTTCTCGGATTTTTTAATAAACAGCTCACTCCAGCCATGACCATTAGCAGTGGAGAGCCTTAGGCAAACACGGTAACCATTCGATTCAAGCATGGAAGCCGGCAGCACAAACATTTGAATTCTTTTAATTTCAAACAAGGCAGCAGGATGATTTTCCAAGCTTGGCAAGGGTACTTCAACTGGTGTAGACATCAATGAGATCTCTCCTCGATTTGAATAATTCACCGATAATACTCAGCCATATTGGCTTGCCGTCTATGGTAAACCCGAAATGCAATATTGTAAAACTGTGGTATATCGTGAAAAGGCAGCCATATGCCATATTAAAAGAAATCCATTCGTTATGACAGTAAAAAGATATTTATTCTTCGAAATACTCGTTTATTCTCTTCCATTCTCGATTATAGAGAAATCTGATTATTCACGCATAAAATCGTTGGAAAGGGATTGAACACTATTTTTGAAAACAAGAGTAAAACTGAGAAATAGTGAGATATCGAGAGATCGAAATGAATGTAAGCGTTGCGAATCGCTCTGCAAGGCTGAAACTGGCTAAATTAGGTAGCAGACTGCCTTTACAGTATTTATAGCGAGGAGTAATATTCGATACAGGATTTATAAATAAGTTTCGATTTACTGATCGCTGAGTTTCCGTGAAAGCGGAAGCGGGGGAACCAATAATGACGCGATGCGCCTGTTCGATGTGAGAGTCGAACAAACGCAGAGCAGGGGTGAATCTTTGACAGGTGCCATGGATACCGGTCAAAGTAGGGCGACTCTCACCGCCCGAATCCGACAGCTAACCTCGTAAGCGTGGACCGAGAGAGGAATGATGAAGCTTGTGATCGATTAACTTCGACCGCAGAGTGTCATAGACCTCTGTGGTTTTTTGTGCCCAAAAAAGCTTTATTTGCTACAAAATGTAAGAAAACGCTGAGTCCTGCAGCAGCAGGAACGGGGGAACCAACGAACGATTCGTGTGCAATCACGATTTCGCTTCATGGGGTGAATCGCTTGAAAATGTTCAAGCGTAGGGCAACTCTCAAGGCCCGAATCCGACAGCTAACCTCGTAAGTGTACTCGAGAGAGGCAACAGCCATCGTGCTTCCCGCGGCTTATTCTGCTGCGGGCAAAGAAGCCGCGGGAAAAGTTCCTCTTATCCCAAGGCTTCTTTTTTGTTGCCTTTTTTACCATATGGAGGAGAATTCGTTTGCAGGAAGAGCATATTATTGTTGCTGGTCTAAACGAGGCCGGCCAATCATTCATACGAACTTTGCAGTTTCATCAATTAAAATTTATCGTTTTGACCAATAGCAAACAGGAAGAAAAACAGCTTCGCAAGCAGGGCATCAGCAATGTTTTGTACATCAATACGAATGATCGTCAAAGCTGGAATGTTCCTTCGATGAACATTAGCGAGGTATTTATATTCGAGAGCAGCTTGGCGCTTAGCTGCCGCTTTGTACAGTGCTGTAGAGCTTGGACCTCAAAGTCCATTTACGTCATCACACAGCAGTGGAATCCAAGGGCTATTTACAAGGGGCTCGGAGCGAATCATATCGTATTCTCTCATACCGGTGAAGTCGGTTTTCTATTAAGCAACAAATAATGCAGGAGGGGTTTACATGCAGGATTTTTATATGTTCGGGGCGTTGTTAGCTAGCTTCGGTTTATTTTACGGTTTTTTAACTTGGTGCTCCAGTGTTATTGAGAAAACAGGGGGCGAAGGCCAATGACTGTCATAGCGATAGCGGCTGTATTTGTTTTCGTTTATCTGATTTATGCGTTAATTCATCCGGAGAAGTTTTAATAGAGGGGGATTTACAAGATGGATATTTTACAATTGCTTATCGTCATTGCCGTTCTTGTATTGTTAGTTAAGCCGCTTGGTACTTACGTCTATCATGTGTTCTCAAATGAACACAATCGGTTAGACAAAGTATTCGGAGGGACGGAGCGATTTATATTTAAGCTTATTGGTCTCAAAAAAAGAGAGGGCATGAGCTGGAAGATATACGCACTCAGCTTTGTTGCAACCAATTTAATTTTAGTTGCTTTCAGCTATTTGATATTGCGGTTCCAAAATGCACTGCCGTTTAATCCAAATGGCATGGCAGCCATGGAGCCTACACTGACTTTCAATACAGTCATCAGCTTTATTACCAATACGAATCTTCAGCATTACAGCGGGGAAAGTGCCTTATCTTATTTCTCCCAAATGGCTGTCATCATGATGATGATGTTCACGTCAGCGGCGACGGGCTTCTCGGTTGCCATCGCGTTTGTTCGTGGGATTACGAGTAAAGGAACGACGATCGGCAACTTTTTCGAGGATTTTGTAAAAGCACACACAAGAATTTTTCTTCCGATTTCCTTTATTATCACGCTAGTGCTTGTCGCTCTTCAGGTGCCGCAAACACTTGATCCAACATTTACAATTAAAACGCTTGAGGGAGCCATGCAGCAAATTGCAATCGGTCCTGTAGCTTCGCTTGAATCCATCAAACATTTGGGCACAAACGGCGGCGGTTTTTTTGGAGTGAACTCGGCTCATCCATTTGAAAACCCAAATCCATTAACGAATGTGATTCAAATCTTGTCGATGTGGGCGCTGCCGGCTTCACTGCCTTATGCATTTGGGCTTTTTGCTAAAAACAAAAAGCAGGGCTGGGTTGTATTCTCCGCCATGATGTGTCTGTTTCTAGTATTTCTAAGCCTTGCTTACACATCGGAGAAAACAGGCAATCCTGCTATGAGCGCACTAGGAATCGACGCTACTCAAGGAAGCATGGAAGGCAAGGAAGTAAGGTTCGGTATCGCGCAATCGGCACTGTTCACAACGGTAACAGCCGCTGCGACAACGGGTACCGTCAACAATATGCATGACACGCTTACACCGCTTGGCGGCTTGGTCCCGCTTGCTGAAATGATGCTTAATGTCGTCTTTGGAGGCAAGGGAGTAGGGCTTATCAATATGCTCATGTACGCCATACTAGCTGTGTTTATATGCGGGCTGATGGTCGGCCGAACGCCAGAGTTTCTGGGACGAAAAGTAGAGCCGCGAGAAATGAAACTGATAGCGATAGCGATTCTAGTTCATCCCTTCATTATATTAGTGCCCACAGCCATCGCTTTTATGACGGATTTGGGTCACGGGGCGATAACGAATCCAGGGTTTCACGGCATTAGCCAGGTGCTTTACGAATATACGTCATCGGCTGCGAATAATGGCTCCGGCTTTGAGGGATTAGGCGATAATACGCCTTTCTGGAATATTAGCACTGGACTTGTCATGCTGACCGGCCGCTATATTTCGGTGATTGCGATGCTTGCGGTTGCAGGATCTCTTGTTCGCAAGCAGCCTGTTCCAGAAACAATCGGGACGTTCCGTACAGATAATGGACTTTTCACTATATTACTAATTGGTACTGTTCTTTTAATTGGTGCATTAACCTTCTTGCCGGTCATCGTGCTTGGGCCGGTTGCAGAATATTTGACACTCCGCTAACGGATGAGGTGAACGATAATGAATAAAAATAAGAAGAATAATTTGCTGTCGGGAGACGCGGTTAAACATGCCGTTGTCGATAGCTTTGTGAAATTAAATCCAGTTACGATGATGAAAAATCCCGTTATGTTTGTTGTCGAGGTAGGGACGGTTATCGTTCTGCTGATGACTATTTTTCCAAATTACTTTAATTCTCAAGAACGCATAGGCTTTAATATTACCGTGTTTTTCATCCTGCTTTTCACGCTGCTGTTCGCAAACTTTGCTGAAGCCATTGCAGAGGGCAGAGGCAAGGCACAGGCCAATTCGCTCAAAAAATCTAAGCAGGAAATGAGCGCCAATAAGCTCGTCGGCAGCTCTATTGTAGTCGTATCATCAACGGAGCTCCGCAAAGGCGATATTTTCATCGTCTCCCAAGGTGAGATGATTCCTGGTGATGGCGAGGTCATTGAAGGGCTGGCTTCCGTAGATGAATCAGCGATTACAGGTGAATCGGCGCCAGTCATTAAAGAAGCTGGAGGAGATTTCAGCTCGGTTACAGGCGGTACAAGGGTTGTGAGTGACAAAATTAAAGTGCGCATGACGAGTGACCCCGGGGAGTCATTCATCGATCGGATGATTGCCCTTGTTGAAGGAGCGAAACGTCAGAAGACGCCTAATGAAATTGCGCTCAATACACTTTTGACTAGCTTAACGATTATTTTCTTAATTGTAGTTGTTACGTTGGCACCAATCGCTAACTATTTGGATATCCACTTAGAAATTCCAGTATTAATTGCGCTGCTTGTATGTTTGATTCCGACGACCATCGGCGGACTATTATCAGCAATCGGCATTGCTGGGATGGATAGAGTAACTCAGTTTAATGTACTGGCTATGTCAGGTAAGGCTGTTGAAGCAGCAGGCGACATTAATACGATGATTTTGGATAAAACAGGAACGATCACATTCGGCAACCGGATGGCAAGCGAGCTTGTGCCTGTCGGAGGCAGCAATCTTCAAACTTTATCGGGTTGGGCGGCTATTAGCTCGATTAAGGATGAAACGCCTGAAGGCCGTTCTGTGCTTGAATGGATGAAGAAGCAGGGCTTAAGCTATGATGCTTCACTTGCGGAAGGCGGCGAATTTATTGAATTCAAAGCAGAGACGCGAATGAGCGGCATTGATCTGGCAAACGGCCGCCGAGTTCGGAAGGGCTCTGTCGATGCGGTTCGGAAGTGGGTAGCTTCACAGGGGGGGACCATACCAACCGATTTAGAAAATATTTCGAATACGATTGCTACATTAGGCGGTACACCGCTCGCAGTAGCTGTTGATAATCAAATCTTTGGTGTTATTTATTTGAAGGATACCGTTAAGCCAGGAATGAAGGAAAGATTCGATCAGCTGCGTGAAATGGGCATCAAAACGATTATGTGTACGGGAGACAATCCGCTTACTGCAGCAACCATCGCACATGAAGCGGGAGTCGACGATTTTATTGCGGAGAGCAGGCCGGAAGATAAAATAGCGGTTATACGCCGTGAACAAGCCGAAGGAAAAATGGTTGCGATGACTGGTGACGGTACAAACGATGCTCCTGCACTTGCCCAAGCGGATGTGGGTCTTGCTATGAACAGCGGGACGATTGCTGCAAAAGAAGCTGCCAATATGGTTGACTTGGATTCGGACCCTTCCAAAATTATTGAAGTCATTGCTATCGGCAAGCAGCTGCTTATGACAAGAGGGGCATTGACGACTTTTAGTATCGCTAATGATATCGCCAAATATTTTGCAATCATTCCAGCGATGTTCATGCTTGCCATTCCAGAGATGGGCGTTCTAAATATTATGAATTTAGGTTCTCCATTGTCTGCTATACTGTCGGCGCTTATTTTTAACGCCATTATTATTCCGCTGCTTATCCCGCTTGCCATTAAAGGCGTAGCGTACAAACCGATGAACGGAGCCAAATTGCTTAGCCGCAACGTATTCATTTATGGTCTGGGCGGTGTCATTGTTCCGTTCGTTGGCATTAAACTCATCGACTTTGCAGTGCATTTATGGATTTAATATAACCATACACGAAAGAAGGCTTACCTATATGAATGAACAAGCGAAAAACGCATCACGATTCCAGTTGTCATCGTTAATGATACCTTTGCGAATCAGCATCATATTTATGATTATTTGCGGCATTATTTACCCTCTTGCAAGCACGGGAGCAGCTCAGCTGCTGTTCCCTAAGCAAGCGAATGGAAGCCTTATAATGGATAGCTCTGGCCAAGTGGTTGGTTCAGAGCTGATCGGCCAAAGCTTTGTTGATCCGAAATGGTTTCAAGGACGTGTATCAAGCATTGACTATAATGCTGCCGGTTCTGGATCGAACAATTTTGGACCATCCAATCCAGCTCTAATCGAAAGGACCAAAGCTTCCATTGAGGCTTGGAAGGCACAAAATCCAGATGTACCGGTTTCCCAGCTGCCGATCGCTTTAATTACGAACTCGGGCTCAGGCCTTGATCCGCATATTACGCCACAGTCGGCTGATGTACAGATCGCAAGAATCAGCAAGCTGACCGGCGTGTCGCCAGCAGAGCTTGAGCAATTGGTTAAAGCAAATACGGAAGGCCGCGATTTAGGCGTTTTCGGTGACGAACGGGTTAATGTGTTGAAGCTGAATATCGCATTGTCAAAAATGTTGGGGGAATAGCCATATGGCTCCGCTGAAAAAGAAAACGCCAGAGGAGCTGCTGCTCTCCATCGCAAAGCTGCATCAAGGACGTCTGAAAATACTCATTGGAGCGGTAAGCGGTTCAGGCAAAACGTATCATATGCTGCGAGAAGGAACAGAGCTGAAGCGAGATGGCATTGATGTTGTTCTTTGCGCGGTTCCTAGGCCGCAGAGTCCGGAGACGCTCGAATTGATTGAGCTTTTCGAGCGTGTGCCAAGCATCCATTGGCAGAAGGATGGTGCAGAGCAAAAGGATCTTGATCTGGATGCTTTGGTAGAGAGGGACGCTGAGGTGCTGCTCATAGATGGGCTAGCCCATCGCAATCGAACTGATGCAAAGTTTCAAACGCGGCTAGAAGATATTATTTTTTTGCTTGGCAAGGGCATAAGCGTTATTACAACAATCAATGTGTATGAGCTCGAGGGTGTAGATCAGGCTGTTCTCAAATGGACGGGAATTCGTCCGAGCTGCACCGTGCCTGCTCATACGCTTGAGCTAGCTGATGAGGTTAGGCTGATTGATGTATCGCCTGAAACGATGCTTAAGCGGTTTGAGGATGGAACGCTCGGCGTTAAGCCCGATCCTGCAATTTCCCTGCGGGGAAATCTTGCGGTGCTGAGAGAGCTGTCGCTGCGGCTCGTCGCAGAGGGAGTCAATGAGTCGCTGGAGAAGCATCGGGAGGAGATGGGGCTTACGGGTCCGTCGGGTGCTTCCGAGCGTATTCTGGTAACCGCACAATATCATTGGAACGGCTCTTTATATGTAAGAAGAGGGCAGCAAATTGCCCGCAGGCTTAATGGAGATGTCGTAGTCGTTTCCTTTAAAGAGCCGCAAAAAAAACTGTCCAAGGAAGAGCAGGCGTTTAAAGCTTCAATAAAGAAGCTTACAGTTAAAGTAGGGGGCACATTTGAGGAGCTGCCGTTGCAAAKCCGCCGTCGTTTGCCGTCCGCTCTAGTAAGGTACGCGGAGGAGCATCAGGTTACTCGCATCGTTATGGGTCATTCCAAGCAGAGCAGATGGCAGCAGCTGAAACAGGGATCGATTGTTGACAGCGTGCTGCGCAAGCTCAAGCAGATCGATTTATTTCTTATGGCAGACCGCTCAGAGCAAGAAGGCGAGCGGATTTTGCCTGTTAAGCAAAGAAGTGATTCGCGGAAAGCGTTGTTTCGAAGGTTCAGCCCAGATGAGCGCGAGCAGCAAATGGAATCCATGAGAAGAGGCAGCTTCAATCTGTATATCGGGGCGGCGCCAGGCGTCGGGAAAACGTATCGGATGCTTGCTGAAGCGAACATGATGTATCAGAAAGGTATAGATGTCGTTATTGGCATCGTGGAAACACATGGGCGCGAGGATACATTGAAGCAGATTGGAGAGCTGCCGATAATCGCTAGGCAAACGATTCAATATCGAGGTACTCAGCTCGAAGAGATGAATGTTGAAGCGATAGTTAGCAGAAATCCCGATGTTGTGCTGGTGGATGAGTTAGCTCATACGAATGTGCCGGGCAGCTTGAGGAAGAAGCGTTATGAGGATGTCATTTATTTGCTGCAGAAGGGAATATCGGTTGTTTCGACGATGAATGTGCAGCATATTGAAAGCTTGAATGACGCCATTGAGCAGGTTACTGGCGTTCGTGTTAGAGAAACGGTACCCGATGCGATTATAAGGCTGGCAGATCAAGTAGAGCTGATCGATGTGACACCGMAAATGCTGCAGCAGCGTATGAGAGATGGGAAAATATATGCCAAAGCCAAAGTAGAACAAGCGCTTGGTGCTTTTTTCACGACGGGCAATTTAATTGCGCTGCGAGAGCTTGCCCTTCGCGAGCTTGCTGATGATGTGGATGAACGGCTTGAAGCATGGGATCGCAATCAGACGCTCCGTGGAACGCTGCGCCGAAGAGAGGTCATCTTTGTCGGCATCGATATTCTCGCGGACGCAGAGCGGCTTATTCGGCGGGGCTTCCGCATCGCGTATCGGCTGAAGGCGCATTGGCATGTGCATCATGTGCAGGATGGCGCACCTTGGACAGACGAGGCGATCAATAAGCGTGATCTGTTGATGAAGCTGACCGAGAGGCTTGGCGGAGTATTTGAAATGTCCAAAGCGGAGAGCAGGGAGCATATTGCAGGTACACTTCTAACGGCAGCCAATCGCATCAAAGCAACGCAGCTTATCGTCGGGCAGCCTAGCAGAAAGGCGTGGTATGCAAGCTTTCGCGGCAATATCGTCCGTGAATTGCTGCAAGCCGGCCGTCATATGGATATGCTCATTGTGGCGAACCGGATTACGGATAAACATTAAAAAAAAGGGATTATCTAGTCAGCGCTTAAACCCCGCTGAGCAGATAATCCCTTTTATGCTGTGTAGGATGGATTAGACTTTGGTTATCGGTTCAATCCAGTCTTGAGACCACACTTGTATTTCACGGATAATCGGCTCAAGAGCAAGGCCTTTTTCCGTTAATGAATATTCTATGCGTACAGGTATTTCAGGGTAAACATGTCTATCGACAATACCTTCATTCTCAAGCTCTTTGAAACGTTCTGACAGCAATCTGCCGCTGATCGGAAGGGCGGACTGAACGGCGCAGAAGCGCTGCGGGCCGGACAAAAGCTGGAATATGATAAGGCCGGTCCAACGCTTGCTTATAAGTTCCATTCCCTTCTGAAAACGGGGACAAAGGTTAGATTGATCCATGCGCATCACCTCTTTTTACTTCTAATAAGTATAACTCCAATATCTTATTTATACAAGCACACTTGGATAATGTTAATTACTTGACTATCTTTAGTTATAAAATTATAATTAGTTACAAATAGTAAGTGAATTTAAGGAGGTACCGCAATGAATCCTTTATTTCTAGCGCATGGATCACCGATGCTCGCTGTCGAGCAAAATGAATATAGCGAATTTCTGAAACAAACAGGTGCGAGTCTAAAGCCGGATGCGATCGTTATTTTCACAGCGCATTGGGAGACGGACATCGTTACGATTTCATCCAAGGATGATGAATATGAAACGATTTATGACTTTTATGGTTTTCCTGATGAGCTCTACCAGATCAAATATGCTGCTAAAGGCTCAGTAAGAGTCGCTGAGCATGTTGGCCATTTGCTGAGCGAAAAAAATATTCAGGTAGCATATGATAATGAAAGAGGACTGGATCATGGCTCATGGACGATGCTGAAGCATATGTTCCCGAATGCAGACATTCCTGTCGTGCAGATTTCTGTAAATCCATATCGAGCTCCGGAGGAGCAGTTCCGAATTGGCGAGGCGCTGCGAAGCTTAAGCTCACAAAATGTTTTGCTCATAGGCAGCGGCGTGACCGTTCATAATCTTCGTGCTGTAAACTGGGGACAGAAGGAGCCGGAGAGCTGGGCTGTCCAGTTTGATGATTGGCTAATAGAAAAAATGAATAAGCACGATACAAATTCGCTATTTCAGTATGAACAGCTTGCTCCGCATGCTAAAATGGCAGTACCCCGTGCAGAACATTTTGTTCCATTATATATAGCTTTAGGAAGCGGCAGCCCGGAGTCAGCTCCAAAGGTCATTTATCGAAGCTATGAATTTGGTACGCTAAGCTACTTATGCATGCAATTTTAATTGCGTATACTTTTAGAGAAGGTGAACTAGCATGATTAAACCTAATATAGCAGCACTTATTAAAAACAAACTAAAACGAACGCAAAGCGGCAATGATGACATTTATGTGATCGGTCCTGTGAAGCTTCCCGTCGACCTTGACGGAGAAACTAAGATTTTTCATTGGTATAGCTGGCTCCGCAAAGAAGCAGGCGAGGAGCTGTCTCCCGAGCAGCTCGTTGATGATTTAAATCGTTTCTCTTATGCGGATCTGCAGCAATCAAGCGTTCTCGTATATGGCGATTTTGAAAATAATGAAGACGCGCTAATTCGGATGCACAGCATCTGTCATACAGGCGATATCTTCGGAAGCGCAAGATGTGATTGCGGCTTTCAGTTAAAGCAATCGATGCGGATCATAATAGAGCACGGCACGGGGGCGCTCTTTTATTTAGCCAATCATGAGGGCCGTGGAATCGGTTTGTTCAGTAAAGCGATTGCCTACTTGCTTCAAGAGGATGGGCTCGATACGGTTGATGCGAATACAGAGCTTGGTTTCGCAGATGATTCACGCGATTATAGTGATGCAATTGCTGTACTGAAGCTGCTGCGTAAGCACCCGGTATCGATCATTACCAACAATCCGCGGAAAGTGGATGCACTGCGCAAATCGGGTATGAACGTGGCGGGAAGAGTCCCATTATGGGGCAATTCCTCTACTTATAATGAAAAATATATCCAAACAAAAATGAAGCGATCGGGTCATTATGGACAAGAGCCTCATACGCTTGTTAAATAATTTATTTGTGAAAGCAGCCAAAGAAGCCGGTTTCTACGTTAATTCGTTGAGACGGCTTTTTTGTCTGAACATTGGTCATAATAGTCAAAGTAGATGTCCTATCGCTGACCTAGAAGGTGTTTGCAGAGTAGACAAAACTGCTTCTAAATTAACCATAAAACGACAAAATTATTTTGCGTTCCTCTTTCTTTTCAAGTATGATGAGATAAAATGAACTCATGTTCACATCAAAGGAGTAACAAAGCATGCAATCAAAAACAAGCCACTGTAAAATTGTTGACTGCACGATCCGTGATGGCGGACTCGTAAATAATTGGGATTTTAGTGTCGAGTTCGTTCAGCATTTGTACCAAAGCTTGAACGAAGCCGGCGTCGATTATATGGAAATCGGCTACAAAAACTCTCCAAAACTGCTTAAGGGTGCTGAAAGTGCAGGACCTTGGCGTTTTCTAAATGATGATTTCTTGAAAAAAGTCATCCCTAACAAAGGAAATACGAAGCTTTCCGCACTTGTTGATATCGGTCGAGTTGACGAGAACGACATTTTGCCGCGCAGCGAGAGCTTGCTTGATCTGATTCGCGTTGCTTGCTACATCCAAGATGTAGATAAAGCGCTTGAGCTGGTTAAAGTATTCCATGATCGCGGATATGAAACGACAATTAACATTATGGCTCTCTCTAACGTAATGGAGAACCAGCTTATTGAAGCTTTCCAGCTTATCAATGAGAGCGTTGTTGACGTTGTTTACGTCGTTGACTCCTACGGCAGCTTGAAGCCAAGCGATATGAGCTACCTCGTTGACAAGTTCCGTCAGCATTTGCCTAACAAACGTCTAGGCGTTCACGCACACAACAATTTGCAGCTTGCATTTGCTAACACGCTGCTAGCAGCAGAACATGGCGTTGAGCTGCTTGATGCATCTGTTTATGGCATGGGCCGCGCAGCGGGCAACTGCAACACGGAGCTATTGGTATCTGAGCTTCAAAACACGAAATACAACATCCGTCCTGTCCTTGATATGATCGAGAAGTATATGGTTCCGCTTCGCGAGAAGGAAGAATGGGGTTACATCATTCCTTACATGATTACAGGTATTTTGGATGAGCATCCACGTTCCGCTATGGCGCTTCGTGATTCTGCAGACAAAGACAAAGGCGTAGAGTTTTATGATCGCCTTACAACGCCTGAAATTGCTCACGGCAAATAATAATAAATCAAAAGAAGCTAAGGCAAGTCATTAACATGACTTATCTTAGCTTCTTTTTTTGTGTGCATTATGTTTCAAGCAGCTCGCCATCGCCCCGAACAACAGCAGCTTGATGAGGCTCATTCGGATGAAAATAGCCTTTGCCTCGGAAGGTTTGCCCACTGCTGGCGACAGCAGTAAGCTCAATTCCGATATCCTCATTTCTGCCAAACCATGCTAATAGCTCACGATCGCCAACGCCATTTATATCCACGTACCATAATCGATCCCCATACTCCGTAACTCGAACGAGCTCAGCGGAAGTAAAAGAAAGCTGAATCGTCTTTTGCTGATATGTCATTTCAAATGCGATTAATTCGAATGTTTCCAAGGTGAAGTCCTCCTGAATAATTGCTTCATGCAGCCGATCATGGGACTCGCAGCATGTCTGTTAACGATTGTAATGTTACTGGCTTATTAATGCAACATTACACTTCCAATAATCGTCAGATTAGGAAACGTAAATATAAATAAAAAGGGGCTGAAGGAATGAAAGCGGGTCATTCTCTCAACAAGGATGTTAGACAAAGAAAAAGATTGGGCTGGATTACCGTTGTTTTGCTTTCCCTGTTTCTTGTATTAAGCGCGTGCTCTTCCTCTAAGAATGATGCCTCGAACAGTGGTAACCGAGACATGGAATACAAAAGCAGTTCGGAGAGTGTAGCTCCGGGCAAAGGAGAAGCTACTACAAGTGGTGAGGATCGAAAATCCATTAGTGTGGAGCCTCTAAGACAAAAAGAGGGGGGCAAACGCGGGTATTCAAATCCAGACAAAATAGAGCAGGCCGGGCAACTAACTGCTGGCGAATGGGATGATATAGCTGCTTGGGATCGCTTTGGCAATTTACTCAACTCGCAAGAAGGGGATAGCAGCAAGCGGGTATGGCAGTTCTGGAATTTTAACCGCCTTGAGGTTATCGTCACAGCTGGAGGCAAAGCATTGTCAGATGCACAGGTAGAACTATACGCAGGCAAGAAGACGATATGGAAGGCGCGTACAAACACGGAGGGCAGAGCCTATGTGTATGCAGGTTTATTTGAAAGTGATACGGCGAACTTAGGCCGTTATACTGTTAAAGTGCAATCGGGTCAAGAAAGCAAGACGACGCAGGAGATCGACATCCCACAGCAAGGCAGCATTAAAGTTGATTTAAGTAAAAGTACAGCGCTGTCAGATCAGGTAGACATCATGTTTGTTGTGGATACGACAGGCTCCATGGAAGATGAGCTAAATTATTTGGAAGCGGAGCTTAAGGATGTTGTGAAGCGAGTGTCCGATGAGCATGCAAATCAGCTTGGTATTCGTATTAGCGCAAACTTTTACAAAGACAAGCATGATGATTATATCGTCAAGCCGTATCCATTCACTACGGACATAAATAAAGTGATAGATCAATTTAGCAAGCAAAAGGCGGATGGGGGCGGAGATTATCCCGAGGCTGTTGATCAGGCGCTGCGCGATGCGCTTCATGAGCATGAGTGGAGCAAGGATGCTAGAGCGCGTCTGCTGTTTCTCGTTCTAGACGCACCGCCTCATGATGAACCACAGGTTATCGACGAGATAAAGCAGCTTACAGAGGATGCGGCAGAGCAAGGGGTTAGAATTATACCTGTAGCTTCTAGCGGAGTGAGTGCAGAGACGGAATATTTGATGCGTTTCATGGCAACAGCGACGGGCGGCACGTATTTGTTTTTAACCGATGACAGCGGTATTGGCAGTGATCACCTAGAGCCAGCAGTAGGCGAATATGAGGTTAAGCTGCTCAATGATTTGCTTGTTGAAGTCATTAATCGTTATGTTCAGCAGTAGTTTTCTTCATTATAAAAAGGGCAATTCCTCGGCAGCCAAAGCTGGTTGAGGGATTGCCCTTTATTTGAATCTGTAAAGTCACATTTATGACTAAGAAGCTCTTAAAGGAGCATGCAGATACCTAGTCAGGAAGGCATGTTAATAAAGCTTGCCTTGACGATACAGCACGGTTGACAGCTTCATAACCGCATGATTATAACAATTTTGACGCAGCGGGAAAGGGTCGCCGAAGAAAGCGGGCAGAATGCCGTTTAACGTTGTTTGCATTTTCTCATACAACATCTTATACACCTGTTCCTCGGTGAAAAATTGGGTTTCTCTCCCTTGCAGCCATTCGAAATAGGAGACGATAACACCGCCGGCGTTTGCAAGAATGTCGGGAATAATGATGGTGCCCTTTGCAGTCAGCACCTCATCAGCCTCGCCAGTGACAGGGGCATTCGCACCTTCCACAATGATGCGGGCTTTTACTTGATCGACGTTGTCCTTGCGAACTTGCTCCTCAAGTGCAGCAAGAATAAGCACATCTACATCTAAATAAAGGACTTCTTCGCGGCCAAGAATTTGGGCTTTCATATCAAGCTCAGACAGCGCGGCTTCGTCGGAAGGCAAATCACCTTGGTGAAGCGATGCGTATTCAAGCAATGAAGGGACAGAGAGACCATCTGGATTGTATAACGTGACGTTGCGATCACTTACAGCTACTACTTTATTGTTTAAATAAGAGCATTTATATGCTTCCATTGCAGCGACTGAACCAACGTTGCCGAAGCCTTGAACGGCGATCGACAGCGGCTTGTCCGCATGCGCTAACGCGGTTTGCACAAACGGGTTTGTGCTGCCAGCTAGCCAGCTGCTTTGCTCTTTAAGAAAATCATAAAGCATGTAACGGAAAGTGAAATAAACGCCTTTTCCGGTAGCTTCTCTGCGGCCTAAAGACCCGCCGTTAATGACGCTTTTGCCGGTGAAGCTGCCGAGGTAAGGATGACCAGGATGAATGCTTTTGTACTCGGCCATCATCCAGTCCATTTCACGCTCGCCGGTTCCCATATCAGGTGCCGGAATATCTTTGTCAGGCCCAAGCACGTCACTGAAATATTGCACGTATTTTTTGCAAATGAGATAAAGCTCTCTAGCGGAATAGGAGCGTGGATTAATAACGACTCCACCTTTACCTCCGCCGAAAGGCACCTCGTGAAGCGCGTTTTTGAGCGTCATTAGCGCAGCTAGATTTGTTACTTCATCTTCGCTTACGGATTCGTGAAACCGAATTCCGCCTTTATAAGGCCCGAGTGTATCGTTATGCTGTATGCGATAGGCCGGAATTCGAACGACATTGCCGTTATCTACCGTAATGCGCAAAAAAGCTTTATGAACTTTATTTGGCGTGGAAAGAATAGCAGCAAGTGATAAGAATGCTTGCTCACGTGCTTGAGCTTGTAAATTTGGTAAAAAAGCAGGGTCTCCCATTAGTGCGTTTAAGGATTGCTGTACGATGGCTCCTGTTTGGCTTGCCATAACTAAACGACCTCCTATGTATTCAGGAATGAGATTTTTTCAAGCTGCAGCGTATAATTGCCAAAGGATATGAGGCAGATACGCTAGCAACTGAACTCTAACTGTAACATATTGGAACGTTATAAGCCAAAACTAGGGAAAGCTTGATGTGCCAATGGTTACAAAATCATAGGGATTCAGCTTCGAATCCACTCTTATTAAGCTGGGTAACAGGAAAACTTCCCGTTATATTAGCGAATAAACGCCTTGCAACACAAATAACAGGAAAAACTCCAGCTTATTTCGATGCAAATGACTCATTAGTGGTCTTTTGCAGAAATTAACGGGAGTTTTTCCGTTTCAAGCATGGTAGAAGCAGCATTTGAGCGAGTTTAACAGCAGAAATTCCTGTTAGAATAAACAATTGGCGGCCGAGCGTGATCATTAAATATGCTATGTTAATTTGAGCAATAACGATCCGTGTGGAGGCAGAGAGAATGACAGCTCGTTCAAGCTCCCGAGATTCTCTTGTGTCCAAAGATTGCGTACGAGCGGAGCATCGGCTAAACCAAGCTGCGCAAGCGTCACGGCAACCGTATCCTCTTGATCACTCGCATTAAACAAAGCAACGTACAATGCATCATCGCCCTGTGCTGTCCATGCAATACGGTCCTGTTCTCGATAAAGCTGGCGTGCACCGCGTCCATTCCGATGAAGGGATAATACTTCCTCATTTGTGAGCAATGACAGCGTCCATTCGTCGTTGTCCCGCATTTCACCGCCAAACATAAGCGGCGATCGGAAAATAGCCCATAGCGACATCATCGTTACCTGCTCGTCCCGTGTAAATCTTGTCCAGCGATCGCTGCCTCCGCCATCTACAGAACGAATGCCCAAATGCCCCAGCGGCAGCATATCGCAATCCGGCCACGCTCCATCCCGAGCATGCGGCGCCCACTTCTCGCAGCGCTCAAACATCTCATAAAGCAGGTGCCACAAATCCCAGTAATCATCTGTCATTCGCCACATATTCGCATGCTCTGCAAGCGGACCCGCATGTTCGAGAGGAGCAGGACCAGGCGATAGGCTAAGCACCATCGGTCTGCCGCATTGTTCTATTGCGTGATGAATAAGCTTGATTTCATCCAAATGAATGCCGTAAATTCTGGAAGCGGCAATATCATCCACTTTAACGAAATCGACACCCCATGAAGCGTATAAATCAAATAACGAATTATAATATTGCTGTGCGCCCTCTTTGGAAGCATCAACGCCATACATGTCTGTGTTCCACGGGCAGATCGAATTCGGATGTGCAATCTGGCGAGCGGTTATGTTTGTTCCAAGCAGGCTGGTGTCTGCATGAACGGCTTGACGAGGAATGCCCCTCATAATATGGATACCGAATTTTAGCCCGAGTGAATGAACATAATCAGCTAGAGGTTTGAAGCCTTGACCGTTCGCAGCGGATGGAAATCGGTTAGCTGCGGGCTGCAAGCGGGAATACTCATCCATCTCAAGCGGAACGAAAGGACGATATTGGGACGAATTTGCCCCTGGCTCATACCACTGAATATCAACAATGACATATTCCCAGCCATAATCTCGCAGATGTTCGGCCATATATGCCGCATTTCCGCGAACCTCGTCTTCTCTCACACTTGCGCCATAGCAGTCCCAGCTGTTCCAGCCCATAGGCGGAGTTGCTGCATAGTGATGATGTTTGGAAGTTGTATACATTTGATTTCGTCCTCTCTTATCGTAATATTGCTCTATACGACAATCGTAAAACGAAACGTTAGTCGATGACTAGCGTAATTTATTGCGTTGATATGTAAAATATTGCTCTTCAATCGAACTGTAAACGATCGATTGAAGGAAGCTCCTTGGCTAAGCGGAAATCAGCAGGAGGGAAGCCGACGCGGCTTCGAAATACTTTACTAAAGTAGCTGCCGCTCGAGTAACCAACCGTATGAGCGATTTCTTCGACCGTGAGGCTGCTGCTCCTAAGCAGCTGAACAGCCTTCTCGATTCGGAGCTTCGTTACAAAGTCCATTGGTGACATGCCTGTCGTCTTCGTGAACATTCGCGTAAAATAATATTTAGACAATCCAGCCGCAGCTGCGACATCATCTAAGCTTTGCAAACGATGGAATTCAGCTTCCATATAAGCTGTTGCCTGCTTAATTTGTAGTGGCCAATTCATTTTCTCCTGCTGCTGCAGCGTACTTGATTGCAGCAGTTCCATCATAAGACGATAAATAAGAGATGATGCTTGGTAGCTGTTCTGAATACGATTGCTGCGAGCCTCTGCATATAAATGTTGAAGGCTGCGAACGACAGCGCTTATAGGCTCAAATGTTGGTGTGGCACCGACGGCATGCAGCAGCTCAGACCACAGCGCTTGCATATGCTGCTGGCGGAATAATACAAAATAAAAAGTCCAGTGGTCGCTCGACTGCGGCAAGCAATAGTGATGATCTCCAGGGATTTCTACAAGGAAAGCATTGCCTGCATAGAGATCATGCGTTTCATCCCCGAGTCTGAATTGACCGAAGCCGGAGACGGTATATTGGAATAAGTAAAGCGGGCCGTCAATTCGTTTCATCCCGTCCCAGCAGTAGTTAGTCTCTGTTACCTCTTGATAGCCGGTTGCAAATAACTGATAGATGGGAAGCTGCGGCGGGTCTTGAAATCGATAACCATATACACCGTAGGGCTGATTCATCATCACTTGGAATAATCACCTCGAAGGAAGACGGATTTTCAATCTAGTATTTCATGATGGAAGGTGCTCGAGAAGAGATGCGGCAAATACCTGTTTTTATTTACGGTTCGTTACTGCCTGGTCAAAGCAATCATCATTTTGTTTCATCCTATGTGCAATCGATTCGACCTGGAAAGATCGCAGGGAGACTGGTGGATTGCGGAGATTATCCAGCGGCCGTTCGAGATGCTATTGCTAAAGAGTGCAATAGTATTATAAGCGGTCAATGGATAGTCGTCGATAGAGAAGGACTTGCATCCATGGATGAGCTCGAGCAATTTTATGGTCACGAGGAGCAAAATGATTATGAAAGGGTATGGGTTGCTGACGCAAAGGATAAGCTTGTTTCAGGCTGGGTGTACGTTTGGGAATCCGATAGAGGCTGCCCGGCAATCGCGGATGAATACTGGCCGCTATTTTTCGCTCGTAAAATAAGGGGCATTTTATAAAAAAAGACATAGCCTCTGTGAATTGCACAGGAGCCATGCCGTTGATTACGCCTTAATATGCTGTTTAGGCTTTATCTTTTTCATTATCTGCGTCTGCGGCATAAGCAATTAATGCGACTTCTGAGCCATAAGTTTTAGTCAATTGCTGCTCCAGCTTGCGAATGGCATCGAGCGCATCGCTTTGGTTATTTAATTCAGCGAGATGATAGTCCTTGTCCATCATTAGGGTTCACGTCCTTAAATTCATGGTTTTAATAGTAGAATGGGCATAAAAGTAGGTTGCTATACTTTTTTGCTTGACCGAACTGCAATTGTTCTTTTTAGAGCGGTCGAGTACACTGAAACAGTATGACATAAAGGGATGTGACATCTATGGGAAAATATTTGCTCCAACTAAAACAAATGGCGTCCGGCAGATGGGCGAAATATATGGCAATGGTACTATTGTTTCTTCTGATCGCCGCTGCTGCTTCTTTGTGGGTATCGCCGCCGCAGGCTTTTGCACAGCTGTATTCCGGAATGGAAGAAACAAATTTTGATCCTCACAAGCAGGTTGGCCATAATCATTCGGACGGGACACAATCAGAAGCAGGAATAACCGTTTCGCAAGCTTTATTTTACACGGTTAGAGCGATTTATTATGCTGCCTTTATGTTCGCTGCTGGATTAATGCTTTGGTCCATAACGCTGCCAAAGGATGAGGAATCCACTCTGAGCAAGCTCGTGCAAAAATGGAGCATCTATTCGCTTAGAGGATTGCTGCTTGCCGTGTTGCTATTCGTATTTGTTCATGCGAGTCAATTAATGAAGGGATATGACGGCGGTAATTCGAATGAATGGGTCCGCTTGCTGACGGAGACGTCCACCGGACAATCGTGGCTTGCACTGATCGTACTTTCGCTGCTTGGATTTACGGTTCTGCGAATGCATGATTCACTCAAAATGATTTGGGCTCTGCTGCTTATTGCGGTTGAAAGCTTTAATGGGCATGTTAATGCACTTCCAAGCAATACGTTTGCTATAGTGTTCGACTTCATACATATCGTCTGCTCTGCTTTGTGGGCTGGCGGATTAATGCTGCTATTGCTATTGTGGCGGACTGATCGCAAGGAGGCAGGGAGATTCGCCGAGCGATTTACGAAGGTCGCATGGCTGACAATAGTGCTCCTATCGATTAGTGGAATTGGCATGACGGCACTTCTTCTTCCAAGCTGGCGCTATTTGTTTTATACAAGCTGGGGGTTCATGCTGCTTGCCAAATCAGGATTGGTACTGATTGTTGCTTGCGTTGGATTTCTGCTGCATAGGCGTGCCAAACAGCAAAAGCTGCCTAACGGCAAGCTGCTGAAGCTGGATGGACTTTTGATGGCTTTGGTGCTGATTCTTGCAAGCATCTTCACTTACGTAAGTCCGGTTCCCGATACAGAGCCGTTATCCTATCATAAAATGGGTGAAACGCTCCATTACACGGTAATCATAACGCCAAATGGACCTGGTCCAAATGACGTAAAATTAAAAATTTGGCTGCCTAAGACGCTTGGTTCGCCGGCATCTGTACAATTTCTGCTTCGTACGCCGGACAATCCGAAGAAAGCGGATATCAACGTTCCAGTGCGCGGCGCCAGCGGGGAAAATTATTTAGCTTTCCCAGGGTTTTTAGAAACGGATTATGAATCCGATAAGTTCGAGCTGCCTACACGCGGGGCATGGGAAGCAGAACTGATCATTACGGATCAGACTGGCGCAGTAACGAAGCAGTTGATTCCGTTTCGGAATGACTAATGGGGAGAAAGGGAGCTGAGCAGATGTCGTATAAATGGCTGAAATGGCTAATTTTATGGATTCCGACGGTCGCTATCGGGCTATGGGAGTATTTGCGCCACGCACTGCTGCTCCCGTTCATTTCGATGGATCTCGGCAATTTGCTCGCGCCTGTTTTTGTTTTTATTATTTCGCTGACGCTGCTCCGTGCGTTATTCGCTAAGCTGGAGCAAACGCAAGAGACGCTGCAGCGCGAGCGTATTGTCAAGGCGGCTCTTGAGGAACGTGAGCAGCTCGCTCGCGAGCTTCATGATGGCATATCACAATCGTTGTTTATGCTATCGGTTAAGCTGGACAAGCTGGAGCGGGCGGAGTCCGCTTCTGATGCACAGCAAACGACGGATCAGATTAGAAAAACCGTGAGGCATGTATATGATGACGTCAGACAATCTATTGCCAATTTACACGATGCGCCTTTACCAGCCGATATGTCATGGATGCAAAGCATCCACCATTTAACCGTTGAAATGGAACAGACCTCGGGCATTCAAACAACAGTGGAGTGGCATGTACAGGACGGCTTGTTGTCCTATAAGCAGAAGGTCGAATTACTGGCCATTATGCGTGAGGCTCTTATGAACGTACAGAAGCATGCGAAAGCAAAACAAATTGTCATTCAAGGTGAAGGAGTCGGAAGCTCCGATATGACGCCAAATACTTTCCGCTGCTCCATTCTCGATGATGGTATAGGGGCTGAGAAGGAGAAGCTTCACGGCAAAGGCAAGTATGGGGTCAAAATGATGCAGGAGCGAGCAGCTGCGATGGGCTGGACGATGACGGTACAGCAGACGAAACCGCAGGGTACAAAAGTCGAAATCATCGGAAGGAGTGATGCCAAATGACGGATAAAACGGCTAAGGTACGCGTTTTTTTAGTAGATGACCATCCCCACGGCCGGGAAGGCATACGCGATATAGTATTAAGCGATGACTCATTTGAAGTAATAGGGGAAGCGGCAAGCGGCGAGGAGGCAATCGCTGCGATCGAAGAATTACAGCCCGATTTGGTGCTTATGGACATTAATATGCCTGGCATTGGCGGACTCGAAGCGACGCAGCGGCTGAAGCTGCTCATGCCCTCATTAAAAATTGTCATGGTCACGGTCTCCGATGACATTACTAATTTATTCGAAGCGATTAAGCGAGGAGCGCAGGGTTATTTGCTCAAAAATCTTGCGCCATCCTCATGGATGGAATATTTGCGAGCGATATCTTTAGATGAAGCACCGATGTCGAAGGAGCTTGCCTTTCGCATGCTGCAGGAATTTTCGAAAATGAAGCCGCAGGAGACGAAGCATCTTGTGAATAAACCTCAAACGCTGGATAAAAATGCGTCTATTATTACGACTCCGCTGACCGACCGGGAGAAAGAAGTGCTTGAGCGGGTGGCTACAGGCGCTTCCAATCGTGAAATTGCAGGCGAGCTGTGCTTGTCGGAGCATACGGTAAAAAACCATCTGAAAAATATTTTGCAAAAGCTTCATCTCGCTAATCGCGTACAGTTGACGATTTACGCCTTTGAGCAGGGGCTTGTTGAACGTTAAAACTTTTGCTGAGGATGCACTTCAAACTATTCGACAAAAATAGCAGGATTCCAACAAAATTCGTAGAACTACTAGATTCATATCTTGCTTAGTTTCTGCTCGTATAGGTCAGATTCAATTTGGGGGGTAGTAAATGTCGAACGATTGGCAATTTCCCATCGATCGTGAAATTAAGCTGTACAATCGGCTGGATGAGCTTCAGCGTCTGAATGAAGGGCTTGAACAAATCGGTGCCGAGGCGGGCTGGTCTGAACGCGCAGTTCTCGACTTGTCTCTAGCATGCGAGGAGCTTGTCATCAACATTGTAAACTACGGCTTCCCATCTGGGGGAGAGCATCATATTGACGTCATTATTCAAGCTTCACCAACCAGCGTTGAAGTGAAAATAGAAGACGGGGGCGTTCCCTTTAATCCGCTGCAGGAGGCTGATCCTAGAGCACTATTAGAGCTCGAGCTGGAGGATCGTCCGATTGGCGGCTTGGGTATTTTTTTTGTGAAAAGGTTAATGGATGACATTCATTATGAATATGCGGGCGGTTTGAATCGCTTCCGCATGCGCAAGCAATTCGTACTTAATAGCAATGGCGATAAGCGGGAGGAAGCAGACATATGAACATTCAAGCAACGGAGTTAAATGGCATTACGATTATTCCACTAGAGGGAAGATTGGATGGAAATAATGCGACGATAGCGGAGCAAGCTTTCTTGAAGCTATTTGCAGAAGGCAAGCAGCAATTTATTTTTGATTTTACGGATTTGCAATACATAAGCAGTGCGGGACTGCGCGTTATACTGGTGGCGGCTAAGAAGCTTAGAGCCTCTAAAGGACAGATGGTTTGCGCATGTCTCGGCGAGCAAGTCTATGATGTATTTGAAATGTCGGGTTTTACAACCATATTGGATATGGCGAAGACACGGGAAGAAGCGCTAGTCAAACTGGGAGCAGGGGCTTAATGATGGTTCAGCTGAAGCTAGAGAGGCGGTAACGGTCTTGTCAGTACTCTATTTAATATTCGGAGCTGCGGGCCTTGGCGCTGCGGCATATTTATTCGTTTGCAATCGTCGTCTTACCGCAAAGCTGAGGCGTGCGGAAATGCTGTATGATTTAAGCACGCAGGTTCATTCCTCGCTGCATCAGCCGGAGCTAATAAATTCGGTAAATGCAGCAGCGAAGCAGCTTATATTCGCAGAAGAGGCAGCGGTTGGTCTGGTCGATGACTGGGATTCGCAAGATAATGAGCTTACAAAAACCATGGATCATAGCGTCGGCGATAAGGTAAGCGTGCCGATGATGGCGAGAGGCCGCAAGGTGGGTGTTCTGGAAGCAACCGCTAAGATCGGCGGAGCTCGATTTAGTAGGGCAGATCATGAGACGCTTACTCAGTTCGCAAGGCCTCTGGCATTAGCACTGGATAATGCTAGACTCTATGAAGCGCTTGAGGAGTCGGTGGGGGAGCTGCAAATGGCAACAGCACTCAAGGATCGCCTTGAGAATGAGCTGCAAATTGCCGGCAGCATTCAGCTCAGCTTTCTTCCTACGACAATGCCTTCCGCAAATGAACCTTTTGACGTTTGTGCACTGTTGAAGTCAGCGAAAGAGGTAGGAGGCGACTTCTACAACTTTTTCAAAATAGACGAGGAGCATCTGTTTTTCACACTAGGTGACGTGTCGGATAAAGGAATACCGGCTGCGCTGTTCATGGCGATGACGCTTTCGTTAATTAAAGGGAAAATGAATGCGAAGCTGTCGCCAGGCGAGCTGCTGGAAATGGTCAACGATGAGCTTTGTACGGACAATGCGCAGCTATTCGCAACGATCATATGCGGCGTGCTGAACATTGCGACTGGCGAGGTTGTGCTTAGCGATGGCGGACATTGTACTCCTTACATTGTCAAAGCGGACGGCTCCGTTCTGCCGATTAAGCTCCCCAAAGGCATCCCGCTTGGTTCTTTCCCGGAATTCACTTATCGGAATCAGACCATCGAGCTTGAGCATGGCGATCGTTTTGTCCTCTACACCGATGGTATTACCGAGGCTGAGAACGAACTGCAAGAGCAGTATTCCACTAGTCGTTTACAAAATTTCTTATCTCAAACGTCCGGTTATTCTAGCGCTGAAATCATCGATGCGCTGCTGATGGACGTGTTCATGTTCGCGGACGGAGCTCCACAATCCGACGATATTGCGGTACTTTGCCTCATGCGCCGATAAGCGTAATGCATTCATATAAGGGTGAACCATCATGCGATTTTATGAAACAGGATTCGATTATTTACGTGACGAGCTCGCTTTGCTGGAACAAGGGCTGCGAGTTCTTCTTGCAGATTTTGAGAGCAAGGAAATCGATGGTCAAACGCCAATGTCAATGCGCGGCCTCGTCGTTAATGCTATCGATATAGAACGATCGTTTCTAGGAAACGAGTCTTTACAGGAAGAAGATGCACTAGCTTCGTTTAGACAATTTCGCGTAGAGGCGGAACGACAGTTTTCACAGCACATCCATGACAGCGTAAGCGAGGGAGCAAGGCTCCCGTTCGCTTATTTGTCATGGACTCTTCGTCTTTCGACATGGGAAAAACGCTGCGTTATGTTATGCCTTGCAGCTGAGCTTGATTCACGTTATGAAAGCTGGTTTGGCTATTTGAATGACGACGTTACGCTGCGGGTGCCTACTGCGGAGCTTGCGCTGCGATTGTTAGGAGATTCGAAAGAAGAGTTTTATCATGCTCGTTCGCTGCTCGCAGGTTATTCGACCCTTGGCAGATTTGTACTGAGATCAGGCAGAGCGGCAGTACCCGCTGAGAGAAGCATGCTGAAGCAGCCGCTGCGCATGGACGCCCGTATTATCTCGTTTCTGCTGGATACTGAAAAGCTGGATTCCAGAATTGAAGACGTTTGTACCTTATACGATGGGGCGAGGTCAGCTCCAGAGCTGGCGTTTAATTTCGAGCTTCAAGACATGCTGTTGCAAATTGTGCAAAGGGAACGATCCTTCAAGGGAGACAAAGCATTCACTCAAGATGATGAGAATGAGCAGTATGAAATACCGTTTATTCAGTTAAGCGGACCTTCGGGCGCCGGCAAAAAGCTGCATGCCAGACATCTGGCTCAGTCTTTGGAGCAGCCGCTGCTGCTTGTCAAGCTAGACAAGCTTGCTAAGGATGAAGATGCGATGACGGAGCAGTTGAACAATATTGTACGTGAATCGCTCTTATCTGTAGCTGTTTTATGCTTCGATGAGGGGGAGGGTGAAAGAAGCGCAGCTGAGGGCTGGCCTCATCAGCAGGAAAGGGTTCGCAAGGCGCTTACTAACTATATAGAATTAGCAAGGCTCCCTGTCGTGTTATGGCTGACGCGTGTAGAAAGGCGTGCCTCACAGCTGCCGCTTCCAGCGTTTTCTGCATTAACGAGCCACACTGTGCATGTTCCTAACGCAGAAGTGCGATTGCAGCTCTGGCAGCGCTGCAGCGATGAAAGAGCGGATCGTAGTCTGCTCAGACATTTAGCCGATAAGTATGCTTTTACAGCTGGGCAGATCGAGGGAATGAGCAAACAAGCAGATCGCCTAGCTTACCATCACAAGCACGAGTTCCCTACACTTGATGATTATGCCCATGCCTCGCGAACACAGGTTCAGCATCGTTTGTCCGAGCTTGCGGAGAAGCAACGGCTAGTTCGGCGATGGGATGATCTGATATTGCCAGAGGAGCCGCTGGAGCTTCTTAAGGATGCGTGCAGCAGGCATAAGCATAGCGAAACGGTGTTTAATCGATGGGGCTTTGGTCATAAGCTGCCTTATGGTCGAGGCTTAAGCATGTTGTTTGCTGGGCCTCCTGGCACGGGCAAAACGATGGCAGCCGAGGTCGTTGCGGGAGAGATGGGTCTAGAGCTTTACCGTATTGATCTGTCACGCGTTGTGAGCAAATATATCGGAGAAACGGAAAAAAACTTGAGAGAGCTGTTCGCTGAAGCGGAAAGCAGCGGCGCTGTCCTGTTTTTTGATGAAGGAGACTCCTTGTTCGGCAAACGAACGGAAGTAAAAGATTCAAATGATAGATTCGCGAATATGGAGGCATCCTATCTTCTGCAGCGCATTGAAAGTTTCGAGGGTATCTCGATTCTAGCAACCAATTTACTGCAAAATATGGACGAAGCTTTTTTGCGAAGAATGCAGGTAATCGTTAACTTTCCATTCCCGGATGCAGCCCATCGGGAGCAAATTTTCCGCTCGCTGCTGCCTAAGGATGCGCCGCTTGATCCTGACCTTGATCTGTCATTTCTAGCAGCGCGCATCGATGCATCGGGCGGTCATATTAAAAATATTGTCCTGTCTGCCGCGTTTATGGCTGCCTCAGAGCAAGCTTTAATCGGCATGAGGCATATGGTCCGTGCGACACGCCAAGAGCTCCACAAGATGGGGAAAATTGTCGTGAAAGAATCGTTCGAACCATATAACTAGCAAGTTTTTCTCAATAATTTGTTGTAAAATGTAGTAATTTTACTGAATTTGGTTCACGAAGTCAGGAAAATTGACATAAATTGAGTAATTTTGCGTAGTCAATTGGTAGTAGAGAAGCTATAATAGAAATCGAATACCATTTTGATTTTTTTGGGAGTGATAGGCTGATGGGTGGATATACGGTTATTGCGGATTTGGAAGCCAGCATGCTGCGCTTGCTACGTGATCATCTTACGCCTGACCCAGTGCCGCGTCCCGAGTTGATCGGAATGGCTTCGCCCCGGGATGCAGGCGATCTAGCTCTTTCCTTGTTTTTGTTCAACGTTAAGGAAAATGGCGAATCTCGCCGGACGGGCATGGTGGATCGTGGAGGCATGCTTCAGTACCCGCCGCAGGCGCTTGATTTTTATTTTTTAATGACAGCGCATTCGAGTGCGAATCGATTAACGCGTGCATTGGACGAGCATCGGATATTAGGTCGTGCTATGCAGGTCTTTTATGATAATGCCGTACTCAGCGGTACATATCTTGAAGGCACGCTTGCTGAAGGAAACGGTGCGATAAGGATGAATCTAGTCAGCATGGAAGGCGAAGATTTACTGAAGCTTTGGCAGTTCGGTGATACGCCGTACAAGCTTTCTGTCGTCTATCGCGTAGGCCCAGTCATGCTCGATTCGAATCGTGTGAAGCCGGTTTCGCGAGTTGTCGAGCGTCATATTGTGCTTGAGGAAAAGGACGGTGGCTAATATGTCACACCATCGTTCAACGAGGGTAACTCGCTGCTCGCTTGTTGTATCGCCAGTTGACGTATGGACAAGAAGGCTGCTTGCACCTTCCGCGTTATCCGTTTCACTTGAGGGCATTCATAAGAAACCCATTCGGAAGCCTGACGGGACCTTTCTGTTTCTTGACCTTCCCTCTGGCAGCTATGTGCTCTCCGTTACATCATCTGTATTCATACCCTACAGGAAACAGATTGAAACCGCTTCTATTTCAAAATTATACCCAATGATTACAGTACCGCTTTTGCCTGGTCCCAAATATGCTTATCCTGCAAATTCGACAGCTGTCACCTTTGAGTTATGTGATGCCGCTAGCAGACCTTGTGCTGATGCTGAGGTTTGGGCTTACATATGCGAGGATGCCGCAGCACGAGGAAGAATTATGCAAGATTCGCTGCTTGCTGGTGCAGATACAGCAGCAGTGGGGCAGTTGCAGGGACAGACGGTTGCAGGCGAGAGCTTGCTGCTTCGCGGTCAAGGCAATGAGGAGCTTGTGCGTGTAGCTGAGATTTTGCCCGGCAATGGACTGCGATTCGAGCAGCCATTGAAGGAAAACTATCGAAGAGGCGCGCTATTATTGCCTGCTGTTCAAACGAGCAGTGCAAATAACGGTATCGTTATTCTTCCATTTCGCGGCATACTGCCCACCAGCTTTCCTATTAAAGTGTTTGCAATTAATGAACATGGCAGCGCTGCGACCGAGTTGACGGCGCAAGCGGGTGAAGTAGTATCAGCGCAGACTTTAGTCCTTCAGTAGGATTAACTATTCTGACGCATTCCAATTGGTCTTGGGGTTGACGCGGGAGAAATATGCCTGCCATTACCTAATACATAAATAGATTCAGAGAGGAGATCACACATGGCTGAGTATTTATCGCCAGGCGTCTATGTGGAGGAATTCGAGAGCGGCGCCAAACCACTGGAAGGTGTTAGTACGAGCACAGCGGGCTTTATTGGGCTTGCTGCTCGCGGACCAGTCGAGGGTTTACCGCAGCTTATTACAAGTCCAGCTGATTTTGGACGTGTATATGGTTCCTATTTATCTGAAAATGCTTTTGGCTCATACCGTTTTCTTGCGCATGCGGTTAATCAGTTTTTCACAAACGGAGGCTCCCGCTGCTTCATTTCCCGGGTAGCGCCGTCAGATGCCAAAACAGCCTCTAACGAAGCTCAGAAGGATGCGGTTCTCTCCATTACCGCCAAAAATCCAGGCGCTTGGGGCAATCAAATTCGTGCTGTTGTTGTTCCTGCAAGCAAAGCAAAAACACCGATCTTTGAAGCAAGCGAAGGCAATCGTTACCGCGTGAAAAACGCGGCTGGCTTTTATGCTGGGGATGTGGTCGTTTTTACAAATGGTACAGAGAAGCAATACAACCGCATCATTTCTGTTCATGATCAAGTGATTGAGCTTGCAGAAGCACTTAGCGGCGATGTAGTGGATACGGCTCTAGTTCCAACTAAAGTACTAAGCTCCTCGGAGTTTACAATTAACGTGCTTTACGGAACAGAGTCGGAAACCTACGAGAAAGCATCACTAAATCCAGAGGCTCCAAACTATGTGGAGAAGCTGGTATCCCGCTCGAATATCGTAAGCGTACAAGTACTAAAGGCATCGGAAGAGAGCATTGCTCCGCTGGAGCAAATTGCTGGTTCTGAGCTTGCCGTATTTGAAATTCTGCTTGCGGGCGGCAGTGATGGTTCTGCTGCGAGCTTGTCGGCTGCTGATTTTATCGGCGAAGACTTTGGTCCAGGCAGAAGAACAGGCATCCAGTCGTTTATCGACAACGATGTTGTCAGCATCATGGCGATTCCAGGTGTAACCGATCCTAACGTACAGCTGTCCCTGGTTGCTCATTGTGAAAGCTTGGGAAGCCGCTTTGCGATTCTTGATCTTCCTCGCGAAGTAACGAAGGTACAGGATGTGCTTGCTCATCGTGATTTGTTCGATTCAAGCTATTGCGCACTGTATAATCCATGGCTGCAAGTGTTTGACCCGCTCGACAAACGCAATATTTTCATCCCGCCGTCTGGTACAATCGCTGGGGTATATGCTCGTTCGGACACGACACGCGGCGTACAAAAGGCGCCTGCCAACGAAACGCTTCGCGGTGTAGTAGGCCTAGACGTTCAATATAACAATGGCGAGCAGGATATTCTTAACCCAGCAGGCGTCAACTTGATTCGTGCTTTTACAGGTCAAGGCATTCGTGTATGGGGCGCTCGTACATGTTCATCCAATACACTTTGGAAATATATCAACGTACGCCGCTTATTCATTTTCATCGAAGGTTCGATCATGAATGGATCAAGCTGGGTTGTATTTGAACCGAATACCGAGCAGCTATGGGCCAGGGTTCAGCGCACGATTGACGCATTCTTAACTCGTGTATGGCGTGACGGAGCATTGTCCGGTACAAGCCCGTCTGAAGCATTTTATATTGAAATTGGACGTTCAACGATGACACAGGATGACATCGACAATGGACGATTGATTTGTGTAATCGGCGTAGCGCCGGTGAAACCAGCTGAATTCGTCGTATTCCGCATCACGCAAAAAACAGGTTCGGAATAGTCATTAGCTTCCATATCGAATAACGGAAGGGGATCCACATGCCAGGAGATCGTATTGATCCATATCGCAATTTTAGATTTCGTGTAGAAGTAGAAGGTCTTGAGCAAGCAGGATTTAGCGAGGTTTCCGGTTTTGAGGCAACCTTTGATGTGGTCGAATACCGCGAGGGCAACGAGGTTATTACACCTCGCAAGCTTCCAGGCTTAATCAAGTACGGCAACATTTCGCTGAAATGGGGCACGACTGAATCGATGGAGCTGTATGATTGGCTTCAAGAATGCGCCGAAGGAACGATTGAGCGCAAAACGATTACGATCATCGCGCTTGACGAAGAAGGCGAAGACGTGGCTACTTGGCAGGTTATCGAAGCTTGGCCTGTTAAATATACTGCGCCTACCTTCAATGGTACCGGCAATGATATTGCGCTAGAGCTGATTGAATTCGCTCATGAGGGTTTAACGCGCACCGCATAGAAATGAGTAATTAAAGCTGGTTTATGGCGAACAAGGGAGGTCAGCAGGCGAGAAATCGTTTGCTCCTCTCTTGTTTTCCGCTTTTCTAGAAATTGATTCTATTTTACATATTGGAGTGATGACCGGATGGCGTTTCAAACGGAATATGAATTTGAATTGCCTCGCGGCTACGTGGATGATCAAGGCAATCTCCACCGGCGGGGTGTTATGCGGCTTGCTACGGCAGCTGATGAAATTTTACCGATGAAGGACCCGCGCGTACAATCCAACCCTAGTTATTTGACCGTTATTTTGATGGCTAGAGTGGTAACGAAGCTTGGGGACGTTAGGCATATTGATACGAAGCTGATCGAGAAGCTGTTTACGGCAGATCTTGCTTATTTGCAAAATCTATATCGTCAGATTAATGACTTAGAGGCGCCTAAGGTGCTTACGGCTTGTCCGAAATGTGACCACGAGTTCGAGGTGGCTGTCGATTTTTTGTCCTTAACGGAAGCTCTCTCTTAGGTTATCCGGTTGACCGGCTGTACGAGGAGGTAGGCTTCGTCGCGTATTATTTTCATTGGTCGCATGACGAAATTATGAGCATGGAGCATGCAGAACGCAGGCGCTGGTGCGACGAAATTTCCAAAATAAATCGCAAGATGAACGATGAATCAGATAGCGGTAAGAAAAACATTTTCGACGTTTTTGGAAAGAGGTGACGCGGCACTATGGCAGTCATGAAGGGGCAAGAGAAAGGTCGCTTTCACGATGTAGCTACAACATTCAAGTTTTGGGTGGAGCTCGATGACATTTTTGTTGCTGGGTTCTCTGAGGTTTCGGGACTTGAGGCAGAAACAGAAATTGAGGAATACCGTGAAGGCGGAGTGAATGGTTATGTTCATAAGCTGCCGATGGGCGTTCGGTTCCCAAACCTCGTGCTGCGCAAGGGAATGACCAAATCGCCTGCTCTTTGGAGCTGGTACGAAAGCACTATAGATGGAACGATTGACCGCAAAACGGGTGCGATTGTGCTGCAATCTGCTGACGGAACAGAATTTGGGCGCTGGAGCTTCTTTGATGCTTATCCGGTGAGATGGACCGGGCCGCATCTGAATGCGAGCACGAGTGACATTGCGGTTGAAACGATAGAAATTATTCATAGCGGTTTATATGGCGATTTTCAGAAGTAGGGTTGTTCATGTACATAAACTTAATGAATCATAAATTGCAAGTTGAACGGGAATAGGAGGATGCACCGGTATGAAACGAATTTTGGACCGTATGGGCAAAGCTGCGACAAAGCAATCAACGTCGGTTCAGCCGTTTGCCGGAGGCATCTTAAATAAATATAAGACAGGCACAGGACGCAAAACATTTGAGCGGGTTGCTATGTCGCATGTGATCAAAAATGAACCGACCATTACTCAGCAAACGCTGCATGTGCAAGTCGTAGCACCTAAAACACCAGCACCAAATAGCGGCAACAATAAAAAAACGCCGCCTAGTCCAGAGCGCAAGCCTGAGCGCATCATGATGCGCGAGCGAGTAACGGTAGAGCGTGAAACGATCGTATTCAGAGATGTGACACATATTATCAAAGAACTAAGAACGATAAGAGAAATAGCAATAGCACAGCCTGTTCAAGGGAAAGAAACGAATGATGGAGCACTCCACAAAACAGGCATTACGAAGCAGTTAGATGAGCTTGTTAACAGCAGTATAATTACGAACAGAGTCAAGCATGACCATTCCAAACGAATAATCCCGCATGTTTCGCAGCTGCCTACTCAACCATTGAAGGCAGAGCAGCAGGCGGATTACTATAAATGGCTGCAAGCCAAGCTTCAACCCGGTATTGTCATTCAATCGCTTCGCAAGCTGGATAACCTTAATAAGCCGCTGGCGAAGGATCGAGCTCAGCTTAAGTCTAACCTCAAGCAGGCTAACGATTCTGGCGCATCATTGAGCAAGGCGCCTTTGCAGCTTACGAATGCACGAAAAGCAGTCGTTTCACTGGAGCAGCGGGAAGCGGAAAAGCAGAGCGCGGCTGCGGGTAAGGTTATGAGCGAGGCAGGTAAGAGCGCCGCTGCGGGCAAGGTTCTAAGCGAGGCTGGGAAGAGAGCCGAAGCGGTGAAGCTGGAGCAGCGGGAGGCGGAGAAGAGAAGCGCCGCTGCAAGTAAGGTTCAAAGTGAGGCAGGTAAGAGAGCCGAAGCGGTGAAGCTGGAGCAGTGGGAGGCGGAAAAGCAGAGCGCCGCTGCGGGTAAGGTTATGAGCGAGGCAGGGAAGAGAGCCGAAGCGGTGAAGCTGGAGCAGCGGGAGGCGGGTAAGCAGAGCGCCGCTGCGGGTAAGGTTATGAGCGAGGCTGGGAAGAGAGCCGAAGCGGTGAAGTTGGAGCAGCGGGAGGCGGAGAAGAGAAGCGCCGCTGCGGGTAAGGTTATGAGCGAGGCTGGGAAGAGAGCCGAAGCGGAGAAGCTGGAGCAGCGGGAAGCGGAGAAGAGAAGCGCCGCTGCGAGTAAGGTTCTAAGCGAGGCTGGGAAGAGAGCCGAAGCGGTGAAGCTGGAGCAGCTAGAGACAGCGACACACACGTTTCGTACGCTCTCGAGTAGACAGGACGATGATGCGTTACCGCAAGAAAAGCGTGCAAAGGGTAAAAAACAGCTAGAGCTCAAGCATCGTAATCATCAAAAACATATCTCCGAGCAAACGGAGATGTCGCAAGAAGCAGCAGCGAACAGTAAGGAAGCGGTTGTACGATCAAATGTCCCTTCGAAAAAAACGAATGAACTGAATCGTTTGGCAATGCCAAACGCAGAATCAGAATCCGAATCAGAAGCAGAAGCTGCAATTCCTCATTCCAGTATCAAGGTAACCGCTAGCAAGATAACAGATGTTAATCGAAATAGGCTTCAGCTTCTAGTATTGCAGCGTAAGCCGCAGCTTTTGAACGAATTAATTGAACGAAGCAGCAAATCAGCGATTGCTGCCAAACGTCTCATTCATCGAGCGAATCGTTCACAGTCGGATCAGCCACGAGAGGTTGATAATGGTTCAACTGTAAATCTGAATAATAGCAGCATGATTAATCCAGTCGTGCCTTCCCATAAAAAAGAGATTAAAGCAAATCCAGCTGCTGTTTCATCGAATGTAAGCAGCCGGAAGCGAAATGAAACAAAACCTAGCAGTGCTGCTACTTCAATCCATAAAGCAAATACAGCACAAGCAGGGATATCAGCTGATGGAACTCAACGGTTTATACCGTCAAGGACATTATCAAATGCTCTAGCAGAAGCAGCAAGAATAAGGAATCGGAATATGGCTTCGAGGCCTGCCCAGATGGTTTTACGACGTTTTGAACAGAGACAGCCTGCGCAGAGCGCAGAGCCAGTGTTAAGGCAGGATGCAAGCAAGGCATCCGAAGCTACCGCCCTGAAGAAGCCGTCAACTCAGCTCAACTATAAGCATAAAGCTGCAACGGATCATAATCCGGAAGGGATTATACGTGCTCAAAGCCGCCGTGCTATTTTACATAAACGAACAATCGAACCAGAATCGCAAACCTTAACTCATGATGCGAATTTCATTCAAGGCGCTTCTGCTAGTGCCAGTCGAACAGAAGCGAGTGCGAGATCCGAGAATTTGTCTAAAATGGCAGAATTGAAGCCAAGCGAAGAGGCTGGTTTAAATACGGGCTTGGCACCTGTTACCGTTCGCGGACAATTAATTGCGAGAGCTGCGAATAATAAGAAGATGTTATTGAAAAACGGAGCATCACTGTCGCATAAGCGGCGAGTGACAGCGGCAAATCATGAAGTGAGCATCAGCGCTATACTTCAGAATGCAATACAAGGGAAAAGAAAAGGGACAACAATGCCCAGTCCATTTTCTCATGCCAATGCTGGAGCAAGAGTAGATTCAGCTTCTCCTTTAGTAGGAAGAACGGTTCATCGTTTTGCTGCTGAATGGCTCCCATCTGAAGCGATTAAAACCTCAGCATATGGGGTTGAAAACAATAATATTAGGCAAGCATCCACTTCATTAGTGCGGAGGCTAGCGGAGCAGACTTCTCCAAACACAAAGCCAAGCGCTAGCGCTGAAGCGAAACAAAAGACGGTCGAATCAAGACTAGTTCAACGGCAAGTCCGTAAAAATAACAGCACCTCGGTAAATAAAATAGAAAAAACATATGGCGCTGAATCATTAAATGATATGGCGAGTAAAGCATCGCAAACGTTGGCTAACCGCTTTGAAATGTCAGCCGAAGCAGCGGAATCAGCGAAAACTTCCGCATCCATGCGCGCGTATCCAACACTAAGCGTGCACAAGCAGACAGAATCAGGAGACATGAAGCTGGCAGCTCCTGCTCTCCCTATTGGCGAGAGAAATAACCGCAGCGCGCAAACCAATCCTGTGCATCGTCAAACGCGAATGTCATCTTTCTTGAATAGCGGATCCAGAGCAGGAGCGACTCCATTCCGAACGAGTCAAAGACACTCTGGCTTCGCCAATCTTGCTGCAAAAGCATCCAAAGAAAACAAGCCGATGCTTAGCGGACTAACATCGGTTGTAAAAGCCGGCATTGAGCCTAGTTCCGTTCAATCTAGCGGCGCAATAGGCGATCAAGTAAGGCTTAGTTATACAGCAGCTGCCCGTCATCGAAATACAGCTAGCCAAGCTGCACCTAGCGGAGTAGAAACGAACGCTGCTTCATTTGGGGAACGAGGCGAGATGCCCACACTTTCGCATCATAAACCAAGTGGGCCCGCTGCACAGGAGCCGCCGCGTCAGGTGAAGGTGGAAGCGCCTCGCGAGCTGGACCCTGTGCAGCTGCAGAAAATGATTATGAAAATACCGCAGCTCCATCCAGAAGCTATTGCGGATCAAGTATATAAGGCGTTGGAGCGAAAGATGAAGCTGGAGCAGCGAAGAAGAGGCTTCTAGAATGAACAGATTTGGAGGGGACATCGAATGGCATTAAGCAAAGCGCAGTTTTGGATCTTTCGAGCGAAAGAAACCGAGAAGGTAGATGTGCTTTTTAACCCGACTGATTATGAGATGGAATCCGGAAATCAATATGCGGAGAAGGAGATTGCGGGGCTGCAAACCCCGCTCTCCCAATTTACGAGCGGTGAGCGGACAACATTGAAGCTGAATTTGTTTTTTGATACGTATGAAGCGGGCATTGACGTTCGTACCTATACTTCCAAAATCGTGGGCATACTCGATGTTGACTCGGATTTGCATACGCCGCCGACCTGTAAATTCATTTGGGGCTCGCTTGATTTTAAAGGTGTTATTACAAGCATTACGCAGAAATACACGATGTTTCTGGAAACCGGCGTCCCTGTTAGGGCATCCTTAACGGTCGATATGCTGAGCTCGCAAACGATGAAGGAACAATACCAAGAAATTCCGCGTCAATCTGCCGACCGTACGAAGCAAAAGACGGTCAAGCAAGGGGATCAGCTGTGGTCAATAGCGGCTGAGGAATACGAGGACCCGGGAGCATGGCGCCATATCGCCGAAGCGAATGGGATTGATAACCCCCGTATGCTGTTATCCGGAAGAAGCTTGACGATTCCGAGATTGGAGTGAAAACGTGGCTGCAAACTCCTTTGAGGATTTGGAATCCAAATATGGTGATTTTAGCGCACCTGAGGTTGATATTTTAATAGAGGGTCAATTGATCAAGCTTTCGAACATGGCCGTAGAATGGGTTGATGTCGAGCAAACGACGGATGCACAGGCGGATATCGTCAGGTTTTCGATTTCTAATGGCTATATATGGAGCGAATCCCGTATGCAATGGGTAGGCACAACGATTGCGGTAGGCAAGAAGGTGCAAATCAAGCTTGGTTACGCAGATAAAAAATCGCTTGTATTTGATGGAATCATGACAGGCTATACCATTGATTATCCTTCAAACGGCAGCCCAAGCATTGTCGTAACGGCGATGGACCGCTCTTTTCTCATGATGAAGACGTCACACTCTAAGGTGTGGAACCAAATGAAGGACAGCGATGTCGTTCGGCAAATTGCCGGAAATTATGGTTTGTCTGTCGATTTGGACGATACGGGCGTCACCAAAAAAACGATTGAGCAAATCGGGGTGAGCGATTATCATTTTGTCCGCTCGCTTGCGATGGATAACGACAGGCATTTCTATGTAGAAGCATCCAAGCTTATTTTCAAAAAACCGAAAACATCAGGAGCGCCGCTTATTACGCTGAAATATGGGAAAAACCTCGTTCAGTTCACACTGACGGTGGATGCTTCCAGTCAGACTTCACAAGTCAAAGTTCGCGGCTATGACGTCGATAAGATGCAAGCGATAGAATCCGTAGCCAGCTCGGTTACGATTATTGGTACGAACACCAAAAGCGGCCCAAGTGTAGCAAGCATGCTCTCTAATCAAAAGATGGAGGTCGTATACACGCAGGCAGCATCGCAGGACGAAGCGCAATCGCTTGCGAAGGCGATGCTGGATCGTATTTCCCGCGAGCTCGTGAGCGGTCATGGAACTTCGATTGGTTTTCCAGAGCTGAAGCCAGGCGAATTAATCAAGATTGAGGGTCTCGGCAGCGACAAGCTGAATCAACTGCTGCGATTGACGAAGGTTACGCATCGACTCGACGCAACGGATGGCTACATGATTTATTTTGAGACGGAGGGGAATGCGATATGAGCACGATGTATCCTGGTTTTTTTGACCAGCATCAGCGCTCCATGCAATCCGAGCAGCTGTCCGGAGTGTGGAATGCAATCGTTACCGACAACAAAGACCCGGATAAGCTTGGCCGCGTAAAGGTGAAGTTTCCACTGCGCGAAGGCGAGCTCCAGACCGATTGGGTGCGCGTTGCGACTTTAATGGGCGGGAACGACATGGGCTCTCTTTTTTTGCCGGAGGTGAATGATGAGGTGCTTGTCGCCTTCTTAATGGGGCGGCTGGATCAGCCGATCGTCATTGGCTCTTTGTGGAGCAAGAAACAAAAGCCGCCTGCGCCGAACGACAAAAACGATATTCGCAAAATCAAGACGAAAACCGGGCATGAGATTACGTTTGATGATACGAGCAGCGCAGGCACGGTTACGATAAAAACGTCAAAAGGCCATCATATTACGTTTGCCGATAAGGATAAGACGGTTACGGTTGAAACGCAAGACAAGCAGCAATCGATCAAGCTGGATGAGATGGGAAAGAAGGTCACCATCAAATGCGGTTCAGCGTCTACGATTGAAATGAGCGCGCAAGGCGATGTAAAAGTGACGGGCTCAAAATCGGTTACCGTAAAAGGCGCTCAGGTGAAGGTGGAGGCGGATGCAGCGCTCACGCTTCAATCCAATGGCATGCTTGAGGTAAAGGCTAACGGCATTTTGTCGCTGAAGGGCGCGATGGTTAAGATCAATTGATGGCTGAGGGAGGCTGCAGCAGATGTCGGCATCGTTTTTGGGGAAAGGATGGAAATTTCCCGTTCAGGTAGACGCAACAACCGGCCGTATTCGCATGGCGGAAGGCGAGGATGACATTGAAGAGTCTATCCGAATTATTATTCGAACGTCGAAGGGCGAGCGATTAATGCGTCCTGATTTTGGCTGCGGCTTACGGGATTTTGTATTTGGCACAACGGATGAGACATCGCTTAGACTCATTGCCAGTGATGTGCAGGAAGCCATTCGAATTTGGGAGCCGAGAGTAAAGGACGTAGAGGTAGAGGTGAAGCCTGATCGGCAAAATAACGGCCGTGTGCTAATGAGCGTCTCCTATGCGGTAAGATCCACAAACAATCTTTTTAATCAGGTGTTTCCTTTCTATTTAGAGGAAGGAAGCAAATAACGGGAGCGAGCAACGTGATGAAGCACGGGGGAAGAAATGGCGGTGACAACCGTCCGCCAAAAATCAATCATAATAACTTATCCTCTTTTATGGCTCAGTTAAAGGAGATGGCACCTCATTATACGCCGGAGTGGCGATTCTCGCAGGAGGAGCCTGATGCGGGGACGGGACTTGCCTATTTGACCGCTGAGATGCTGGAGGATACGGTTAATCGGCTTAATCAGGCGCCGCTCAATCATTTCCTTGCTTTCCTCGATCTTATCGAGGTCAAGCTGCAGCCGCCTCGTCCAGCCCGGGCGACCGTTGTGTTTCAGCTGAGTGAAGGAACGGTCGACCCCGTTTATTTGCCAGCAGGCATTGCATTGACAGCCCCTCATCCTGACGGCGGCGAGCCGCTCGTATTTGAAACGGAGAAGGTGCTGCTCGCTACACCAGCGAAGCTGATGGAGTGGATTAGTGTAAATCCACAAAAGGATCATATTGCTACTGCAGCACTGGACTATGGAGAGCGATTGAAGAGCGGCCTAGCTGAGCCAATCAGCTTGTTCGATACCAGCTCTATGCCAAATGAGCAGGAGCATACGCTTTATATTCGGCATGACGATATCTTTCTAGTAGATCGGCCAAGCCGATTTTACATAAATGTTCACCACACCGAAAAACGTTACTCTGAGCCAGAGCTTGCGGCCTCGCTCGCATCAGAGTGGGTGGAATGGACGTATCCATGCAATGGGGAATGGGTGAAATTTGATTCCGCAACGGCTGCAGGCAGCATGGTCGTATTATATAAACAGCGAGCTGGAAAGCTGGAGCTCACTGAGCATGAAGGAATAACTGGCCGCTGGATCAGGTGTACCGTGAAACAGCTGCAAGGCGCTGCCTCTCCTCTGCTTAACAAGCATTTGGAGATGGATAAAATAAGGCTTCGTGCGGCACATGATGCGGCCGGCGACAATGTTGGCATTGAGCCAGGCGCATTATATTTTAATGATACGGAGCTCTTGAAGGATGGGTTTTACCCGTTTGGAGAACATTTTGTTCCTTATTCCGTTTTTTATTTATCGTGTGAAGAGGCGTTTAGCAAGCGTCAAAGCAAAATCAAGCTGACCTTCTCTGCGAGGGCGATACCGAGTAGGCTCAGAATGGCGCAGGATCCCGAAGTAAAGTGGAAAATGGTCATGCGGACTTCCGATTTTGATGAGAAGGATCCGCCGCGCGTATGCATCAGAAGTGTTCAATGGGAGTATTGGGATGGCAGCAATTGGGGCCGGCTGCCCGGCAGCGAGCAATTCGGAACATTGTTTGCCGAGCTGCCGGAGCAGAGTGAACGAAGCTTTACATTGACGTTCAACTGTCCTGACGATATGGCGGAAACGTTCGTAAATGGTACGTCTGATTATTGGATTCGGGCACGCGTGCTGCAGACTGATCCCATTATCGCGCCAGTCGTGGAATATATGTCACCTTGGCTCGCACAACCTGTACTGTCCTATGCCCATGCCTCGCAAAGCTTATTTAAGCCAGAGCATGTCTACACAAGAAGCAATATTGACAATCGTGATCGAACGCCTTCTGCACAACATGGCGGTCAGTCCTTTAAGCTGTTTGAGCAAATTCCAGCAAGTCATCCTGCGATGTATGCTTCCTTTAATGCAGCGCCGTTAAAAGGTCCCATTCGTCTGCATATTGAGCTGGAACGCAGGTTTACAGCCAGCAATCAACCGCCGTGGGTGGAGTGGGAAGCGCTTTGCTTGGAAGCAGGCCGCTACCTTTGGCAGCCGCTGAAGGTGGTGGACAACACTGAGGCATTTACGATAAGCGGAGAGCTGCAATTTGTAGGTCCATCTACGATGGCGCCGGCTCGCTTGTTTGGGCATGAGCGTTATTGGATACGCGCAGTCAATCGTGATGGCTCGCTCGGAGATTCCTTTCCGGGCAATCCTGTAGCCTCAAGCATGCATCTGAATGCTGTTTCGGTCAGGCAGCAGGTTAGTCAGGAGAAGGAGCTTACGATTCCTGCGGATGGCTTTGTACAGCTAGCACCTACGGCATTCATTGAAGAAGAGGTGTGGGTAGATGAGCTCGCACATTTCACGCCAATGGATCGTGTGAAATGGTCTGACTCCGAGCCTAAATATTATATGTTGCAAAGAGACGGTGACGGTAATGACCAACGCTTCTGGGTGAGATGGCAGCCGGTCGTTTCGCTTGCAGAGTCTGGCCCAATTGACCGTCATTATTCACCGGACCACGCAGGCGGAATGCTGCAATTCGGAGATGGCATCCGCGGGAAGCTTCCTTCCTCTGATACGGCGGAAACGGTGCGCGTTCGCTTTAAAACTACCGCGGGCGCAAACGGGCATGTCGATGCCGGGCAAATAACGGGGATGGTGCTTCCATTTGCATTCGTCAGCAGCATCAGCAATCCGGCTCCTTCAATTGGCGGCGGTGATGCGGAACGGGTAGAGCAAGTGCTCGTAAGGGGACCGCAGCGGCTTAAGCACCGCGGACGGGCAGTTACCGCAAGCGACGTAGAATGGATTGCTAGAGAGGCATATCCGCAGATTGCAAAGGTGAAATGCTTAAGCAATCGAAATGCAAGGCTGGAGCGCTCACCTGGCTCCATAGTTGTGGTTGCTTTCCCAGCGGGCGGCTTGGAAAGCGCTGCTCAGTTTCCAGAGCTGCGCAAAGCAGTGGAGCGTGAGCTCATGCTGACAGCATCCAGTCTGGTTTCCTTGGGCGGTGCCATACGGGTCATCGAGCCGGCCTATTTGGAAGTGTCCGTGCATGCAACGGTGGCATCCCAGTCCGTGGATGATCTGCTTCCGCTAGAGATGGCTTGTACAGCCAAGCTGAATGCGTTCTTACATTCGGTAACTGGAAATGTTGACGGCAATGGCTGGAATATTGGAGAAACGCTGCATGTGTCAGTGCTTCACTCCCTTTTGCATGCTGTCCACTCGCTTCTATATATCGAACGTCTTTATTTACATATTGTCAAAATAGAAAATGGAAATCGTACCGAATGGGATCCCGGTCGGATGAATGAGGTTATTCATGGCATCGTCGTTAATGGCAGTCATAGCATAACGGCTTTCCCTGGACCGAAATAAGAGCTCCGAATGAGGGTAGTTCGATCAAAAAAAGAAAAGGAAGGAGAGATCAAATGCTGCCGAGGCTGCCACTAGACGACCGCACGTATGCGGAAATCGTTCAACAAGCAAGAAGGCTCATCCCGAAGCGGGTTCCGGAATGGACGGATGAGAATGCGCATGACCCGGGCATTACGTTTATTGAGCTATTCGCTTGGCTGACAGAGATGCAGCGTTATTTCATTGGCCGAGTCCCGGACAAGAATAGGCGCAGGTTTCTTGATCTGCTTGGTATTCAGCCTGCAGACGCAAGTTCGGCGAGAGCTACCGTACAGTTCTCAAATATTAAAGCTCCAGTGACGCTGCCTCGCGGGACGAAGCTGATGGCTGAGGATCAGATGTTTGAGACGGAAGCCTCCATTTCCCTTGTGCCGCTTGCGCTGGATAGAATCGTTACGCGAACGGAACGGGAAGCCAATGACGTCACAGCTACAAATGATCATGCCAATGTTGCCTTTTATGCATTCGGGAAGGATGCAAGGACAGCCTCGAAGCTTTATCTTTCCTTCGATCGTGAGCTGAGCGCGCAGGAACAGGTCACGATAAACATCAATCTTTTGGAAGCGGATAAAGGCGTTGGCAATGACGAGCTGCAGCATCTGGTAATCAATCGCGAAGCCATTTCTCCATCTGCAAGGCTCTCGTGGAAAGCTTATTGCTGGGATGAAGCAGCAGGGACGGCAGGGTGGATGCCCGTTGAAGTGATAGAGGATGAGACGCTACATTTGACGCTTAGCGGTAAAATATCATTTTGCCTAAGAGCGCCGATGCGTACGGTAACTGTGCATCCTGCAAGCGAGCAGCCGCGATATTGGATATGTGCAACAGTTGAGGAGTCTGGTTTTGAAATGCCGCCTCGCATTCGTCAGCTTATGCTGCATACTGTCAAAGCTGAGCAGAAGGATACATTAAGCGAAGTGATTGATTTTACGGTATCGGGAGAGCCCCATGAAGAAATACATATTGCTACCTACTTAGCTGTTTTTGGACAAATACGAGTTCAAGTGCAGGATGCTGATGGCGCATGGCGATACTGGCAGGAAATTGCTTCCTTTGAGGAGCTGCCTCACTCTGATCGCCCGCCTGCGTTTTATACCGTTATAAGACATGCTTCGATGGACCATGTAACGGTACAGTTTAGCGATGGCTCTACCGGAGCTGTTCCGCCGCCTGGACAAACGGTTCGTATCATTGCTAGTGAACCTAGGTTTGATCTTTACCGATTCATTGGACGAAGCAATGGGCTGCCGAGCCAAAGCTTTGAGCTGTACAATCTATCCTGCAAGAAACGCGAGTCACTAAGGCTGCAAGTAGGTGAACAAGAGCCGGATGGCCATTTCAAATGGCAGGATTGGAAGCGTGTAGATGAGTTTGACCGCTCTAAGCCAGGTGATCGACATTATATTTATGATCCCGTCAAAAGACTCATTTACTTCGGCAATGGCGAAAAAGGAGCTATTCCGCCAGTCAGTATGGACACCAATATTGTTCTTACCGGTTGCGAATTAGGCGGTGGTGATCGTGGCAACGTTAAGCCTTATCTCATATCTGAGTGGGTGAACGAAGCACATAAAGCATTGCAAATCGAAGTGAATAATCCAAGTTTTGCAGCTGGAGGCTCGGAAGCGGAAACGCTGCAGGTAACGCTGCAGCGGGCGCAGTCAGAACTGAAGCATACATTCCGTGCCGTCACCAATGAGGATTACGAAACTTTGGCTTTAGCAACACCAGGCGCTGCCGTAGCTAGAGTGCATGCAATTCCTCTCTATAAGCCGGGACTTGATGATTATCCGAGAGAGAAGGCAAATGGTCAAGTTTCTGTTGTAGTCGTACCATACGGCTTAAGCGATACACCAACACCAAGCGCCGGTTTTCTGCAAACTGTAAAACGTCATTTGGATACAAGAAGATTAATAACGACAGAAGTACATGTCATTCCTCCCATTTATATTAAAGTAACCGTCAATGCCGTTGTTGTTGTCGAGCCTCAATTCGTAGATGAAGGACAACGTTTAGTAGAGCAATTGAAAAAGCTGCTAAGACCGCTTGATGGTGAGCATGGAACCAAGGGCTGGAAATTTGGCCGTTCTGTCTATAAGGGAGACATTTATAATGCGCTAAGCAAGGCGAGCGGCGTAGTATACGTGCAGGATTTGTGGATTGATGCGGAAGGTGCGCATGTTAGGAAAAGTGCAGGAGGAGACATCATTCTTCCGCCGCAGGGACTTGTTTTCTCGGGTCAGCATGAAATTGAACTTATTAGTCGCACCCATCTATAGCATCGTGGCAATTGGCTGCAAAGGAGGTACAGCATGAACGGAAAAGACCAGTTTTTCTCGATTAACCGTGAGCAGGATTGGCTGCGCGGCACCGGGTATAATCTTGATTTTCATTTAGCAGGCTTTGGCGTTCGCCGCGATAACAAATACGGAATAGCGGGAACGATTCAGCTGAGTGACCTCGCAGGTACAGCTGCCATTCAAGAGCTGGCTGTTTCCCAGCATGAGCATATGTTTTTGCTGGATGAGCGCGCGGATCTGTGGATTTACGACCGCCGTAATGCTGATCATAAGCGCTTGTTTACACAAGGGCATGGTCTGTTCAGCTCCCATGCTAGACTTGCTGCCTCCGGCGAGCTTTTAATTGCCGCCGATCGCACGGGTGAGAGGACAGTCGCTGCTTACCATACCGGCAATGGACAAACGCTTTGGTCGCGCGGAGGCAATGAAGCAGATGGAATTCTGCTGCATCCGCTTGCGATAGCAGCGGATAACCGGTATGTGTACGTGCTGACACCGCTTGAACTGGACACGGGAGGCGATGAGCCGGCATTAGCAGAAGGCGCTAAGCTGGGTATCATCCAGTTTACGTTAGGCGGCGCGATCGTCAGTGTATGGAGTGATCCAAGCTTTACACAGCATGTACGAGCGAAGCTGAGGCATTTGAACCGAACTTACTTTATGACCGTTGCGGCATCGGGTGAGCTTTATATATTTGATACGTTATACGCAAAGCTATTTTCATTCGGGCCTACCGGAACATTGAGTGCGAAACGTGAACTCCCTGCTCTTCCTTATGCAGGACTATGTGCTGACAGCAGCGGCATGATTTATATTGGCGACACGAGGCAAATGGATCAAGTGAGCGAGGATGACCGCTTTATCGTCCAGTTGAATGCTGCTGGCGAGACAGTTGGACGCATTACAGGTTTCCGTGGCAAAGCGGATCAGCTGTTGATTGATGAGAAGGATCGCATGTACATTTTGAACAGCGAAGACGGAACGATTACGATCTTGAACTTACAGCCGCAGACGCTGTTGATGGAGGAAACGGGTGTTCCTGAAGGGGTCTGGCTTTCACGGGCGTTCGATAGCGCAGAAGCCGAAACCGTCTGGCACAAGATGGCGCTTAACTCCTTTATTCCAGATGGCACACAGATTCATATCTCCTATTTCAGTCAAAATGACGATAGCTGCATTATCGCCGGAAGCTATCGAAAAGTAGACGATTGGCTAGCTGATGCGACGATTCCCTACCGCGAAAAGCTGAATGCACTAGCTGAATTTTGGTCAGCGCCGGTTATTAATCCGAGTGACGCATTGTTTTTTGGAGCAAAAGGACGTTACTTGTGGCTAAAAATCGAATGGATCGCTTCGGAGCGGTATACGCCACTATTGGAGTCCATGCGAATTTATTTTCCGAGAGACACTTATTTAAATTATTTGCCTGCTGTCTATCAAGAGGACCCGGCAAGCCGTGATTTTCTTGAGCGTTATTTATCATTATTCGGCACGTTGTTTTCCGAGATTGAGGAAGAAATTGAGGATTTATCGGAATACATCGATCCTGAACGGGCAACAGGCGAGCATTTACGCTGGCTGGCGACTTGGGTTGGCCTAGAAACGGATGATTATTGGACGGATGAGCAGGTGCAGGCGTTCATTCAGGCCGCACCAGAGCTTTATCGTTACCGTGGCACGCGTCAAGGCTTAATGAAAACGATCGAGATTTATACGGGTATTGCACCGCTCATCGTGGAATATTTTCAAACAAAGGCGATGCGCGACAACGGAGAGCTGCGGCATCTGACAGATCAGCTTTATAGCGGTGATCCGTATACGTTTACCGTGCTGCTGCGTCCGGAACAGGCGCCAACTGAGAAGCAGCGAGTCGTTATCGAACAGCTGCTGGATGAGCAAAAGCCAGCCTATACGGAAGCGAAGCTGGTGCTGCTGCAGCCTTGGATGTATTTGGATTTACATACGTACTTAGGCATAAATACGGTGCTGACTGAGCCTTCACTGCTCAAGCTGAACCCTGATCGTTCGATGCCAAATGATACGCTGATCGTTGACGTTGGCATGGAGAAGCGCATGGATATCCATACCCGTTTAGAAATGGATTCAGAGCTGGAATAGTATAATTACGCGAAGGAGCGGTACAAGTGAAAAAATCGAGGCTGTATCCATTTGAGAGAAATCGTTATTTTTACGGAAAGCTGTTGACGGTACGCGATTTCGAGTCGGAGCAAAAATATTTTAATGATAAAAGAAGGCTGTTGAACCGTTTGCTCTATGGCAGCGGCGTGTTGTCCGGCATGCAGGTTGTAGCGGTAGATGACAAAACAATTTCGGTCGAAATGGGCGTAGCAATCGATTATATCGGACGAGAACTCGTTATTCCTTCACCTGTAACGTTAAAGCTGTCGATGATCGAGGGCTTTACAAACAATGAATATAAGAAAAATGTATACTTGTGCGTCGCTTATGATGAGAAAGGCAAGGAGCCGGTTCACTCGGTAGGCAATTCAGCAATTCGCAACGACGAAGTGAGCGAATATAACCGTGTGCTTGAATCCTATCGTTTATTCATTAATGAAGAAGCGCCTGCACCGTCCTCATTTGAATTCGTTAGATTGCTTGAAAATGTAGCTACGATTTATGAAGATGCGAATGTACGGATTACGCAGCGTATGCCTAAGTATGTGAATGTCGGCGAGGTTGTTGAGGTCAAGCTGGTGGTTGAGAAGACACTGCAAACGCCGCGAATTGCTTTCCAATATGATTATGAAGCAATGGGCTTCACCTCTGTTGGCCATGATGGGAATACCGTTATGTTTGTTGAGCCGGGCGATGCGCAGGAAACGGAGTACTCGGTTAGTTTTCATTTGAAAGCGCCGCAAACTGCTGGCGTCAAAGCACAGCTTACTGTACCTAATCATGCTGCGAAGTTAACCATTGGCGACTCGGCTATTCCACTGGATACGAATGCGAAGCACATCATTGAGGTGCTGGACGAGCCTGTTGCGAATCGTATATTGAAGGATTGGCATGAACGCAGCTTAGAGCAGGCAGTAGAGGGATCTGCTGATCAAAGCATCTGCCTGGCCAAAATCAGCTTGCTCCAAATGGGACCGACCTACATGATTGAAAAGGTGGATCGTGTACCTTTTGATGAATATATCGAGAGCACCGCGCTGCTGCAGCGTTTAACGCAAACGTCGCAATCCTCATCGCTTCATAAGTTTTATGCGAGCGCGGAGACGCATGACCTGGAATATGATGAGAAGCCATCTCTTGATGTACAGTATCATCCCGAACGCAATGAATTTGATTTCAAGCTTGGTATTCCGCGGCCTCAGCATTTGTATGATGAGATTTCAACGGGTACAATGGAAGTAGCACTGGAGTCTATCGGCAAGACAGGCGGCTTCTTCTTCTCGCGCGGCAAAAAAAACTATGTGTCTGATGAAATTCAGCATGGCCTTGGCGAGGGGCAAGTATCGGTTGTAGTCGGCTTGGAAGAGATCGATAAGACGATTTTGGCTGACCAAACAAGCACGATGAAAAAAGTATATTATGGACAAAGCGACGTATTTAAAGGCACTGAGTTTGAGCCTGATATACCGAATGTATCGCTTGGAACAATTGTTTATCCAGAGAAGGGCACATTCCGTATCGGAATGAAGCTTCAAGGTGAAACCGAATCGGCTGCGTCTGTAATCGCCGTTCGCTGGTGGGCATTCAAAAGTTTAGGCGCGGCGAAAGCGGCTGATCAAGTAAATGATGAGATAGATCAAGGGTTTGCAGAAGCAGCTGCATCGCAGCAGGAGTAAGCCATTATAAGCTGTTCAGAAGGTCGATAAGAACGATGATCTTGCTGAGCAGCTTTTTTTATATAGCGTAAACTAGTATAGGTGTACAAGAAGGAGGCTTTGATTTGAAAGACCTTTATGAGCGTTTAAGGGAGCTGAGAGAGGGTGAGGCTAGAAGCCTTCTAAACGACCTTCTAAAGCTGACTGTACCGTTTACTGAACAAGGAAATGGGGAGCAGAAGGCTCTGGCTGGCTCCATTGTACAAATGTATGAAAAAAGCGTGCAGCACTCACATTCTTTGCGAGTTGAAGCTGAGCAGCGCAAAAGCATGGTTCATCTCGTATGCAGCATGTCGGATGCAGGATCTTTGAAAGTAGCCCTAAGCAATTTAGGAAAACATGCAGACAATGAGGTATTGTCGTTTAATGATTGCTTTTCAGTAGGTCCAATTAAGAATATTGATCGTGTGGAAGGACAGCGGGCACGAGAATTTTGGCAAATGGAGAAGCTGTCTGGTTTTATGTTTAATCACCACATGAATCGTGAGCATCAGATTCAGAGAATGATCGAGAAAATAACAGCCATAGCTAAGCATAAAACGATCATCATCTGGTGTGCCGATAACGCGCACGATCAGGTAGGACTGCGTTTCATCTTGCATTTGCTAAAGAATCGTACCAATAGCGTACATATGATGAATGTTTCTGAGCTTTTTCGGCTTAACGCGGCAAGCATGCAGACTAACCTGCCTCACTATGCGCAAGGGCTGCTAGAGAGGGATGTTTACTTAAATATCGTAAACGGATATGAGCAAGCAGAGAAAATAGTAGATAGTGAGAGACGACGCTATGAAGCAGAGTGGTTGGAGCTGTCTCAGGAAGAGTGTACACTGCGTTTATGGGAAGATGACAAGATTAAGCATGCTGCTGAAGTGGAGCTTGATAGGAGGCTTATAGCTATTATTGATAAGCTTGCAATCGAAAGCGAGGATGGTTTTGTAAAGGCAGGAGCTGTTATCGGAGAATTACAGGACCACTATTTCCAGCTAATCGACTTTCGTTTCACTGAATATCGGCTGTGGATGCTAATTAGCGACGGCTGCTTGGCGTTTAGAGGACTGCCGAATGCGATGCATCAATATTCCGTGCGAAACAACAAAGGGAGGACCATTTGATGAAGCCGTTATTTGGGAAGGATTCTGCTATACCAGATGAGAAAAAGATCGTTTTTCTAGGAGACAGCATTACGGATGATGGTACGTTTATTGCTTACATGGATGCTTATTTCCTGCAGCATATGCCAGCCAATCAAATGACACTCATTAACCTTGGCGTAAGCAGCGAGACAGCATCTGGCTTAAGCGAACCGGAGCATCCCTTTCCTCGGCCCTGCGTGCATGATCGGCTTGGCAAGGCTCTAGCGGAAAGCAAACCGGACTGGGTCGTTGTATGTTATGGGATGAATGACGGCATCTATTATCCTTATTCTTCTGATAGATTCGAAGCGTATCAACAGGGTCTATTACGGGCTGTTACTCAGATTAAGGCTGCGGGAGCCAAAGTAATTATTATGACGCCGCCTCCATTTGATGCTGCATCGTTTACAGGCGGCAGCCTGCTTCCTTTGGGGCAACCAGCATACAGCTATTCTCAACCTTTTGCTGACTATGAGGATGTATTGAAGCGATACGCAGACTGGGTGCTGACTTTGGACGATGTCGCAGATGCGCTCGTTTCTATCCATGATCCAATGCTGCGCGAGTGGGAGCATAAGCGTAAGGAGAATCAGCTTTATATAACGGGGGACGGTATTCATCCGAATGCTGAGGGGCACTGGCTGATCGCCGCTGCTCTGCTTCATGTGTTGTTTAATATATCACTGGAGCAAATGCCCGAATATGTGCTCCAACCAGACTCTTCATCGCTGTTCTCAGCTGTACAGCAGCGCCATCGATTGCTTAGCTCGGTATGGAAGGAGCATGTCGGACATACGAACCCGAATAAAGCGGAAGTGCTGCCGCTGGAGCTGGCATTGAAGGAGGGCGAAGCGCTTAAAAATCTTATTCTCTCCTTGGCTGATCGTCCAGAGAACAAAAATAATAGCCGTACTTCAAGCTGGAAGGGCTATGAGCGTATCGATTTTATGTTGGAGGGAAGAGAAGGACTAATCGTTTTTCCTAAAACATTTGCCGAAGGCAGGCCATGGATATGGCGCGCTGAGTTTTTTGACGCGTTCTCCTATGCCGATATGGCTTTGCTCGAGCAAGGCTGGGCAATTGCTTATTATCGACTAAGCGACATGTATGGATGCCCGGGTGCGGTAGAGTGGATGCGAACGTTCCAAACCTACGTGACAGGAGCTTATGAGCTCGCTCCAAAAACGGTGCTTTTTGGCTTCAGCCGCGGCGGGTTATATGCGTTTAACTATGCAGCCAAGTACCCAGACCAAGTGAAGCTGCTGTACTTGGATGCCCCTGTACTCGATATGCGCAGCTGGCCGGGCGGGAAAGGCGTGGCTGCAGGTGGAGCGGCTGAGTGGGAGGAGTGTCTGGCTGTGTACGGCGAGCTGGAAGAAACGGAATCGTCACTAAAGGGCTGCTCTCCTCTGGACAGAGTAGAAGAGCTGGCAGCAGGCGGTATTCCCGTTTTGATCGTTGCAGGAGATGCTGATATTCCGCTGCCTATAGAAGAGAACACGCTGCCATTCGAGAAGCGTTACCGGGAGCTTGGCGGGACCATTAAAGTCATTGTGAAGCCGGGAGTCGGCCATCACCCGCATAGCTTGGAGCAGCCAGAGCCGATTTTATCTTTTATTCAGCAGTATTGCGAGTGAGAGAATGATAGCTATAAAGAACGGATGATGGGAAATGCACGAAAATGACAATCTTCAACTCTGGAAAGTGGAGCTAACGGACATCAGAGCCGTTAGTTGCTTGGTATCTCCATTTTTATTGAGCTAACGGACATCGGAGCCGATATTAGCGTGGAGATTCCATTTTTATAGAGCTAACGGACATCAGAGCCGTTATTTGCTCGGAATCTCCATTTTTAAGGAGCTAACGGACATACAGTCTCTTATTTGGCTTCAAGAGCAATGATTATCCTTCAATTTGGATAAATAACGCATCTGATGTCCGTTAGAATTCGAAATGAGCTTAAAATCAGTAAATAGCGGAATGTATGTCCGTAATAATATGCTCCCCAAATAGTAGACAGGTGAAGTAATAAACAACCTATTGCTATGAGTGGAGCATTTTCATGTCTAAAGTTAAATATTCTCCAATAGAGAAACTTACCATTATCGAAGAAATCGAAAGTGGCGAACTTGGCCCTATGGCCGCCGCCTTCAACAGTCCCATGGAATCCTTCTGGGGAACCCTGAAGTGTGAAAAATATAATTTGCAAACATACCGAACATTTGATGAGCTTGAACAGGACATTGAAGGCTACATTCACTTTTACAATTACGAACGATTTCAGGCAAAACTAAACGGCCTCAGTCCAATGGAGCTTAGGACTAAGGCCGTTTAACGGTTTTTATTATTTGTACTGTCTACTTGTCGGGGGCAGTTCACTTTTATTGTTATTCCTCAGGAATGATATAGGACATTTCAAGTCGTACAGGCTTATCTTTATTTAACAAAAAAGTGAGAAGCGTACTGCCTGACTTGAACAGAACCCTTACTCGGCCGTTATCGAGCTTTTCCTTGGTGGATACCGTTTTGGCGGCTAATAATCTGCTGTACGTTTGTTCCATGACAACTGGATTCCATGTCGTCAGTTGACTTACAAAAAAAGCTTCTGGATTGTCTTCATCGACTTCCAGTACAAAGGACATTTGCATTGCGCTGAACGTCAGCGTTTGCGGCAGTATTGGATCGAGTGCTAAGTCGGGATCAACAAATACAGGGTCTTCGCTTTTCGTTGTATCCTTCTCTGTGCTCGTCGCCGATTCCTTGGTGCTGCCAAGTGCAGCGGGTAGAGCAGTGGAGCCGCCAGCAGCCATTGTCTTTGTCTGAACGCTTTGCGGTGTTGCTGTTGGCATTGCGGCTGAATTGCTGCTGCTTTCCGGCGTGGCCGAAGGTACTATCGCTGCTTGGTCAGTCGCTTTCGGTTCAGGTGATGAAGAATCTGCTGAAGAATCTGTTTCGTCGGTCGTTATAGGTTCTGAAGGTTCGTCTACAAAAATTTCTTCAGTAAGCTCTTCCTCAGGAACAGTTACAGGAGCATCAGGAACACCCAACGTTTCTTGCAGCTTTACGAGCGACAGATTCATGAAGCCTTCAGCGTACAAGCTGCCGTCTCTGAAAAAACCTTTGTAGAGAGGCGCGCCGTCCATATCGTACAGTGCTCCTATGCCTTCATATTTGTTATTGACGAATTTGCCGTCATAGACAACGCCGCCTGAGGCAGTAAACATTTGTCCGCTGCCATTCTGCTGTCCGCTGGCGAACGAGCCTGTATAAACAACGGAGCCTGTCTCGTTAAATAAGCTGCCAACCCCGTGATAGCTGCCGAGCAGAAAGGCGCCGTCATATTTTACGAAGCCTGAAGGGTAATATTGTTTTCCCGGGCCTGACAGCTTGCCAGCAAGGAAGCTGCCTTTAAATAATAAAACGCCATTATTGTCAAACTGCTTGCCTGTACCCTCATAAACACCATTATTAAATTGTCCTTCATAAATCAGCTTGCCTGATTCATTGTAAAGTTTGCCATCGCCGCTGTATGAACCCTTCAGAAAGGCGCCAGCATAGATGATCCCGCCGCCAGCATTATATGCTGTACCAGCTCCTTCGTACGCTCCAGCTGCAAACTCGCCCACATATTGAGGTTTTCCCCCTGGATAAAATAAAGTTCCAGCACCCCCATATTGATCGTCAGCAAACTGTCCGCGGTAGAGAAGCTCGCCCTCTTCATTAAACAACTCGCCTGAGCCCGCCATCATTCCTTTAGCGAAATCTCCTTGGTAACGAAGCTTGCCGTTTGGATAATATAGCTTCCCTGGACCGCTGTATTGACCATCGACCAGCTCTCCTTTAAACAGCAGATTACCTTCCGCGTCAAGGACGGATGCAGCTCCTGTGAAGCTGCCATTCGCAGCAGCAGCTGCTTCCAGCTGAGGCGTTCGTCCGAACCATTTGTTAATGAAGGCTGGCGGGCTTACAAATCCAAAATAAACGATGATCAGAGTAATGACGAGAACAAGTGCGATAAGCTTCTTCGCTATGTAGTAGCTCCCGATGCGCAAATAATTGTTGAGCGATCGAAGCGGGCCAAAAATAGCAGTGACCAGCCATTTGCGGAGCACGGCAAGCATACGCTTTGGCAGCGTTTTCGCCCGTTTAAGAGGCGCAATAATTTTTCGCTTAATGGGCTTGATTATGGGATTTAGAATTTGCGCTATCATATCATGGCACCTGTATCGTCATCTGTCCCGGATTCACGAACTGAATGACGCCTCCCCAGTTGCACATGCATTTGGACGAATTGTTTAAAGCGGGCAGGTTCGCAACTAACACGGTTGGCGAGCCGGGCACCCATGGAGCGGCTGTAACGGGAATACAGGGCTGAGGGGTAAGTACGCCTAAGGCAGCAGCAGTTGCGGCTGCGACCATCGGATTGGCCAGCGAATTACAAACTCCAAAGGGCAGTATATTAACCATCGGTTTATTATCCATAATGTTCGCGATCGGCATAGCCGTCAAAACGCGATTGGCAGGCAACACATTAAACGTGCCGGGAGCTGCTCCAAAAGAGCATTGCATGGTAGCTCCTCCGCATATAAGTTGTCCCATATAATTCCTTCCTGAGAGTAGGCCTTACTTAATGCCTCTCCTGTTTTTTTGCTATATTCTACTATTTTAATAGTACTATAAGCCCTAAAAGCCATCAACATAAACCTACTAAAATAGCTAACATTCGATGAATTCTTACAACAATGCTGATGCTAAATGACTAAACATGTAGTAATATGGAAATAGAAATATTTTGAAAAATGAAAGCGATGGTGCACATGCGAAGGTCCACTATGGGTATGACTCTTCTGAGTATAATAGCAATTTGCCTCGGCTTCTGGCTTTATCCAAACTTAAATCACTTTCAAACCCCTCCGTATAAAACAGAGAAACCCCTCACTTATTTATCCAAGGCATCGGCAGGGCCGGATGGAAGCATGATCGTTATCGGAGATTCACGTCAAGAGATTATACGAATCGGCAGCAAAGGATCTATTGAAGAGGTCATTCGGCAGGATGATGCTACCATAAGACATGATTTTACAGATATAGCGGTGGCGGCTGACGGCACAATCTATGTTCTTGATACGATTTTGGACGGATATGGGCTTTATGTACGCGAAGAAAGAATTGTTCGCTACGCGATCGGCGATACAAAAGGAACGGTCCTGTTTACGTTCGAGGGAAGCGGTACCAACAAACGGGTAGGGCTGATCAAAGGTCTTCAAGTTGTAAAGGAAGATATTTATTTCTACATAAACGAAGAGACGAACGTTCAATTAAATCGATTATCTGCTGCGGGCGGCAAGGCAGAGGAGCTGCTAACATTTAAATTGCCTGCAGATCGTTACTTATCAGAAATCGTAGGTTATGCGCCGGATCAAATCTATTACTCTACGAAGCGCGGCGCTATTTTCAGAGTGAATGCAGGCGGCGAAAGCGAGCTGTCCTATCCGCTGGAAGGCATGGATCGCACTCGCAAAAACTTCCCTGAAGGACTGCTTCTGCACGAGAATGGAAAATTATATTTTATTGATCGCCTAGTAAATGCAGTTACGAGTATGAATGCGAAGGATTCCAGTAATTTAAGAACGGTCATAGATGAAGCATCGTTAAAAACAATAGCTCCGCGTGCGGAAAGCCTTGATATTATGGATTTGACAATGAATGCAGCAGGGCAGATGGAGCTTGCTTTAGGTGACAGCATCGTCAGCATGGATGAGGCTGGCAGCCATACGAGTGTCCTTGCGAAGCTAACTTATGATCGCGGTTCGGTGGTACAGGGCTGGATGACGTGGCTGGCAGCTGCCGTATTGCTCGTTATTTTAGTTATGATAATCAGACTGTTCTATGTACATGTGCTTAATCGCAGAATTTCATTGTTTTTCAAACAAGTTTTTGCAATTGTACCGATATTGATAATAGCGATGATTATGTTATCCAATTTTATTTATGATAGTTTCTCCAGCAAAATGGAAGATGAGATGCAGAAGCAGCTGTCTTTGCTTGCTCGCAATGGTCAAAATATGATTAACGGCGACCAGCTGAATCGATTGACTTCGCCAAACGATTATATGAGCAAGGATTATGAATCGATTCGGAGCAAAATGAACTTCTTGTTCGAAAGCGAGGATCCTGCAAATCGCAAAGGCCTCTACAGCACATTGTACAGATATGAAAATGGTGAAATCTTCATCATTATGGATGATGATGACGGCGTTAATATGTACAAGCCTTTTCCTAAGAACGAGCTGAACCGGCTTGTGGTTGAGAAGGGCGAGGTTGTAACGGACCGATGGGAAGATGCTACAGGCAAATGGCTATATGCGATTGGACCTATCTATGATTCTACTAACAAAATTGTAGGCGTTTATGAAACAGGCCGGGATTTGAATGTATTGTATCAATCCAACCAAACTATTTACAAAAGCATCATGCGAAACATTGGGCTTATAAGCTTAGTATTAATCGTTCTCGTACTCGCTGTAACGTATTATCTGCTCTCGTCGCTGCGCAAGCTTCGCAAAAGCGTAATGGAGATGGCAAATGGCAACTGGGATGTGAAGGTCAACATACGATCACAGGATGAGGTCGGCGATTTGGGAGAGCAGTTCAATCGCATGGCGCTTCATATTCGAACGTACATAAAGGACATTACTTCGTTCAGCGAAGCTTCGCATCGTTTTGTACCGCAGCAGATTTTTAAATATTTAGGCAAAAAGGGAATTACCGATATTCACCTTGGAGATCAGGTTCAGCAAAATATGACGGTTATGGTCGCAAATATTCGCTCATTCCATCATTTATCGAAGCAGCTGACTCCAAAGCAAAATTTTGATTTTATGAACACCTTTCTAAAACGGTTTAGTCCATTCGTTCGGACAGAAGAAGGACTAATAAGCAAATATTTGGGCGCAGGTTTTATGGCTCTGTTCCCTTCACGAAATGAAGATGCGCTGCGCGCGGCTGTTGCGATACGCAGAGAGCTCGTTTCCTATAATGAAAGCTTGAAGGCTTCCGGCTTTGCTCCGGTTGATCTAGGCATGGCCATACATAAAGGGCCGCTTATGCTTGGGATCGTGGGTGAAGAGCAGCGGATGGAAGGCAATGTTATCTCCGATGACGTGAATATTACAGCAACATTAGAGCGAATGTCCGATACGATGGGCGCATCAATACTTGTCACTCGTACGTTCTATGAGCAGCTGCGTTCACCTGAACGCTTCCGCTTCCGTCTGCTTGGTCGTGTACGTATTGACGGCAAAGATGATCCGATTGAGCTTATTGACGTATATGAGGGAGATTCAGATACAGAGCGCGCTTTAAAGGATCGTACAAAGCCGCTGTTTGAGAAGGGGATTATGCTTTGCCAAGAGGGGCGTTTCTTCGATGCGAGAGAAACCTTTATAGAAGTGATCAAAATTAATCGTTTCGACAAAGCGGCAAAGCTATATTTTTACCTATGTGATGAGTATTACCAGAAGGGATCAACTGAGGGCTGGAATGGCACACTCGCCGTTTAAAAATTGAAGTTAGGAGGAAGGTCGAATGCTTGTTGGACAGTTTCGGATTAGTCGCATCTCCACATTAGATGAGGCGGAAAAAGTCGTCGCATTTTTATTATCAGGCTTTTCATTTGATGATACTCGTTACACGCCAGGCGAGCTGACGCATTTCCGAGAGCTTCCATTTCGCGCGGTAAATAATGAAATTTATTTCTGGTATGCCGAGGATGAGGATGGAAATGTCATAGGCATAAATTGCATCGCTGAAAATGAGCAAAAAACCGGAGGTTTCAATTGGGACTACATGGTTGTTCATCATGATTATCGCAAAGTAGGCGTTGCGGCGCTGCTGATGGAGCAGATGTATGACTTTTTAGGGGAAGTAAACGCCAGATATCTAGTAACCTATACTTGCGATCTGCCAGAGTACAACCGCATTCGTCAATTATTTGAGAGCAGCGGCTTTACACTGGTTGGTAGATGTCCAGATTATTACTACGAAGGGGAAGACCGCTTAATCTATCATCGAAAGCTGGTTTAAAAAGATATGACTAAAGATACCATATTGCGCGCAATCGGTGCCCGTCCAGAGGATCAGCGAAAGCTGCTTATGATGGCACCTGTTTTTTTTATTTGCGGCATATCTGAAATGCTTAATTACAATGGCTTTATGACGTTGTTCAATCAGCGGTTCGGAAGTGAATACCTTCCCTATGTATATGCGGCGGAGGCTATCATTTTGCCGATGGAGGCGTGGCTCTTGTCTTGGCTTGCTGCTAGGCTGCCAAAGCCGAAGCTGATGCGCGTCTTATATGGAATAATGTTAGGCATCGTTGCCGTAAATGCATTGGTGCTACTAGTATTGCAGAGCTTCGATCTAGAGCTGAGAGGGTATTATCCCGTCTTGTTCATAGCGTCCAGCTTTGTCGTAAGGCAGCAGACCCTATTGCTTTGGAGCTTGGCCGTTGATTTGTGCTCGACGCAGCAAGCGAAGCGTCTCATGCCCGTGTTCGTTGGCTCTGCAACGCTCGGCGGAGTAGCGGCAGGTTTGCTTGCACAGCTTTTAAGCCTGTTTTTTGGACCCGAGGTTATTTATGCCGCTTCCGGTTTGCTGCTTCTGGCTGCATTGCCGAATTACCGTAAAGTGATCACCCGTTATTTGGTGCCATTGTCGATCAAAATCGAAGCAAATGCTCTGGAAGAGGAACCGGTGTCAACGGGAGCGGTGTTTAAGCACGCGCTTCGATCTCCTTTTTTGCTAACCGTTATTTTGCTCATGACACTGATGCCAGCTCTTTATTTTCTAATGGAATATGAGTTTCTGAACGTAACAAAAATGTCATTCCCAAGCGAACAGGCTTTTAGCCGGTTTTTTGGGATGATTACGATGGTGTTGTTTGTTCTTGCCTTTTTGCTGCAAACCGTCTCAGGCAAGCTGATGGCACGCCTTGGTGCAAGCCAAATGCTTACGGCTATATCAGGCGTTTATGTTCTCGCCTTTGCCGGCGCTTTATTTTTTGTTGGCGGTCCAGCGGCGCTTCCAATGATTTCGATCGGCTACATGCTGTTATATTTGCTGCTTTATTATTCAGCCGAGCCTTCCTATCAGCTGTTCTTCAAGACGCTTCCGCTTGCGCAGCGTGACAGCTACAGATATGCCGCGCAAGGAATTGCGGCTACGGCGGGCATTTTGATCGGCGCTGGCTTGCAGTTTTTGCATTCAGGCTTTGGGGTATCCTGGACAGCCTTGTCGTTTGTAGGATTTGCAGGCGCTGTGCTGCTGTTTGTGCTTGCTTGGTTCGGCAGAAGATTCTATATGCTCGAGCTTGTAGGCAGCATACAGACAATTGGCGAGCAGGATTTAGCGGAGCAGTTCGATGAATTTAGTCGAAACGAAGCTGCAATGGCAGAGCTCAGGGCCATGTTAAAGCAGCCGATAGATTCTGCGAAAGAAATTGCCTTGCAAATTATCGGCAGGCAACAAAATCCGAATGATGTTGCCGATTTGCTGGCGCTGATTGATGATCCGAATCCACGCATTCGCGTTGCTGCGGTTAGAGCGATGAATCTTGAGCGCGCAGACCTGCATGCGATGGTGAAGGTAGCAGCATTTCTTGAGGATCAGGACGATGAGATGCGTGCTGAAGGAGTAAGACAGATTGGCAGAATGAAGCATATGGAGCATCAGGCTTTTTATTTCCTGCGGCAAAAGCTGCTTGATCGGCATCCGAGTGTCATTGCAGAGGCAGTCAAAGCGATGTACTCCTTTAACAATGCGGCAAGCCTCGAGGCTTGCGCGGAAGTGATCGATCGTATTCTTGATGCGGGAGGCGAATCCTCGGTTTATATTTGCCGAGTTATCGCGGAGCTTGAGCTGTATTCGTTTGTGCCGAAGGTTGAGAAGCTTGTTGATGATGCGCATCCAGCGGCAAGGGTTGCAGCAATCGCATGTTTGGGAAGGCTTAAGGTTACATCCATTATACCCATTCTGCTGGAGCGTCTCCCGCTTATGGACCAAGAAATGTTCCGCACGACGACAGAAAGCTTTATTCAGATGGGCGATGGAGCGATCGAGCTGCTGACTGACAGCTTGAATGGCGCGCCGCCGAAGCGATGGACAGCTGTGATGATTGCGCTCTCGGCACTTCTGCCAGACGAGCAGGTACGTTCTAAGCTAACGGATGAAGCGTTAAGCCGATTAAGTGAGCTTGAGGCAGCGTCAGGTTATTCCTTGTCGCTTAAGCAGCTAGGGAAGACGGAGCTAGCAGAGCTTGCTTTGCTGCGCTGGCGAGAGGTTCGCGACTTTATTTTTACAGGTGTATGGGCGGTGCTGACCAAGCTTGCGGATGAGCAGGTTGTTGATGCGATCAGAAGGGCAGCTGCTGATGAAGATGAAGAAATTCGCAGCAATGCTTGGGAAGTGCTCGCGGAGGGCATGGGTGAGCGCAGATTATCGCAGTTTCTGCTGACCGTTCTAGAACGCGGCGAAGCTGGAAGAGAAGTAACTGCCGATGAGGAAGCGACTGTCCTATTGGAGGCAGCTCTAAACGGAAATGATGATTGGTGGCGGGAGATCGCTGCAGCGGCGTTAGTGGAGGAGGGGGATCAAATGTCGAAAGACCAGCAGATGATGAGCCGTTTAAACAAAGTAGTCTTTTTAAGGCAGGTTCCCTATTTCGCTGATTTATCGCTTGAGGAGCTAGGCTTAATCGCTAATATTGCCGAGGAGTATGTATGCCCGGATGGAGAGAATCTGCTGCAAAGAGGAGAGCCTAACCCCGCGATGTATGTTATCGTTGACGGCAATATCGAGCTCACGAGCATTTCCGCAGCAGGCTGGGAAGGAACGATCGGCGTACTCGGTGCAGGGGATGTGTGCGGCGTAACTTCAGCGCTCGACAGCACCTCGTCTACAGTAACGGCGCAATCCTTGCTTGGCGATGTGAGAGTGCTGAAGCTGCTGGGCGAGAATGTGTCAAGGCTCATTCGTTTGTACCCGGAAATAGGAATCGGGCTGCTCCGAGCGTCGTTCGCACGCATTCGATTGCTGGAAGAAATGATGATGCGAATTGATTCGTAGCAATAAAGCAAGCTTAGCGGTTGCAACGGTACTTCAGATTGCATATAATATAGATTATTATTTCATATTCGAAGTAAAGCGATGATGGAGAAGAGTAAGCAGTGCTTTCGCACAGGAAGAAGACGCCGTAGACTGAGAGCGTTTTTGTGAAAATAGGCTGCCGAAGTTCACTCCTGAGCAGACACCTGAAACGCCATAATATACGGCGCGTGTAGGGAAGGTCCGGTTCCCGCCGTTATGGGGCTAAGGGATTGTCATTCAGCGCCTCTAGGCGACGTTAGCCACACTTGGTTATGCGTACAGGCTGATGCTCAATCCGAATTAGGGTGGTACCACGGTTCTTTCGTCCCTTTAGGGAGAGAGGGCCTTTTTTTGTGTAAATATAACCATTTATAAGTTTATTAGCTTATAAAGAGCTTATATTTTACCGCGAAACGTTAGCTAGGCCTCCTAAGGATGGCTTTAGCCGTTACGCTTGCATGATTTAGGGATGATGATATGGAGGCGAAGAAAAATGAAGGAAAGATTGGAAGGACTGCGCGTTGAAGCATTGCAGGAGCTTCAGCATGTGGATACACCACAGCAGCTAAATGATTTGCGCGTTAAATATTTAGGTAAAAAAGGCGCTTTGACTGAAATTTTGCGCGGCATGGGTGGACTAAGCGCTGAAGAACGTCCAGTAATTGGTCAAGTAGCGAATGATGTTCGAGCAGCTATTGAAACGGTTATCGATGAGAAGCAGGATGCATTCCAGCAAGCTGAGACGAACAATAGACTCCTTGCAGAGACGCTGGATGTTACGCTGCCAGGCAAGCAATTGCCTACCGGCGCAGTGCATCCTTTAAACAAGGTTGCCCAAGAAATTGAAGATATTTTTATCGGTCTTGGCTATACAATTGCCGAGGGTCCAGAGGTTGAAGAGGATTATTACAACTTCGAGGCATTGAACTTGCCTAAGAACCATCCAGCCCGCGACATGCAGGATTCGTTCTATATTACGGATGATATCTTGATGCGTACGCAGACCTCCCCGGTTCAGGTTCGTACAATGAAAGCAATGAAGGGCCAAACGCCTGTAAAAGTCATTTGTCCGGGCAAAGTTTACCGCCGCGATGATGACGATGCGACACATTCATTCCAGTTCAATCAAATCGAAGGTCTTGTCATCGGCAAAAATATTCGGATGAGCGATTTGAAAGGAGCATTGCTGCAATTCGTTCAGCAAATGTTCGGCTCACAAGCGCAAATTAGACTTCGTCCAAGCTTCTTCCCATTCACGGAGCCAAGTGCTGAGGTTGATGTTACTTGCGTTCAGTGTGGCGGCAAAGGCTGCCGCATGTGCAAGCATACGGGCTGGCTTGAAATTCTTGGCTGCGGCATGGTGCATCCACGCGTTCTTGAAATGGGCGGTTACGATCCGGAAGAGGTCAGCGGCTTTGCATTCGGCATGGGCATTGAGCGTATCGCGTTGTTGAAATACGGCATTGACGATATTCGTCATTTCTATACGAACGATCTGAGGTTCTTAAGCCAATTCGCAAGAATGTAGCAATGAGAGAAGGGAAGAAAAGAGATGAATGTATCCTATAAATGGTTAAATGAATATATCGATTTGTCCGGCTTCACAGGACAGGAGCTTGCGGAGAAAATGACACGCGGCGGCATTGAAATCGATGTTGTGGAATCTCGCAATAAAGGCGTGACCGGCGTCGTAGTTGGTTATGTGAAATCGAAGGAAAAGCACCCGGACGCGGATAAGCTGAACGTGTGTAAGGTTGACGTTGGCACTGGCGAAGAGCTGCAAATCGTTTGCGGAGCCAAAAATGTCGATGCAGGCCAGCTTGTCCCAGTTGCAGTAATCGGTGCTGTATTGCCTGGCGATTTCAAAATTAAACGTGCAAAGCTTCGCGGCGTTGAATCCCAAGGGATGATTTGTTCGGCGAAGGAGCTTGGCTTGAATGAAAAGCTTCTGCCAAAAGAACAGCAGGAAGGCATTCTTGTTCTTCCAGCTACAACGAAAATCGGTGCGCCAATTGGCGATGTGCTTGGCATTAACGATGAGGTGCTCGAGCTTGATTTGACGCCAAACCGTTCAGACTGCCTCAGCATGATTGGTGTTGCTTATGAGATTGGAGCTTTAACTGGCCGTGAAGTTCGTCTGCCAAAGGCTGTTATAAATCATACAACCGTACGTGCGGATAGCCTTGCAACGGTCAGCATTAGTGCACCTGAGCATTGCTCGCATTATTCGGCTCGTTATATTAAAGGCGTAAAAATCGGTGAGTCCCCATTGTGGCTGCAAAACCGATTGATCGCTGCCGGCGTTCGTCCAATCAACAACGTTGTTGACGTTACAAACTTTGTTATGCTTGAATACGGCCAACCGCTTCATGCTTTTGATGCAGATCGTTTGCCTGGCGGCCGCATTGATGTTCGCCTTGCAAAAGCTGGCGAAACGCTTGTTACCTTGGATGATCAAGAGCGCAAGCTAGAGCCGCATATGCTCGTTATTACTGATGGCGAGCAGCCAATTGCCCTTGCAGGCGTAATGGGTGGAGCAAGCACCGAAGTTACAGGCGAGACGGTCAACATTTTGCTAGAATCAGCAAAATTTGATGGCGGCACCGTGCGCAAAACGTCACGTCAACTAGGACTTCGCTCGGAATCAAGCATTCGCTTTGAGAAAGAAGTAGATCCGGCGAGAGTTATTCCTGCGCTCGATCGTGCTGCTTCCCTTATCGCAGAGCTTGCTGAAGGTTTAGTTGCTGAAGGTATTGTAGAAGTGCATGCAGGTGAAGTGAAACCAGCCAAAGTGTCCGTTTCATTGGATAAAATTAATGGCTATCTGGGTACAGAGTTGTCCAGACTTGAAGTTCAGACGATATTTGGCCGTTTGCACTTTGAATATGAGCTGTCAGGCGACAATGTATTTACTGTAAATGTTCCTACACGCCGCGGTGATATTACGCGTGCAGTAGATCTAATCGAGGAAGTAGCTCGTTTGCACGGCTATGATGAAATTCCTACTACGCTCATTCACGGCGATGTTGTGCCAGGTTCGCTAACGAAGCCGCAAGCTATTCGCCGCGAGCTGCGCAAGCGCCTGTCAGATGCAGGTTTGCATGAGGTTGTCAGCTATTCCTTCACGGGACCTGAGCGGACGAAGTTATTCCCTGCACTGGCGGAGCATACGAATCCAATTCGCCTAGCCATGCCTATGAGCGAGGATCGCAGTGTTCTTCGTACGACGCTTATCGCACAGCTTTTGGAGACTGCGGCTTATAATCGCAATCGCAAAAATGAATCCGCAGCGATCTTTGAGATCGGCAGCGTATTCCATACCGATGAAGAGCAATTGACTCGTCTGCCTCATGAGAAGCATCGTTTTGCAGCTCTTCTGACTGGCAATCGTTCAGAAGCGGAGTGGAATACAAAAGCGGCTCAAGTTGATTTCTATGATGCAAAGGGCATTTTGGAAACGGTATTTGCCGTACTTGGCTTAACAGCCAGCGTATCATTCGAAGCGGCACAGCCTGAGCATTTCCATCCAGGAAGAACGGCTGCTGTTCTTCTTCACACGCCTAAAGGCAATGAAGTAATTGGTTATGTTGGCCAACTGCACCCTGCTCTTCAACTTGAGGAGGATCTAGCTGATACGTACGTGCTGGAAATTGGACTTGACCTCATCTATGAGCAAGCAGATGCGGCAATCGAATATAAAGTATTGCCCCGCTACCCGGCTATGCAGCGTGATATTGCAGTAGTCGTGGATCAAGAGGTTGCTGCTGCCAAGCTAACTGGCGTGGCATGGGACATTGCAAGCGAACTGCTTGAGTCTGTACGCGTCTTTGACGTATATACAGGAGAGAAGCTGGGAGCTGGCAAGAAGAGCGTGGCCATATCGCTTGTTTACCGTCATGGCGAGCGTACATTGACGGATGAAGAGGTAACAGAGCTGCATGGCAAGGTTGTTTTACAATTAGAACAATCTTTTGCAGCAGAATTACGCAAGTAGGCAGGAAACCTTCAAAGCCGCATCGAAATAGTTCCTAGTGAGCTATTGATGCGGCTTTTTTCCTTGTAAATATAAGGAATGATTGGTTTTTTCATAACGGTCATGTATTTATATTTGCTAGAGAAACGAAAGCAGTTCCTCTCTGGACGGCAACGGTTGAGAACGTAAACAACGTATGCCCCTGAAGGATGATGTCAGCCGTTTAAGCTAGCTCTACTTGTATATTAGGAGGATTCGCCTTAATGGATGCTGAACAAACGGTAGTTACGGTTGATATATATGGAATTCAATATAAGTTAAAGGGCCATACCAACGTAGAATATATGAAAAGGGTTGCAGCGGCGATTGACGAGAGCATGAAGAAGCTGGCGAAGGGGTATCCGCGTCTTGATATGCCGAAGCTGGCTGTCCTCTCTGCTGTGCAAATAACAGAGGAAGTATTTCGATTGCGCCGCGACAATACAAGACTTCTGGAGGAAGAAGCGAAGCTTAATCTCCTGATCAGAGAGCTGGAGCAAATGAGCGAGCAAGCGGTCTCGCTTAAAGCTGAGCTTGCTGAGACGAAGCGTATGGCAAGCGAGCAATTGCAAAAGGCTAAAGCGGCGGCAGAAGCAGAGCTGAACGAAATGCTGGCGCTTGCCGCTGAGCAAGCTTCAGCTCAGCAAGCGGCAGCAGCCGAGGCAATGAAGGTGCAAGAGGAGACGATCATCCGTCTTACACAAGAAAATGTGGAACGGATTACAGCGCTCAGAACGAAAAAGGATGAGCAATTTGCACAGCTCCAAGCTCGGAAGGATTCTGAGCTGAATGAGTTAAAGCGTATGATGGAAACGAAAATAGAAGAGCTTAGCAGCAAGAAGGCTGCTGAACTGGCAGAGCTTTCAAGCTTGAAGGAATTAGAACTGGCAGAGCTCGCAGGCCAGAAGGAAACAGAACTTGCAGAACTTGCAAATCTGAAGGAAACAGAACTTGCAGAGCTTGCAAGTCAGAAGGAATTAGAACTGGCAGAGCTTGCAAGTCTGAAGGAAACAGAACTTGCAGAACTTGCAAGTCTGAGGGAATTAGAGCTTGCAGAACTTGCAAATCAGAAGGAATTAGAGCTGGCAGAGCTTGCAAGTCAGAAGGAAGCAGAGCAAGCAGAGTTTGCCATGCTGAGAAAACAAAAGGATGCAGAACTGGCTGAATTGCGATTGTCCAAGGAAAATCAGCAGCTTGAATTGGAGCTGGAGAAGGAAGAACTGCGATTGGAGCTTGAACAAGTGAAGGCAGATGAACTGGCTTCACTTAGACAAGAAAAAGAAGCCCAATTAAATGCTTTAGCCTCGGAGCAAGAAGCGCTGCTTATAGCATTAAAGGCAGAGAAAGAGGCGCAGCTGACTGAGCTTGAAGGAAGCTGGCAGAGTAAATGGGATGAGCGAGAACTCAGCTGGTTAGCCCATGCAGAAACCTCGCAGCTAGAAATTGCCCGCCAGAGTGAAGAGCGTGAGCAGGCTTGGAAGGCAGAAGCCGTTAAAGCGGAACAAGCTTTTCGTGCTGATCTTGAGCGGCGTAGAAACGGCTGGCTGGAGGAGCGAGGCAAGCTGCAAACCCAAATTGCTGAGCTTCAAGAAGGCTGGAAGAAGGACAAGGAATTATTTGAAAATCGTATAAATTCAGCAGATGAGCTGCTCGTACAGGCAATGGAGCAGGAGGAATCCTTCCGCACATCATATGCTCAGCTGGAACAGGAGCTCCGTGAAAAAGAAAATGAATGGGAGCTGCTGCAAAGCGAGCTGAATGAAACACGCAGCAAGATCGAGGAGCTGCAGGAACAGAGCAGCCAGTCCTTAGCACAAATCCAAGAGCTGGAACAGAAGCTTGTTCATGAACGCAGTCATGTTTCCGCTGCGGATAAGCGGGCAACAGATTTGCAAACGCGATTGAAAGAAGCAGCGGAACGTGAGCAGCAGCAGGAACAGAAGCAGCTTGAGCTTGAAGAGGAGTTATTAAAGCTGCAGCTTGAGCTGGAAGAGCAAGAATTGATGAGTCAGAAGCAGACAGAAGAGCATAACAACCTGCTTCGGATTGAGCTTGAAAATCAGAAGGAATTGCTGGAAGAAGAGCATGAGCAGAAACTGCAAAAGCTTGAGGATGAGAAGCGTGAGCTTGCTAGGACGCTGCGCGAGGAGCATGAAGGGCAGCTGCGAATAGTCGAAGCCGACAATGACGAGCTGTTTAAGCAAATGACGGCAGAAAGCAATGAACGCTATGAGCAGTTGGCAGAAGAGAAGGATGCCAGGTACAAGGAGCTCGCAGCAAGCCATGAGGAACTGAATAAGAAGCTTGCTAGACAATATGAAGAGCAGCTGCAGCAGCAAGCAGAGCAACATGAAGAGCAGCTTCTAGAGCAGGCACTGCTATATGAGGAGCAAAGTAAACAGCTTGTCCTTGAATACGAGGAGCGGAGCAAGCAAAAAGCAGCTGAGCATGAAGCAAATAATAGAACATTGGCTTCGCTTCATGAAGAACAGCTGCTAGAGCAGGCTGTGCAGTACGAGGAGCAAAATAAGCAGCTGGCTCATGATTATAATGAGCAGGCAAAGCAAAAGGCAGCCGAGTATGAAGCTAGGCAGAATGAACTCGTTCAGAAATACGAAGAGAAGCTGCTTGAGCAAGCGATTCAATTTGAAGATGCTCAGAAGCAGCTGACAAATGATTTTGAAGCCAAGTCCAAAGCAGCGGCTGTCGAGCAAGCCGCACTTGCGGAGCAGCTCGTTGACCAGTATGAAGAGCGATATAATGAGCTTGCTGCCAAGCAGGATGAGGTTCGCAAGCAGATAGTGAATGAACGTGAAGCTCGCTTGCAGCAACTGGCAGCAGAGCATGACGAGCAATTGAAGCAGCTATCTGCGGATCAAGAGGAGCTGCTGCTGCTTCAGCAGCACGATTACGAGACTGCGATCGAGAAGCTGCAAGCGCAGCTGGACAAAATTGAGCAAATTGCGGCTTCTGCGGCAAACGGAGAACAGGTCTATAAGGCTGATTTGGAGAAACTGCAAATTAGAGAACAAGAGCTAACGGAGCAGTTGGAATGGACAGCAGCTCGAGAGCGCATTGCAGCTCAGCAGCTAGAAGCGGCTTCTGCCCGTGAACGTGAGCTCAGTGAGCGATTGCAGGCACAGCAGCAATATGCGGAACAGGTGGCTGCTGAGGTGAAGCAGTATGAGCTTGAGAAGAAGTCGCGTGAATCAGCGGAAGAGGAGCTGAGAGAGCGGCTAGAGCGAGCAATGCAGGAAGCAGCTGCCGCATCCGATTTGAAGGAAGAGCTGAGCGAGCATACGTCTAAGCTTGCAACAGAAAGAGATGAAGCAGCTCGTCAGGCTGCGCGATTAGCCAGTGAGCGTGATGAGGCGGCAAGCGCACTTGAGTCACTTGTCTATGAACGCGATGAAGCAGCTCGTTCTGCAGAGAGGCTAGCTGAGGATCACGCTGATCTGCAGGAGCAGCATCATAAGCTGAAAAATGAATATTCGAAGCTGCAAACCGAATACAACGAATGGATCGAGCTCATCGAGCACAGCTGATCCAGCGATAAGAACCAAGAAACCGCAGAAACAAACAAAGGCTATTGCCGACGTTTGTTTCTGCGGTTTCTTTTTAGAGATTAACCATAAGATACGATTGTGCCAGTTGGACCGCCGGCGGACAAGCTTGCTAGACGAATCAAGTCCGGTGTAACGATTGCAGGATCTTTGCCGGTCGCGTGCATTTCTGTACGAAGCATGCCGGGATTATAGAGGTTTGCAAGAATACCATGCTCATACTCCTCATCGGCTAAGGTGCGTGTCAACGACTCTAATCCTGCCTTGGCTGCGCTATATGCTGCATAGCCGCCTGCGCCGTTCCATGACAGGCCGGAGGTAATATTAATAATTCGTCCATATTTTGCTCTGCGCATAGTTGGTAAAACAGCCTTAGTCAGCAGAAATGGTCCTGTCAGATTGATCGCAATTTGATTTTGCCATTCTTCTGAGGTTAGTTCGAGCACGCTGCCTGATTCAAGAACAGCAGCATTGTTCAAAATAATATCGATATGCCCAAATTGCTGGACGACTGCTGAAATGGTGTCTTGGACTTGCTGCTCATCGGAGACATCTGTTTGCAGCACTAATGCATCTTTTCCCGTCTTTGCCTTTACAATCGAAGCAGTTTCCTCAAGCTTCGCAAGTCTTCTCCCAAGCAGCACAACATCTGCGCCTTCTGCTGCAAACGAGATTGAAGCTGCACGTCCAAGCCCTGTACCAGCTCCACTAACAATGGCGACTCGATTTTGTAAAATTCCCATCACCATTTCTCCTTTCGCTTTGCATATTGTTAATATTTTATCAGAGGGGACAAGGAGGGGAAAGAGGAAGGTCATCAAATTTTCTTACTCGATTGTTAAATAAAAATGATATATGCGATAAAAGAAAAATATATGTAGTTTGGCTGCGTGAATAGAGAAAAAAATGATATGATCCCCCAAATGCTCACTGCTTAGGTAAAAAATAAATATAACGGAAGTTTATCCTGCTTTAGCCTCTCTTCTCAGAGTAAAATAGAACAGGAATCAACAAAAAAACAGCAGAGCAGATTCATTCCATCCAGCTCGGCTGTTTTTAAGTTTTATTTATTTTCAGAAACGTTTATTCTACGACTAAAACAGCTTTCATTTCTCTATGCCCTGCTCCGCATGGAACGGAACAAATCATTTGATAACTTCCCGGCTCACTAATGTTTACAGCGATCGTGTCGCCATTTGAAAGCTTGTAGTCGGTTTTTTGGATCTGAACGCCATGAATGCCGTCAACCGAATCAAGCTTGAGATTAACCGTCTCGCCGGCTTTGATTTTATATTCCTTTTTGTCAAATTTCCAGTTAGATGCTGTCATGACAAGGTCAGATGAAGAAGCTCCGCTATCTGCTACTGTTGTATTTGTTTCTTTATTTTCGGGTTTGGCTGTGTTTGTGCCGCATGCAGCAATGACAACGACTAAACACATTGCGCTTGCAAATAATAACCATTTTTTCATTCGTAAAGCGTCCCCTTTCGATTATCCAATGTAATAGGAATGTTTTGGATTGTATCTATTGTACCTTAACCAGCTTTCAATTGCAGTGACGGTGTGATGACAAACTCATGAATTTCTTGTGAAATGATTAGGGGAAACGCGAAAATTTGGCAGTACGCAGCAATCAGCCCTTGACCGCCATTAAGGCAATCAAGGGCTGGTCTCACATAAAGCCTGCATTAATCGCGATCGCGTCTGCCTGCTTCATAGGGAGTGCTGACCGGAATGAACAGGTCGATGATCCCGATAACAAGAGCAGCTAAGATGGCGCCAAGCAAGGTTACAGTTACGCCGCCTACGATAAACTGAGCGATCCAGATAACAGCTGCGCTTGCGATGAAGCCGACGATTCCTCGGCCAAAGGGTGTAACCCGCTTGCCGAATATGCCTTCAATTACCCAGCCTAGTGCAGCAATGACAAGCGCTAAGAAAAAGGCGCTCCAAAATCCGCCTACGCTAAATTGTGGAACGATAAACCCAACAAGCATTAATACCAGCGCGGCTACGATAAACCGGACGACATGTCCCAAAAAAGACATTTTATAACCCTCCTTAAGTTTAACAAATGGAAAACAAAACTGGAGCTGTTTTGGTACTTGTGTAGCTTATAGTCGCCCACGTTCGCAGTTCTTTGTTATTTCCTTCCGTACAGTATTGCTAAAGTTGCGTCGTTAGACGGCTCGTTCGTTTATATTGTGACCAATTGAGCATCATTTATGTATGAAACAACGGTTCAGTTCGTGCATCAAAGTCGTGATTCGGCTATAATAGGAAGGCGAGAGGAGTGTTAATTGTTGGACACTAAAATTTTGAAGACACTTGAATATCCTAAAATCATACATAGATTGTCTCAGCATGCAGCAACATCGCTTGGGAAAACCATTGCTGAGTCGCTGCAGCCGGTTTCGGATCTGGAATCGGTAAAGCAGATTTTGCAAATTACCGACGAGGCCTACACAGCTGATCGTCTTAAAGGCAGTGCGCCATTTGGGGGAATTGTGGACATATCAGCGCCGCTTCACCGTGCCCGTATAGGCGGTACCCTTAATCCGGCTGAGCTTCTGGATATTGCGAATACCGCACGGGGCGGTAGACGTGTAAAACGGCATATCAGCGTTTTGCATGAAGATAATCCCATTCCAATGCTGCACCATATTGCAGATCAAATAAGTGAGCATAAGTCGCTTGAGGATGCGATTTTTGATTGCATCGATGACCAAGCGGAAGTGATGGACAGTGCTAGTGCTGAACTGGCCTCTATCCGGCGCGAGCTTAGAAATGGCGAATCACGGATTCGTGAGAAAATGGATCAAATGGTCCGTTCCTCGTCCGTTCAAAAAATGCTGCAGGACGCCATCGTAACACTTCGCAACGATAGATATGTTATTCCAGTGAAACAGGAATACCGTTCTCACTTTGGCGGAATCGTGCACGATCAGTCTGGTTCTGGCGCAACGTTGTTTATCGAACCGGAAGCCATAGTTGCAATGAACAATAAGCTTCGAGAGCTAAAGGCAGGCGAGCTGCGGGAAATTGAGAAAATTTTGCAGAAGCTAACTGCTTTGGCATCCGATTATGTAGAAGATCTTATTTATAACTTGGATTTGCTTGGTCAAATCGATTTTGCTTTTGCAAAGGCTCGGCTTGCTCATCTCATGAAGGCTACACAGCCGCGGATGAATGACCGAGGTTTTCTGAAAATAAAACGTGGACGCCATCCGCTAATTGCACCTGAGCAGGTTGTTCCACTCGATGTGGAGCTTGGCAATCAATACACTTCCATCATTGTAACGGGACCGAATACAGGCGGTAAAACGGTTTCCTTGAAAACCATCGGACTGCTTAGCCTTATGGCCATGTCAGGATTGTTTGTACCTGCTGAGGATGGCAGCCAGCTTTGTGTATTTGATGCTATCTACGCCGATATTGGTGATGAGCAGAGCATTGAACAAAGCCTCAGTACGTTTTCCAGCCATCTCAAAAACATCATTCGCATTTTAGGCTCCATGACATCAAAGAGCTTAGTGCTGCTTGATGAGCTTGGTGCAGGAACAGATCCAGCTGAAGGCTCGGCGCTTGCGATTGCCATATTGGAGCATGTTCATGCTATGGAAAGCCGTATTGTAGCAACTACGCACTACAGCGAGCTGAAAGCTTATGCTTATAATCGCAAGGGAGTCATTAACGCCAGCATGGAGTTTGATGTTGCTACTTTAAGCCCTACGTACCGTCTGCTTGTTGGTGTTCCTGGCCGAAGCAATGCATTTGCTATCGCCGAGCGTTTAGGACTTGCTCGTTCGATTATTGAGCATGCAAGAGGAGAAGTAAGCGAAGAGGATCAACGGGTTGAAAATATGATCGCCTCCCTTGAAGAGAACCGGTTAGGCGCTGAAACGGAACGTCAAACGGCAGAGTCGCTCCGCCGTGAGATGGAGACGCTGCGCGCGCGCCATGAGGCAGAGAGTTTGCGCTTTGAAGAGCAGAAAGAAAAGCTGATGCAGAAGGCGCAAGATGAGGCTCGCGAGGCTGTCCTCAAAGCCAAACGCGAGGCAGAACAAATTATTGCGGATTTGCGCAAGCTTGCAATGGAGGAGGGTGCCTCCGTCAAGGAGCATAAGCTCATTGAGGCACGCCGCAAGCTTGATGAAGCGGCTCCCGAGCTTCAGAAATCGAAGCGGGGAGCTTCCAAGACAGCAACGAAGCAGGTTAAGATTGAAGCTGGCGACGAAGTAACCGTTTATAGCTTAAATCAGAAGGGCACGGTTGTGGAAATTCATGGTTCCGATGCTACAGTGCAGCTGGGCATTATGAAGATGAAGGTTGCGCTGGATGATTTGGAGCTGCGAAGCTCTGGAGCTGCCGCTAGTAAGACACAACAGCCGAAGCAAGCAGCCAGCTTGCAGCGCACCAGAGAAGAAAATATTAAGATGGAGCTCGATCTTCGCGGAGAAAATCTGGAAGAAGCAATCCTTGAGGTTGACCGTTTTCTTGATGAGGCCTTTTTATCAGGCTTAGCTCAGGTTGCTATTATTCATGGTAAAGGCACTGGTGTGCTTCGTACTGGAATACAGCAATATTTGCGTAGACACAGCCATGCGAAGAGCTTTCGACTCGGCAATTATGGCGAGGGCGGCGTTGGCGTGACGGTTGTGGAGCTTAAATAGCTCCTAGCCATTGCGCAATCGAATACGGCAGATGATGGAGGGGTCTTGTAAATGAGTAATGAAGTCGATCAGTTGCTGAGCAATCCGTATGCTGCTTCACTTGTTTATGTATCGGTTGCGGTGCTGTCTCTCATCGTTTTTTTATCGTGCTTTGAGCTCGTAACCAAATATAAATGCTGGACGGAGATAAAAAAGGGAAACGTTGCTGTTGCTATGGCGACAAGCGGTAAAATATTCGGTATTTGTAATATTTTCAGGTTTTCCATCGAGTCCAACGATTCGGTGTATCAAAGCCTTATTTGGGGTGCGTTCGGTTTCGTCATACTTATGGCAGCATATTTTTTATTCGAATTTCTAACGCCTGTTTTTCGAATCGATGACGAAATCGCTCGTGATAACCGTGCGGTAGGGCTTATTGCAATGATCATTTCTGTATCTTTATCTTACGTGATTGGTGCAACTGTCATTATATAAACGGGGTGAAACCATATGAAATATTTATGGAGAATACTAGCGGTTGTCGCTGTTTTGTTTTTTGTTTTCGGTATCGTATATTTAATGAATCATTAGAGGGGAAGTTATGAGCATGGATGAGCATTTGATATGTCCTTGGTGTTTAACGGAAATTGTATGGGATGAAGAAATTGGGCCGGAATCGCATTGTCCGCATTGCGACAATGAATTAAGCGCATATCGTACGATAGAGCTTGGTTATGATGAGGATGAAGTGGAAGCTGATGAGCATGAAAAAGCTGTTCAGGCGCTAAAAATCAATGATGCTCGCAGAGCAGCAAAGCAAAATGGCGAGGAACCTGAAGACGATTGGTCAGACGATGAACTGGAGGAAGAAGCGGAAGAAGACGATTCCGATGATCCGAACCATAAACGTTGGCTAGCTCAGGGTGATGGTTTCCGCAATGCTGACAGTGCACGATTTGCTGTGGAAGAAACGGTTCAGCGTGTGCTTGATGATCAGGATGAAGTACCTGAATGCCCGGCATGTCGGGCGTATATGATCGAAGCAGGCGTACAGACAATTGATGGGCAGCAATTCGAGTCTAGAATCGCTCCATCTTTAGGAAAAGCGGTGCTCGAAACTCCTTTTCAATTGACCTTGTACGTTTGTCCCGTTTGCTATCAAACCTCGTCCTTGCTGAGTTCAGGCGACCGCGAGCAAATGATCAATCGTCTAACACCGGAAGAATAACAAACAACTGGCAATAATGGACGGGCATGGGCTGCATCCAAAAAGGGAATCTTACAAAACGTAATTCTGATACGTAAAGGGCTAGACATGTGAATGCATGAACTGGCCTGCGGCAGGAGGAATCGTTTTGGCAAAAACCTTAAATGGACAAGCAGCCCTTTTACTTATTGTGCAGGCGCTTTACGGTATTGCGAACGCGCTGTCTGGGACGTTTGTTCCCGTATACTTATGGAAAGCAAGCCAATCTTATATGTTGATCGGTTGGTTCACTATGGGTCAATATGTAATGAGTGGTTTAACCTTTTGGGTTGTTGGGAAATGGGTAAAAGAGCATAACAAAATGAATAGTTTGCGCATAGGCATTATTTTGTCAGGCGTGTTTTATTGTTCAGTACTGCTGCTGGGTACACAAGCGAAAGTATATTATTTGCCGCTTGGCCTTTTAAATGGGATGGCACTCGGTTTTTTTTGGGTCGCATTTAATGTAGTTTATTTCGAAGTGACAGATCCAGATAATCGGGATCGTTTCAATGGCTGGTCGGGGCTGCTTGGTTCTGCGGCAGGTATCGTGGCGCCGTGGGTATCAGGCTTGCTTATCACGTCGATGCAAGGAGAAAAGGGATATAGGCTTATTTTCACCCTTTCATTAATCATATTTTCTATAAGTGTAGTGCTCAGCTTTTGGCTTAAAAAACGCCATGGTCAAGGCCGCTATAATTGGAAGCATGGCTTCCAGCAGCTGATGCAAAAAGGAAATCCGTGGCGTCGCATGTTTCCAGCTATTGCAGCGCAGGGCGTGCGAGAAGGCGTATTTATGTTTCTTGTTGGCCTTACGGTATACGTAGCTACGCAAAACGAAAGCAAGCTAGGAACGTATTCACTCATTACATCCTTAGTTGCTTTAATCAGCTTCTGGATTGTTGGCAAAAAGCTCAAAAAAAACAATCGCAAATGGGCGATGCTCATAGGCGTTATCATGATTGGAATCGTTATATTGCCGCTGTTCTGGAAGGTCTCTTATGCTACATTGCTTATGTTCGGAATCGGAACATCACTGTTTATGCCGCTTTATATTATACCTATGACCTCAAGAGTATTTGACCTCATTGGCCAGTCCGAGGAAAGTGCGCGGGAACGAGAGGAATTTATCGTCCTTCGTGAAGCGGGATTAGTTTTTGGCAGGATTATCGGCTTATCGTCATATTTAATCGTTTTGCCGCTGAATCATTCTGCTGTCGCCATTACTTGGCTCTTGTTTGCGGTTGGCATCGTGCCGATTGCTGGTTGGTGGTTCATGAAGCCGTTTCTTACAGAGCAGCAAGCACAAACCTAAATAGAAAGGAAGTGAAGGAATGCCGAAAGTAGTTGCAGACATTACGCAATTAATTGGGAATACGCCTGTCGTAAGGCTAAACCGTCTTCCAGAGGAAGGCAGCGCCGAAGTATGCGTTAAGCTGGAACGCTTCAACCCAAGCGGCAGCGTAAAGGATCGCGCAGCCTTCTCTCTTATTAATGATGCCGAGAAGCGCGGTTTGATTAAGCCTGGTGATACCATTATTGAACCAACTAGCGGCAATACAGGCATAGGCCTAGCCATGAACGCAGCAGCTAGAGGTTACAACATAATATTAGTTATGCCGGACAACATGACTGCTGAGCGGATTAAACTGCTGCAAGCATACGGAGCGGAAGTTGTGCTTACGCCTGCTGCTGAACGCATGCCGGGAGCAATTCGAAAAGCGGAGGAGCTTCGGGCTGAGCGCCCGGGCAGCTACATACCGAATCAATTCGAGAATCATGCGAATCCGCGGATTCACCGAATGACGACTGCGATAGAAATTATCGAGCAAACAGATGGCAAGCTAGACGCTTTCGTTGCTACCGCAGGTACAGGCGGCACGATCACAGGAACAGGCGAAGCGCTAAAGGAAGTGCTCCCTCATTTGTATGTAGCGGTAGTAGAGCCGCAAGGGTCACCGGTGCTGTCAGGAGGAAAGCCAGGTCCGCATAAGCTTGTCGGTACTAGTCCTGGTTTCGTGCCCGCTATTCTTAATACATCGATTTATGATGAAATCATTCAAGTTTCAGATGAGCATGCTCTAACGACAATGAGAGCGTTAGCGACGCAAGAGGGTTTGCTGCTAGGACCTTCCTCAGGCGCTTCGGTATGGGCAGCGATGCAAATTGCAAAACGTCTTGGTGCTGGGAAGCGAGTGCTGTGCATTGCTCCAGATACTGGAGAGCGGTATATGAGCATGGATATTTTTTGATCAGCATACGGGAGTGGTTTATAACCATTCCCGTAATGATTGCTGCAATATATTGCGTCTTTCATCAATATAGTTATGAATAAAGGCTGGTTCTGCTAAAAAGGTGTCATAGCTCACCTTTCGCGTATAATCGCTGCGAATAGCCGGAGATAACTGTGCATGCATCTGCGAAATGACGGGTTCCAGCTTCTCCACAGTAAATGCGGATAACAGCAGTTTCTTTATGATCGCTCTATATTTTCGTCTGCACGATGGGAATGTAAATAGCTTCTCTGTCAGCGTATTGTAGCCCTGAAGACGGACGAGATCGCTGCCGCAAGGCTTTCCGTAACAGTTTCTTCCCCAGGTTCCCTCGTAATCCCATGGAATGATTCGATATTTCCCACTTTTGCTATGCTCATAAAGCGCATAGTTTTGATCAAATCCATCGTAATTTCCAGTCAATACAGCTCCGGCAAGCCATAATAAATATTGTGATACATCAAGGCGTTTGGCATTATGCTCATTCAGTTTACTGCCAGACAAACGATTGATATTTCGAACGAACGATACGAGCCTCTTTTTTGTCCCCGTCTTTCCCAGCTTCAATTCATAACCATCAAATAACGAAGCTTTCGTACCTTTAGAGACAGGGTCCGTTAAGCTGAAGTCGGCACTGTCATTGACGGCATAGAGAAGAGAACGGCAGCCAATGCCCCTTTTTTCGAAAAAAAGTTGATCTACCGCTTCGATTTCCAAATAAACGCCTCGAGGCACGTCATTTATTATGAGCCAGAAGTGGTTGGTTTGAGGGGATGGCACACCAATTTTATTGAAAAAGTAAAAGGAAAGTGCGTTCCGCATCATGGATGGATCGTCATATTCCGCATTCCAATGAAATGTTTTGCCATTTTCAAGCCGAACTTCATAAGATTTTTTGGAATAATTACGTGTATGTCCTCCCCGCAAGCCAAACTCTGCAGTATAGGTTTGTCCCTCCATCTCGAGCTGTGCCGGTTTGAAGGAACGCCCCCAAGCATCGCTTTGTATCTCTTGGAAATCAGAAGCATTCATGCGTATGGAACGTGTCGGCAAGACTTCAGCAACCATCTAACCATCTCCCGAAGCAAAAGATAAAGCCTACCGTTACACGATAGGCGTTTTGATCTTAATACTCTATTCAGCTAATGCCCAGATGGTCACGATTATTTGGTCATGAATGTTTTCAATCCTAATGATCACAATGGAAAGCTTCCATATCTGAACCAGTAGAGTTCAAAATCTATAATTATACTACTCTATTATTTATAGGGGAATTGCTCAATCTCTCATAAATAGATAGCAATCTAGTACCACTTCCATACGGTATACATATTAATATATTACATTTCGTAACTCATGATAGATGGAGTGAATGGGAAAAGGAGGATGCAAAGCAACAGAGTAATGAATGGGAAGTGAATAGGTCGTAAGGGCGTATTTGAAGACAGTCTTAGAACAACAAACTATGAAATTATCGGAGGGATTTTTTTATGAGTCTATGGTACAACAATGGTTATTCAGCTGGTCAATCTGTTGCTAGTTATAACAATAGCCACAAAAGCAACAAGAGTGGAAACAAGGATCATAACTTTCTTCAAAGCTTGGTAGGAAAAAACGTAAAAGTTAATCGCGGCGGACCGGACTCACTTCAAGGCAAGCTCCACTCTGTAAAAAGCGACTATCTTGTTTTAAACACAAATGAAGGTGTCGTTTATATCGCAGACAGCCATGTTAAGAGTGTTACTGAGGGAGGTGCCAGCAATTCAAGCGGAGGCAACAAAAGTGGATCTGGCAACAGAAGCGGAAGTCGCAGCACAGAAGTTATTCGTGCAAACAATTTCAATGGTGTTATTCGTGCAATGAATCAAACCTTTGTACAGCTTAATTCCGGCGGACCTGAGAAAGTTGAAGGTTTCATTGCTCAAGCAGGCAGCAACTCAATCCTGCTCGTTTCCGGTAAAGAAGCTATGCAAATCCAGAACTTCCACATCAAATCAATTAAAGCAGCGGGAAGCAACAAATCTGGCGGAAACAACAATAACAAAAACAACAATAACAGCAAAAACGAAAACAAAAGCAACAGCAAAAACGAAAACAAAAGCGACAGCAAAAACAACAATAAAAACAAAACACAAGGCAATCGCAGCGGTGGAAAAAGCAATGCAAATGCGGCTGCCGTAAAAACAACTCGCAGTTCAGTAAAAAAATCATAATGGCCTGTCGGGCAAAAGGTAGAGCTTTTGCCCGATTACGCGATCTATCCGGATGAAAGGAGGTTAATTGCATGAAAAACCGTCATCCGCTGTTGGATAAGCAGGTCGAATTGGAGATTTCAGGGAAAGTAGCGCCTATACGAGGTAAATTGATCGAGTTTGGTCAGGATATATTAGTGCTGCATAATGGAACACAATTTTTGTATATCCCGCTTATTCATCTGCAGCAGCTTCGTCTTTCAACTCGTAAAGAAGAAGCAGAAGAAATATATGAAGTACCGGAAATGCCTTTCGAGCCTTATAATGAGCCCGTCTCGTACCGAAAAATATTAATGAATGCGAAAGGTATGTTCTCTGAGATTTATATTACAGGTAATCAGTCTATTCATGGTTATTTGACCACCGTTATGAATGATTTTTTCGTCTTCTATTCTCCCGTTTATCATACGGTGATCATCTCTCTCCACCATATGAAATATTTAATTCCGTACAGTCCTAACGTAACACCATACACGTTAACACCGGAACAATTCCCTCTAAAGCCATCCCCGCTAACCCTTGCAAGAACTTTTGATCAACAGCTTCGTAAATTAATCGGCGAATTCGTCGTGCTTGATCTCGGCGAGAATTCAAATAAAATCGGCGTTCTGAAAAATGTCGATCAAAGCATGATTGAGCTTGCGACTGTAAGTGGAAACCCCGTTTTTTTACATTTTGATCATGTGAAGACGGTTCATATTCCGTAGGAAAGAAGACTATGCTCTTAGCCAGTAGACGGCTTAAGCATAGTTTTTTTTGTTCTCTTTAAATAAAAGATTGACAGGATGCATTTAGATACATAGATCTGGAAACATTATCTTTGGAAGGAAGTGACAAGATTATGAAAGTGAAACCATTTGGGATTTTACCCTCTATGTTAATGATGGTTTTGTCTGTTGGACTTGTAAATCATGTTCTGGTTGTACCGCTGCTGCTTGATGCTGCTAAGCGCGATGCATGGATTTCTGTTATTTTTGGCCTTGTAATCGTCCTTCCTTGGGTTTTGTTTCCTTTTTATGGAATATTAAAGCGAATGGATGGAACTCCGTTTGATCAATGGCTCATACAGCTTATGCCGCGGTTTTTGGCTTGGATAATTATTAGTATTTTTCTGCTGGTACAGCTGAGTATTGCTTTTGAATCACTTATTATTACAGCTTCGTGGACTGCGACAACCTATTTGCCCAATACGCCCTCCATGGTGGTTTGTACTGTTTTTTTAGGTCTTTGTATGTTTGCATCAGTCTCAGGGCTGCGGACCATTGCTTATGTTAGCTGTATATTATTGCCGATCGTTGTACTGTTAGGCGATTTTGTCATGTCTGCGAACATGCCTCACAAGGATTATCACTATTTGCTGCCTATGCTCGAGAATGGGATGAGCCCGGTCATGAAAGGCATTTATTATGTGTTGACTTCGTCTTGCGAGTTTTTTGGGTTCATGTTCATCCAGCATCATATCCATGGAAAATTTAAAAGATGGCATTTCATCGTGCTTGTTTTGTTCTTATCGCTGCTGACACTTGGTCCGGTAATGGGCGCGATTGTAGAATTCGGCCCTGTTGAAGCTGATAAAATGCGGTACCCTGCTTTTTCGCAATGGAGACTGGTCTCCATCGGGAAATATTTTGAGCATGTTGATTTTTTTGCAATTTTTCAGTGGATGTCAGGCGCACTTATTCGTCTATCGATATCCATTCACATTTTGTCAGAATTTTGGCCGCTGCGCCGTTTAAAACAGAAGTGGATATCACCTACTGTGCTCGGCGTGATCATTTTGGTCATCTCGGGCGCTGGCATCAAAAATATGCTTCAGGTAAGGACGGCATTACATGCTGCATTTCAGTACACCGGCATTGTCGTCATGCTCTTAACGATCGTAATTTGGATCGTGTCTATGTTTAGAAAAAAACAGGGTGATAAAAAAAGAACAGCCATTATCGGCTCGGAGGAGGCAGAGCAGTTATGATTCATGACGAGCATAATAGTGAGATCGATCAAAACGATATTTCGTTGGATCAGTTAAAACACATATTGAAGGATTGTCATGATGTTATTGAATATAATCTGACACTCGACGTTGACGGTCCAATGGAAGTGACATTGATTTATTGCGATGGATTAATCGACAACCAACAATTGCAGCTAGGCTTATTGCCGTTATTGGAGAAATGGGCGGAGCAATTCAGAACGGTGCCAGACGCAGATACAGGTGAAAAACATAAGCCCAGCATGTTATTTAGTAAAATTCAGTCTGGGGATCTTGACAGCAACGTATTTGCCCGCCTATTTGCAGGCAGTGTCATATTGTCCTTTGCTAAATTCGAAGGATTGTTTGAATTTGACATCGCTAATCAGCCTGGAAGGACACCAGAGGAGTCGGTGCTTGAAGTATCGATTCGAGGACCGCGCGACGGGTTCGTCGAACAGCTTTCAACGAATGTTGCATTAGTCCGCATGAGGCTAAAAACACCAGATATGCATGTAGAGTATCGAAAAATCGGCTCCGAGTCCTTAACGGAGGTCGCTTTGCTTCATATGGAGGGCAAGGCCGATCCCAAGCTTGTTAAAGAAGCTAGAAGGAGACTGGACAATATCGATATTCCGGCTCTAGTAGGAGGAAGTCAACTGGAGGAGCTTTTATCCGACCGCCGCTTATCTTTATTTCCACTCGTTGAATTTGTAGGACGGCCTGATTATGTCGTTCAATCCTTGCTGCAAGGCAAGGTAGCAATATTGCTCCATGGGTCGCCATCTGCACTTATTGCTCCAGGAAACTTATTGCTGCTCATCAAATCACCAGAGGACGCACATTTACCCTTTTATTATGTTTCATTAGAACGTTTGTTAAGGCTCGTAGGACTCGTATTAGCTATTTGTTTGCCAGGTTTTTGGATAGCGCTGTCAGCATTCAACACGGATCAGATTCCATTTACGCTGCTAGCAACCGTTACGATGTCGCGAATCGGATTGCCGCTGTCGGCAACGATGGAAATGTTTCTGATGCTGACCATGTTCGAGCTGTTCAGGGAAGCCGGTGTAAGACTTCCAAGGGCAGTAGGCCAAACCGTTTCTGTTGTAGGCGGATTGATCGTTGGAGATGCAGCCATCCGTGCGGGCATGACATCGCCAACGATGCTCGTAATGGCCGCGGTAACGGCGGTATCAACCTTTACTCTCGTGAATCAGTCATTAAGCGGCTCCGTAAGCATCATCCGTTACCTTGTCCTTATCTGCTCATCTGTGCTGGGCATTTTCGGTTTTTTTGTCGGCTCCTTTGCGGTACTTATCTATTTGTGCACGTTAGAATCATTTGGACGCTCTTACTTATACCCGGTTGCACCTATGCGCTTAAAAGAGCTGCTGCCAGCGCTTATACAAATGCCATGGAAGCTTAAGAGTACGAGGAGGAATAAATGATGCTCTTTGCATGGATTACAAAGCAGGGAACACAGCTTAGAAAGTGTGCGGCACTGGCAGGCATCGTGTTTATGTCGTTGCTGCTGCAAGGCTGCTGGGATGAAGTTAACTTGGCGGATGTGAGCTATATATCCGCATTTGGCATCGACTATAAGGACGGACAATACGATATTTATGCCCAAACGATTAAATTTGGCCTAATTGCAAAAACAGAATCGCTTCAGCCTGATCCAAATCCGGTTTGGATCGGAAAAGGGTCGGGAGATACCGTATTGCTAGCTCTAAATGACTTGGCTCGCTCTGGCCAAACGATTTTGAGCTTGGAGCATTTAAAAACCGTGATCGTACAGGAGAGAGCGATGAGCAAAATCGCTGACATCATGGACGGGGTGAATCGTCAGCGGGCATCGCGGTATACGTCGCTGCTTTTCGGAACCAAAGCTCCGATTGAAAAAATTTTTACTAGCGATACTTTTTTTGATCAATCACCGCTTAACAGCATTATGTATATGCCGGGCCCTCTCGACAGCCAGAGAAGCTTCATTCGTCCTTATTCCTTGCAGCTGGCGGTACAGACGCTGAATGAACCCTCCATGGTCACTACTCTCCCTGCTTTGAATGCAAATGAAGAATACTGGAAAAGAAAGAAACAACCGCTGCAAATCCAGTTAATCGAAGGGATATTTATATTTAAAGATCTTAAATATCTCGGTTATCTTACGGAGCCTGAAGCCACAGGGCTAAGATGGGCAGATCCTGAATTCAAGCATTTTCTGCTCAAAGCGCAAGGGGAAAAAGGGAAAGCGGCAATCGCTGTCGTTTCATCCAGAGGGAGTGTGGATGTGAGTTTTAAAGGTGACAAGCCCATTTTCACATTAAAGATGCGAGTAGACGGGAATGTCGCAGAAATGGATGGCGTTATACAGGAACATGAAATTGTTTCGTCAGTTAAAGCGCGGATTAAGCAGGAGATGGAAGATACGTTCCGCAAGGGGCTGGAGAAGAAAGTTAGTTTCTTTCAACTGGAGCATCATCTGTACCGTTACCATCAAGCTTATTGGCAGCAAGCATGCAAAAGTAAGGAGTGGCTGCCAAAGCCCGATCAGTTAATTATAGAGGTGGATTTCCAATTAATTCACACCGGCAATTTCGATTTAAATATTGACACATAAATAAAGGAAATTTAGCTCATAATACGTTTGGCACGAAATAAATGGATCAAATCGTAATTTTGGACCAAGTTTAGAGGAGGATGATTAAATGATGCAGCCAATGACGGCAAAAGAGCTGGAGTACATTGCAGACTCTATGTCCAACGAGGATTTATTAATTAAGCAATGTGCAACGCTTGTTGCTACCGGTACTACACCAGCGCTTAGAAATTTATGCTCACAAATGATTCAAACCCATCAGCAGCACTATGATTCTTTGCTGCATGCGATTTCGCACCATCAGCAAATGGCTCCAACACAGCCTCAACAATAAGAAGGATTTTAAAAGAAGATTAGGAGGTCAATCATAATGCAGCAACAACAAAAGCAATCGATATTGACTGAGGAAGATTTGGCAGGCACGATCCTTAGCGATTTGAAAAGAGTTGTTCGTGAATATGCAACAGCAGCAACAGAGTCTACTTGTCCTGATATTCGCCAGCTGTTTACGAAATTGACAGACAGCACATTGGCACTGCAAGGCCAGCTGTTTACGGCGATGCAGCAAGCGAATATGTACAATACATCCTCGCCTGCGCTGCGTCAGGAGCTGGACAAGCAGGCTAAGCAATATCAGCAAACCAAACAAAAAACGAGCCAGTTTTTACAGCAAAACCTTGGGCAACAGCAAAACCAAACAATGTATACGCCGCAAATGCAGCAGTCCGGCCAATATCAACAAGGCTCACAAACGCATTACATGTAAAGACCCCTTTGGGGTCTTTCCTTTTTATAAGGAATAGGAAGCAGAAGCAGCTTTTACATATGATGCTAATATTTCTCCGCGAGAAGTGCTGAAGCCGCCAAAATAAAGGCTTCAGCCTTTTATGCTTTGATTGCGCGAGAAACAAAAACGTTGTAAAATATTCTTTATAATTGCAGTTGTACTGGAAGGAGTTATACAATGACCGAATTACAGTTGAAAGTGCTTGAACTGCTTCAGGAGGATGCGCGCAGGGATGCAGATTTGATCGCAACCATGTTAGCCGTAACAACCGAGGAAGTAAAGCAAGCCATCGCCGAGCTAGAGAAAGACCATATTATCGTGAAGTATGCGACAGTCGTAAACTGGAGCAAGATTGACGACCAGAAGGTAACTGCACTTATTGAGGTACAAATTACACCAGAACGCGGTCGCGGTTTCGAAGGAATCGCTGAGCGCATTTATTTATATCCAGAAGTAAAATCCGTCTACCTGATGTCGGGAGCATACGATTTGCTCGTTGAGGTTGAAGGAAAAACGTTGAAAGAGGTCGCCTCTTTTGTATCGAATAAACTATCACCTATTGACGCGGTATTATCGACAAAAACATTTTTTATTTTGAAAAAATACAAACAAGACGGCATTATCTTCGAGGAGCATGAAGGTGATCATCGGTTGATGGTTTCGCCGTGAAAAAAGGGTGATGGCAATGATTAAAGATGAAGAGAAACAACCCTCCACACCTTTGCAGCGTCAATCGATGGCTGATTATTTGTCACCGCTCGTTCGGGGCATCAAACCGTCGGGAATCCGTCGGTTTTTTGATTTGGTCAGTACGCGCAAGGATGTTATTACATTAGGAGTAGGGGAACCGGACTTTGTGACGCCATGGCATGTTCGGGAAGCTGCTGTATATGCGCTTGAAATGGGGAAAACGCAATACACGTCAAATGCAGGTATGCCAGAGCTTCGCGAAGCCATTGGGCAGTACTTAAATGATCAATTTGCCGTACCTTACAACCCTGCGAATGAAATTTTAGTAACCGTTGGCGGCAGTGAAGCCATTGATCTTGCCCTTCGTGCGTTTATTTCGCCAGGTGATGAAATCTTAATTCCTGAGCCATGTTATATTTCCTATTCACCAATAACCGCACTTACCGGAGGAAAACCTGTCGGTATTGAAACGTTTGCCAAAGATGAATTTAAGCTGAAGGCAGAGTCGCTTCAAGCCGTTATAACGCCAAAATCAAAAGTACTTATTTTATGTTATCCAAGCAACCCTACTGGCGGCACTATGACCTATGAGGACTGGCTGCCTATTGCAAAGCTAGTGGAAGAGAATGATCTTATTGTTATTTCCGATGAGATTTATGCGGAGCTTACTTATGGCTCGAAGCATGTAAGCTTTGCTGCAATGCCAGGGATGAAGGATCGTACCATTCTTGTGAGCGGCTTCTCGAAAGCTTTCGCGATGACAGGCTGGCGGATGGGTTATGCTTGCGGCCATCCTGATCTTATTGCAGCTATGTTAAAAATTCATCAGTATACAGTGATGTGCGCGCCGATTATGGCACAGTATGCAGCACTTGAAGCACTTCAACATGGCTTAGAAGAGAAGGACCGCATGGTGGAGGCTTATAATCAGCGCCGGCGTCTTGTCGTAAAAGGATTCAGGGAAATCGGACTCGATTGCCATGAGCCGCAGGGTGCATTTTATGCATTCCCATCGATCGTATCGACTGGCTTATCAAGTGAGGAGTTTGCGCAGCGTCTGCTCGACGAAGCGAATGTTGCAGCTGTTCCGGGAGATGTATTCGGTCTCGGAGGCGAAGGCCATCTTCGCTGCTCCTATGCAACTTCTGTCACGAATCTGACTGAAGCGCTTGATCGAATAGGCGGCTTTGTACATCGCTTGAAGCAAGAAGGCTAATTTAGCGCCTTTAATAAACAGCAGGTCAGGAGCTTATCCGACCTGCTGTTTGCATGAATAGAGAGTAATGGATGAAAAAAGGAGGCAAGGCCGATGAAACTATACACAAGAACGGGCGATAGCGGTCAGACATCTTTAATTGGCGGCCGCGTGCGCAAGGATGATGTTCGTGTTGAGGCATATGGTACCATTGACGAATTGAATTGTTTTGTAGGGCAGGCAGCGGCGGAAGCTGCCAAACACGAAGAGCTGGCAGAAATGGCAGCTTGGCTCGTTGATATTCAGCAGGAATTGTTTGACTGCGGCTCAGATCTTGCTTACGCCGTTGAAGGCGCGCCTCTAAAAATATCAGCAGAGCCGTCTAAACGTCTGGAAGAATGGATTGACCAATATACAGCAGAGGCGCCGGAAATCACGAGGTTTATTTTGCCGGGAGGAAGCTCTGTTTCTGCAGTTCTGCATGTATGCCGAACGGTATGCCGCCGGGCAGAGCGCCGCGTTGTAACGCTTGCAGCGGAGCATCCGATTAATGCCGATGTACAAACGTATTTGAATCGATTGTCCGATTTTTTCTTCGCCGCTGCTAGAGTTGCAAATGCGAAGCTTGGCGTATCAGATACGGAATATGTACGCAGCGCAGAAGTATTTCGGAAGCCTAAAAAATGATGGATAGACTTGAATTATTATATTATCGGCCGTTGGTGGCTGCGGTTAGTGAGGCAGAGCATGGAATGACCGTCCGGCGGGTGCTGGAGCGTCAACTGGGCGTATCACGCAAGCTGCTCTCGCAAGTAAAGCAAACGGAGCATGGACTGACTGTTAACGAGATTCGTGCCTATACAACAGCTCCCGTTGCAGCGGGCGATATCATTCGCGTACGCATGGAGAGGGAAATTTCCGGAGATATTTTGCCGCAACCTATTCCGGTACAGATCGTATTCGAGGATGAGGATCTGCTTATCGTAAATAAACCAGCCGGTATGATCGTCCATCCGACCCATGGACATTACACGGGGACGCTTGCTAATGGTATCGTCTACCATTGGCAAGAGGCGGGAGAGAAGGTGCGTTTCCGTCCCGTCCACCGCCTTGATGAAGAAACATCCGGACTTGTTGCTATTGCAAAAACCTCATATGTACATCAACAGCTTTCGGAGCAAATGCAGGCAAACGGTATTTTAAAGCTGTACCGTGCTTATGTTTATGGCTGCCCTGAGCCAGCTGCGGGAGTGGTTGATGCGCCGATTGACCGTGACCCAGACCAGCCGCATGTTCGCATCGTCACGCCAGAGGGTTATCCGTCTATTACGCACTATGAGACGATTGCACATTATGAATCTACTTCGGACAAGCCTGCCGCAGCGGCAGTGCGCTTAAAGCTCGAAACGGGACGGACGCATCAAATTCGCGTTCATATGAAGCATATCGGCTGCCCGCTTATCGGAGATAAAATGTATGGTACTCAGCAAGGTGTGGAGGAAGAGTGGGAGGACGCAGTCGGTCGTCAAGCACTCCATGCCGAGATACTGGGCTTTACCCATCCAATTACAAAAAAATGGATGGGATGGCGTGCGGATTTGCCGCCTGAGCTTGAACGATTAGAACGGAGTCTATCAAAATAAATGGGACTAGTCAGCCCAATGCTGGAGGAAACAAGAGGATGACGAAACAAAAGGAACTAACTATCATTCAATATCCAAAATGCGGTACATGCCGCTCAGCGCTTAAATCGCTGCAAAATAAGGGCAACGATGTCGTATCCAGAAATATTGTTGAGCAAACACCTACAGCTGCGGAACTGAAGGAGATTGTCAAAAACAGCGGTCTGGAGCTGAAAAAGTTTTTTAACACATCTGGAGATGTGTACAGGGAGCTTGGTTTGAAGGACAAGCTGGCTGACATGTCTGAAGATGAGAAATATGACTTGCTTGCTTCGAACGGCATGCTGATTAAACGGCCTATCGTGACGGATGGCAAGACGGTTACTGTTGGATATAAGGAAGAACAATACGAACAAGTTTGGAACAATGGAAAAGGGTGAATGGACGTATGTCACAAACCAAATGGCGTTCCAATAGGCTGTCGCAGCTAGGATCATCCATATTTGCAGAAGTTGCAGCGTGGAAGCGGTCAGCTGTGGAAAGCGGTCTTGATATTATTGATCTTGGCATCGGAAATCCGGATCAGCCGCCTTCGCCCGCCGTTAGACAGGCGCTTAGTGAAGCGGCATTGCGCAGTGATATGTACTCGTATCCAGCAATTAAAAGCGGCTTGCCATTTCGAGAGCATGCAGCGAAATGGATGAAGCATCGATTTAACGTGGAGCTGGATGCTGGAGACGAGATCGTAACACTGCTTGGCTCACAAGACGGTCTTGCCCATCTTGCCATGGCGCTTTGTGATCCTGGCGATATCGTTTTGCTGCCTAATCCGGGGTATCCGATTTATGCTGCATCATTAGCGCTCGCGGGAGTCGAATCTGTATTGATGCCGCTGCGCGAGGAGAATGGCTTTATGCCTGATCTGGAGGCAATACCGGATTCGGAATGGGACCAGGCAACGTTTATTTTGCTCAATTACCCGAACAACCCGATTTCTGCTACAGCGGACATCTCCTTTTTTGAGCGATTGATTGATAAAGCAAAGCGTCATAACGTATTGGTCGTTCATGATCTTGCATACTCCGAAATGGGATTTGAAGGCTGTGAGCCGCCTAGCATTCTTGAGGTACCAGGTGCAATCGACCATGCGGTTGAATTCCATTCTTTGTCCAAAAGCTTCAACATGGCTGGCTGCAGAATTGGTTTTTTGGCTGGAAATAGAGCAGCAGTCGCCGCTCTCCGCGAGCTGAAAGCGAATATTGACTACGGCGTGTTTGATCCTATTCAAGAGGCAGGAATTGTTGCACTTCAGGAAGCGATAGCAAATGTAGAGAAGCCAAAGGCAGGAAAGCTTTATGAGCAGCGGCGCAATACATTCCTTGAAGCGCTTCGAGCAGAAGGATGGGATATTGCGGCACCTCGGGCAACAATGTTCGTTTGGGCGCAGCTTCCTCCTATGCAGTGGTCGCTTAGCGAGCCGTGGACGTCCAGGCGAATTTCCCAGGAAATGCTTCGTCAAACAGGCGTTGTCGTTGTGCCTGGGGAAGCTTTTGGCTCCGAGGGTGAAGGTTATGTAAGAATAGCGCTGGTAGAAAGCGAAGAACGGTTGAAGGAAGCTGCGGGGCGGATTGGAAAATTTATTCGTGGGCAATAAATATTAATAATGGTTTTATATGTTTGAGAGGGGTTTTATAACGATGAGTGAACAACGTTTACTTTTGGTTGATGGGATGGCAATCTTATTTCGGGCTTATTTCGCTACTTCATTCGGAGGAAGCGTTCGTAAAACAAGTGCAGGCGTACCTGTTAATGCAGTACATGGTTTTGTTCGGTATTTCATGGATGCAATCAATACGTTTAATCCAACACATGTCGTATGCTGCTGGGATATGGGAAGCACGACATTTCGTACGGAGCAGTATGATGGTTACAAATCCAATCGTCCGTCTGCGCCAGAGGATCTAATTCCTCAGTTTGATCTTGTGAAAGAAGTTGTTGCCAGCTTCGGTGTACCGAATATTGGGATCGCAGGATATGAGGCGGATGACTGCATTGGAACACTTGCTGCTGCACTTAAGGATCAAGCGCAAATTTTTGTTGTGACGGGTGACCATGATATGCTTCAGCTGGTGGACGACCGGGTATCGGTTGCGATCATGAAGAAGGGCATCGGGAACTACATGGTGTATACGCCGGAAACGCTAATGGAAGAACGCCAACTTACGCCTATTCAAATTATCGACATCAAAGGGTTAATGGGAGATACAGCGGACAATTACCCTGGCGTGAAAGGTATCGGAGAAAAAACAGCTCATAAACTTATTCAAGAGCATGGTTCTATCGAGGGTTTGCTCGCTAATTTGGAGGCGGTATCCAAAACTATCCGAGTGAAAATTGAAGCAGATCTTGATATGCTGCATCTATCCCGTGATTTAGCGACAATTCGCTGTGATGTGCCAGTATCGGCAGAGCTTGATGGCTGCTGCTGGGCGTATGAACGCGAAACCGTATTGCTCAAATTTGAAGAGCTGGAATTTAAAAGCTTGATTTCGCTTATTGGATAAATGAAAAGGATCTCCTCTTACGGTTATATACCGTGGTCAAGACCCCTATTTGTAGACATTGCAAAAAACACCTAGGCAGAAAGCTGACGTCTGTAAGCAACAGGCGTCAGTTTTTTTAGTTTTCTCTGCGGTCGCTCGTTATTATAGAAATGCAAATATTCTTCAATTCTCCTTTGTGCCTC